>CAZQYU010000358.1:0-3749 GCA_964597585.1 uncultured Thermoanaerobaculia bacterium
CGTCCCTGAAGTCGCGCAGCCGCCCGGGGTAGTCGGCGAACTCCTCGAGGATCTGTTCCCGGCTCGCGCCGGTCACCGCGGAGACGATGGCGATCACGGCATCCTGACGGGCGGAGCCCCCATCCTCGCCGGGAGCATCGCGCCGCGTCGCTTGACTCGTGGCATGCACCTGGAAACGCTAGCACGACGGGAGGCGTGCCGGAAGCGTCGCGGGTGCGGTCGCGCGGTGGGCATCGAGATCGCCAAACCCACCATGAAGCGGGTCGGGGGCGGCACGGACCTGAGATGCGCCGACGGGGTTGAGCCGACCAGGCACGAAAAGAGGTCTGTGTCGCGAGGGTGACGGCGGCACGCGATACGTCATACTATCCGGCACGCCCGGACCGAGCTCGGGTCCGGGACCGGAGGATGCCGATGTCCAGAAGCCGTCGAACCTTGCTTTCACTTGCCGCACCACTCGTCATCGTGATCGTCCTGGTCGCATCGATGACAGCCGCCGCAGATGAACCGCCGATCGTTCTCCACAAGCTCGACGGGACCGAGACCACCGTCGACGCCGTGCTCGGTCACGGACCGACCATGGTCGTGTTCTGGGCGACCTGGTGCCGCTACTGCAAGGAGGAGATCCCGCGCATCAAGGAGGCGCAGGCGCGCTACGGCGACCGTCTGTGCATCGTCGCCATCGATCCCGGCATCCGCGACAGTATCGAAAAGGTCCGCACCTACGTGAAGCACTTCGAGCTCACCTATCCGGTCTACTTTGACGCCGCTCAACAGACACGGGCGCGCTTCGAGCTCGCCGGCACCCCGACCTTCATCCTGCTCGACGCCCAGGGACACGAGCGGGCCCGCACGGAGAAGGTCGACTTCAAGGCGATCGATGCCCTGCTCGCAGGCAAGAACTGAACCACGGAGAGGTCAAAAGGTCAGAAGGTGAGCACGTGAGAAGGTCCCGGGGGCGAAACACCAGGAGAGGATCCACCAACCGAATCGTCGGCTGCTGAGGGTTCTCCCCCCTCAAGGCATGACAGCGAGCCCGATAAGTCACCCACAACGCCCAGCCCGGAACGCCGTCACCGCTCCCCCGCCTTCTTACCTCCTCACCTCCTCACCTTCTCACTGTCAACTGTCTCTGTGGTAAAGAACCAGTCCGTGGCCTGCGGCCGAACTGTTGCACACCCAATACGCGGACGCCGCGTGTTTTACCCGCCTGTGACCCAGCTGCGATCGCATCTCCGGTATCATCCGCCGCGGGAGTATTTTGTGGACCGCATCGGTGTCGTCGGTGCCAGCTACCGCACCACACAGCTCGAGTCGCTCGGAACTGCCGGCCTGCCCTCTGACTTTCCGGAGGACAGCCTGGCCGAGCTCGCACGCCTTGCCGGCGTGTCGGAGCTGGTCTACCTCAAGACCTGCAACCGCGTCGAGTTCTACTTCCGGACCGATGGACACTCCCACTCGAAGAACCTGCTCTACCACCTTCGCCGCAGCCTGACCGACCTCACCGACGGCGTGACCGAGCTTCCGCCCGACGACGAGCTCTACTTCCTGCGCGGCCAGGAGGCCGCCCGCCACCTGTTCCGGGTCTGCGCCGCCCTCGACTCGATGATGATCGGCGAGGCCCAGATCGCGGGCCAGGCAAAGGAGGCCCATGAGACGTCCCACCGCCTCGGGCTGCTCGGCGGCTTCCTCGACCAGTGCTTCCATGAGGCCTTCCACCTCGCCAAACGAATCAAGAACGAGACCGAGCTCAGCCGCCGCCCGGTGTCCCTGGTGACTCTGGTCGAGCGCACGCTCAACGACCACCTGGCAGCATCGTCCGCCCCGGTGCTGCTGATCGGCGCCGGCACCATGGCGGCGCAGTCACTTCGTCTCGTGCGCTCCGCCGACCCCGAGCGCCGGATCGTGGTCGCCAACCGCTCGTCCGAGCGGGCGAGGACGTTGGTCCAGGGCGATTCCGCCGCCGGCACGCTGTCCCTCGACGCGGTGCAGCTCGACCCGCCACGGGTCGGGACCGTAGTCGCCGCCGTGACGGTCGACCAGCCGGTGCTGAGCCGCGCCAACATCGCAGCGATGAGGGCACACCTGCCGGCGGACGAGCAGCTGCTGGTGGTCGATCTCGGCCTGCCGCCCAATATCGACCCCGCCGCGGGCGCCGAGCCCGGAGTCGTGCTGCACGGCATCGAGGCGATGCGTGAGGAAGCCGAACGGAACCGGCGCCTCCGCCTCAAGGAGACCGACCGCTGTGAGGCGCTGGTCGACCACCAGCTCACCATCCTGCGGCGGCGATTTCTCGACCGCGAGCTCTCGCCGGTGGCCCGCTCGCTCCATACCGCCTTTCGGGAGGTTGCGGAGCGGACCGTCCGCCATGCGCTCGGCAAAGACCTCGCACAGCTCGACGAGGACGAGCGCCAGGCGCTCGAGCGGCTCACCGAGGACATGGTCAAGCGCCTCGTCCAGGTCCCGCTGCGCGGCCTCAAGGCGGCGGCGTGGGCGCACACCAGCGCGGTGGTCGATGGTTTTCTCGACGGGCTCGGCGAGAACGGGCGCACGCCGAACGAACCCTCCGGAGGTGGACCGTGACCCGCCCCTTGGTGCTCGGGACCCGCGGGTCCGATCTCGCGCTGTGGCAGGCCCGGCGGATGGCCGGACGTATCCACGACGAGTTGGGACGCGAGTGCCGGCTCGAGATCGTCAAGACCCAGGGCGACCGAATCCAGAACGTCGCGTTCCACAAGATGGAAGGCAAGGGCTTCTTCACCAAGGAGCTCCAGCTCGCCCTCGTGGACGGCACGGTCGACCTGGTGGTCCACTCACTCAAGGACCTGCCGACCGAGGAGCCGGAGGGCCTCGAGGTCGTGGCCATCCCAGAGCGGACCACGGCCGCAGATCTGCTCCTCGCCCGCTCCGGTCTGCTCGAGCCCTCGGCGGCCAACCCGCTCGGCGTTCCGCCGGGGTCGGTCGTCGGGACCTCGTCGCTGCGCCGCGCCGCGCAGGTCCTCGTCCTCGCGCCGGGAGTCCGCGTCACCGCGCTGCGCGGCAACGTGCCGACCCGGGTCGGCAAGTTGCAGCGCGGCGACTACGACGCCATCCTGCTCGCCGCCGCGGGCGTCTCGCGGCTCGGCCTCGACCTCGGCGGCCTCGAGGTCGTCGAGCTGCCGCCCGAGGTGATGCTGCCGGCGCCGGGCCAGGGTGCGCTCGCGGTCGAGACCCGCTCGGGCGACCCGCACACCGCTGGTCTTGCCGCCCTCCATGATGCTCCGGTGGCGCGCCGCGTCGGCGCGGAGCGCCTCCTGCTTCAGATGCTCGGAGGTGGATGCCACCTGCCGCTCGGCTGCCTGGCGGATGAGGACGGCGGCGTGCTGCGCCTCACGGCCGTGCTCGGCGAGGTCGACGAGGAGATCACGCACGCAAGGGTCGCGCGGGTCGCTGCGGCGGCACCGACCGGCGAGGCCGCTGCCCGCGCCTGCCATGCGGCCCTCGCCGACAGCGACCTGCGGGCGATGGTCCCGTGACCCGATACGTCCTCGTCACTCGCCACCCGGCCGAGTGCCGCGAGCTCGAGGCGCTGGTCGCCGGCCACGACATCGTGATCCGACCGTACCCGGTGCTCCGGCTCGAAGACGTCGACGACGACGCCGGCTGGCGCGCCGTGATCGAGGCCATCGCCGGCATGGAGGGGACCTGGCTGGTGCTCGCCTCGCCCCGGGCCCCTGAGCGCTTCGTCGCCCAGGCGCGGCAGCGCAGGG
>CAZQYU010000359.1:0-3715 GCA_964597585.1 uncultured Thermoanaerobaculia bacterium
GTACGAGCGGGGCGCGGGTGCCGTCCAGCTGTGCCCGCCAGCCGGGCGCCCAGGGGCGGGCGACCACCAGCAGGCACGGACCGTCACAGTCGACCTCGGCGGTCATCGTCGTGGGCCGTTCGTTGAGGTGGAGAATCGCGACCCGTTGCGCGTTGGCGACGACGCCAGGCGGGACGACGGCTGTCCGGGACAGGTCGAGGCCGGGGTCGAGCAGCAGTGTGCGGGCCTCCTCATCGGGCAGCGCCACGACGTCGCCCACGAGCCGGACCTCGGCGAGCGCGTGGTGGTTGCGCCACAGCGCGGCGTCGGCGTCGGCGAAAACCCGCTCCCAGCCGTCCCCCGGTGAGGCGCCGGGGGGCGTGAGCAGCCAGCGCACGCCCCACGCGCCGAGCAGGCCCGCAGGTGCTCGCCCGAGCGGACCGCCGAGCACCGGCTCCGGCTCGCCGAGGACGGCCATCAACTCGGTGAAAGGGAGCGGCCGCAGCGGATCCGAGCCGCGCAGGTCGGCGAGCCCGTAGCGGCTGGCGAGGTTGGGCGGCAGCACTCCGCCGAGCCCCGCGATGCGACCGCCTTCCGCGGCGACGCGGCGCTGGAGCTCGACGATCGCCTTCGGTTCGGGCAGCCGGTCGCGGGGCGCGGCCGCGGGGTTGAGGCCCCACGCGAGGAGACCGAGCTCGGCCGCGGCGAGGACCGGCAGGAATCGGAGCAGCCGGTGTCCGCGGACGGCGACGACCATCGCGAGAACGACCGTCACCAGCACCGCCGCACGGCTTGCCGGGGCAAGCTCGAGCGGACGGGCGATCACGAGCGCCGCGGCGAGCACGACACCCAACACGGCGATTGCGGGCCATCCCCGTCGTCGCCCCCTGGAGAGACCTTCGACGGCTACGGCGGCGAGCAGCACGATCGACCATGGAACGAGCACCTGGAAGCGCACCAGAGACATCCTGTCGAGGGGCGGGATGCGCACCAGCAGCCAGTCCAGGGGCGGGATCCGGTAGACCAGCAGCAGCGGAACGGCGAACACCGCGAGCCCGGCGATCACGAGCCGGCGGCGTCGGCGCAGCGCGATGCCTGCGGCGAGCACACCGAGCACCACCCCGCCGACCCCGGCTGCAGCCGGGGCATGGGGATAGGGGCGCGTCCAGTCGCTCCGGCCGGGGTGGCCCCATACCGCCGGGAGCACGGCCTGAGCCGCGAGGTCGGCGCGCAGGGCCCAGGACGGCCGTGTGCGGTTGACGATGCGGGTGACCTCGTGGCGGGCGGTCGTGCGGGCGTACAGCAGGGTGGGCAGCAAGAGTGCGGCGGCGGACGCAGCGGCGAGCGCCGCGACGACGGCGAGGCGCGGCCACCTCTGGGGGTGAAGGATGAGAGCCGCGAGGAGTGCGGAGCCGACGGCTGCCGCGGAGGTCTCGGGGTGAAGCCCGGCGCCGAGAAGCCAGCCGAGCGCGAGCCCGGTGAGCACGATGCGGCGGGGTCGGGTCCTCCGCCTCGCGGCGGCGAGGACGCCCCACCAGACCCACGGCACAGCGGCGACCGCCCACCCGAGTGGCACCAACAGCCAGACGACGAGATACTGACCGCTCCCCCAGACGACCCCGCCGAAGGCCGCGGCCGGATGTGGGAGGCGCAGCCCTGCAAGTAGCAGCAGGTAGGCGCCCATTGCCGCTGCCTCGAGCTTCCAGAACGCCATCACGGTGGTGCCGCGCTCGGGACCGAGTGCCCACACCGGCAGCATCATCGGGGCGACGAGCCCGGTCTGGCCGTTGGCGAGCAGCGGCAGCCCGCTGCCGATCCGCTCCGAGACCAGCGGCAGCTCGCCTGAGAGGAGCTGACGGCGGGCCTCCGCCCACCATGGGTGAAACTGGAGCACGACGTCCGACTGGACGGGCTGCAGCTCGGTGTCCGGGGAGAACTCCCAGGTGGTGAAGGGTCTCACCCCGGCGAGGCAGCGCACGGGGTCGAGGTCGCGTCCGGTGAGAAGCGCCGGCCCGCACACCGCGAGCAGACCGATGTCGACCACGAGCTGGAAGCGAAGCGTCCGAGGATGCCTCAGCGCGAGCCACGCGTGCAGCAGCACGAGCGGCACCACGGTCCAGAGGAGGACCGTCAGCGTCGCCTCCCGCCGGGCGCCGGGACGGCATCGCCCTCCGATACCAGGCGCTCCGCCGAAAGTGACGGGCTCGGTGCGTTTGCGGGCCAGGTCGCGGGTCTCACCGGCGCGATGGTAACGCAGCGGCGGCTCTTTCGGGCCGCTCGCTACTCCGGGTCGTCGTCTCCTCGACGACACTCCTGCCACGAAGGAAGGCCGAAGCGGCTGATCGGGGAGGTGAACGGCTTCGACCTGCGTTCCCGGTGGGGATCCTTCGACTCGCTCGCCTTTGGCTCGCTCGCTCAGGATGACGGGGAGGGAGAAGCCCGACGCTCGCTCAGGATGACAAAGAGGGGGCCGGGGCTCGCTTGCTCAGGATGACGCGAAACCCACTCTGTCACCCTGAGTGCAGCGGCCTGCCAGGGCCGCGGAGTCGAAGGGTCCCCTCCGGTACCGCATGTGCCGTTTCATCCTCGGGTCCGGGTCGTTCCTGGTGGGACGGCTCACGGCGATGCAGCCTCGGGAACGGTTGCGGGCATCGCCCGCGCTGAGCTAGGATGACCGACGGTGCCGAGCCCCGGTCTCATCTCCGGCTCGCACCGGAGGTGACGAGGCGCGGCATGGCGATCGACGGCGAACCCCCCACTGCATCGGAGACCCCCCCGAGCTTCGAGGCGTCGGTGCGAGGATTCTTCGCGGACGCCTCCGGAGACGAGTTCGACCGCCGGGCGGCGGCGCTCTCGACCGGCGATCCCGCGGTGTGGCAAGAGATCCCATTCCCGATCGAGCTCGGGCTCGAGCTCGCCGCCGCGTGCAACCTCAAGTGCGTGATGTGTCCGGTGCCGACCACGTCGCGACCGGCGCAGCTGATGGACCCGGATCTCGCCCGGTCAGTGATCGACGAGCTCGCCGGTGAGCGTGGTTTCGTGCTCCTGCCGCAGGGCTTCGGCGAGACCATGCTGCACCCGCGATGGGCGGAGCTGGTCGGCCACGCCGTGGCGCGCGGCGTGCGCCCGATCGTGATGCTGACCAATGCGACCCTGCTCGGCGAGGCCAACCTCGAACGTCTGCTTGCACTCGAAGCGGACATCCTGGTCGTCTCGATCGACGGTGTGACCCCGGAAACTTACGCCCGTATCAGGGTCGGCGGCCGCCTCGAGAAGGTCGAGGCGAACGTGATGCGTCTGCTCGAGGCGCGAGGGACGCGTCGACGCCCCAAGCTCGTGCTGCGGATCATCCGGATGCAGGACACCGCCGATCAAATCGATGCCTTCTTCGAGCGGTGGCGCCCCCTCCTGGCTCCTGAGGACGAGATCCACATCAACGAGTACAACGACTGGACGGGCAAGGTCGATGACCTCAGCGTGGGCGGCGTGCGTCCCGAACCGCCGGCCCGCGCCCCGTGCCGGATGCTGTGGCGGAACCTCTCGGTGCACGCCGACGGCAAGGTCTCCGCCTGCTGCCTGGACAGCGAGGACGAGCTCGTGATCGGTGATCTCACACGGGGCGACACCCTGGCCGGGATCTGGCGGGGAGAGCGGCTGGCGTACCTGCGGCGCATCCACCTCGAGGGGCGCTTCGAGGAGCTGCCGATCTGCGCCCGCTGCACGTCGTGGTACTGAC
>CAZQYU010000360.1:0-2047 GCA_964597585.1 uncultured Thermoanaerobaculia bacterium
AGAAGTCGTCCATCAGAGCCTGGACCACCGCCACATCGAGGACCTCCGCGAGGGCCAGCTCGCCGGAGCCGGGAGTGTCCTCGGCGGGTCGCCGATCGTCAGGCAGGAGATTGGCCATGCTCACCCCCGAGCCCCGCTACTGTCCAGGAGCCACCCAGACCCTACGAACGACCCGACGAGCATCGATTTCGAGGTGCAGGGCCAAAGCTGGAACTGAACGGGACTTCCTACCCATCCATCGTAGATCGTCTCCGGCAGCTCGTGAGCCGCCGAGTCGTTTCTGTCGCGCGACAACCCTCGCTACCCCCCAACAGACCATGCGGAGGGCGGTTCTCGGAGTGTGTAGCTCATAGATGGATGGTGGATTTCCCAGCGCCGTGAAGGGCCTGTTGAGGCGCATTCGAGGAGCAGTACTTGAGAGTACGGGCCGACGACGCAACGAAAACAGGGCCTCACGCCGCCCGAAAGACGCCGTGTACGCTATGGGCTACCTACTCCTAGCGCAGCCGTCGCGAGTGGCGCGCCTCGGTCTGGCCCCCGAGGACCTCGACCTTCACCTTGGAGGCATCTCCCGACGCTGGGCGCGCCACGCGCAGGTCGTAGGTCGCGGCGACGGTGTCGGCATAGAGGTCGGCGACCAGCTCGAGCAGGCCCGAGTCGCTCAGGCGCGGGAAGTAGGCCGCACCGCCCGAGGCATCGACGACACGTTCGAGACCTTTTCGAGTGGCGGACTCGAGCCGACCGCCCTCGACCCCGACCACGAGCACCGGGACACCGGCCCCTTCGGCACGGTCGACCGCGGCCTTCCAGCCCGACCGTTCGGAGCCGTCTCCGCCGTCGGCCACGACCACCAGCACGCGTCGCCCGCGACGCTCGGCGAGGCCGTTCAGGGCGGCCACGACCATGCCCGCGAGGTCGACCTGGCCGCCTTCCGCGCTGGAGCGCAGCAGCGCCGCGACCCTGTCCGCGCTGGCGCCCCAGATCGGCGCCGCACCCGAGCTGTCATCTGCCATCACGAGCGCGCTGCCGCGATCACCCGAGGCCTGGATCGCCAAACGCCCGAGCAGGGCCTGGAGGCCCGACAGGCTGTTCAGCGTCTCCGGGGCGACGTGCACCACGAACCCGAGGTACAGCGGCGCCCGGCTCGCGTCGCCGAAGTCCTCGATCGCAGCCTGATCGCCGTCGAGCTCGATCCGGAACGCGCCGCGCTCGAGGCCGGCCACCGGGCGGCCGCGGTCCTCGACCCAGACCGTGAGGTCGGCGAGGTCAGAGGCGTCCGCACCCCATCGGTCCGGGTCGAGCAGCGGCGGATGCGGTCGTGGCGTCGGTGCGGCCGCCGCAACGACCACCGGCACGGGAGTCGGCACTGCGACCGGAGCGGGCGACGGGGATGGGGGCGCTTCAGAGGGAGGCGAAGGGGCGGAAGCTGCGGAAGCTGCTTCGGGGGCGGAGTCGCGGCCGGCAGTCGTGGTCGGCGGTAGGCTCGGCTGTGGTGCGAGCCGGGCCGTCGTTTCGGCCGCCGCGGCGGGCTCGGCGACGGGCGCTTCGCCCACGTCGGCCGGCTCGGCCGGTCGGTCAGGCACGTCCTGGGACGCAGGGGCCGCTTCCGGCGCCGGAGACGTGGCGGGCGCGGGCGCCGGCCTCGCAGCGGCAACGACGGCTGCCGCCGTCACCGGCGGCGCCTCCCCAGGCTCGAGCCGCGGGACGACGGCACTGCCCTTCCAGAAGCCCGAGACACCGCCTTGCCCGGCCTGGAGCTCGATCCCGAGGTCGTAGCTTCCCGGCTCGAGGGTCAGCTCGAGCTGCACCCTGCCCTGCGCATCGAGCTCGACGCCGCGGGCGAGGCGGACGACGGTCGAACCGCCCCGGCTCAGCTCGCCCTGCAGCCACACCGTCCGTCCGATCCGCGACCGGTCCTCGGGAGCGACCTGGACGACGATCTCGACCGCCGTGCCCTGACCCTCGGCCCTGAGCGGCGCGACCTCGACCCGCATCGCGACCGGACGCGACGCCCCGAGGGCCAGCAGCCCGACCAACATCACGACCG
>CAZQYU010000360.1:2147-3698 GCA_964597585.1 uncultured Thermoanaerobaculia bacterium
GTCAGCGACAACCGGCCCGAGTGGCACATGGTCGACCTCGCCCTGCTCGCGCTGGGAGCGACCAACGTCCCGCTCTACACGACCCTCACCCCTGCCCAGATCGCCTACCAGGCCGCGGACTCCGGCGCAGTGGCTGGAATCGCCGAGGGACCGGAGCTGATGGGTCGCCTCGCCGAGGCCGGGCGCGAGTGCCCCGGCCTGCGTCACCTGATTCAGATCGAAGGTGGGCCGCCTCCCGGTGTCCGCGCCCTCGACGAGCTCACCGCGGTCGCTCCGGACGGAACCGAAGCGTGGTACTGGGAGCAGGCTGCTGCGGTCGAGCCGGACGACCTCGCCACCATCGTCTACACCTCCGGAACCACCGGCGAGCCGAAAGGGGTCATGCTTTCCCACCGCAACATCGTCACCAACGTGCGCGAGATCCTCGAGCGGGTCGACGTCGGTGCTCCCGGGGACCTCGCCCTCGAGTTTCTGCCCCTGTGCCACATGATCGAGCGCATCTCGGGCTACGGCTACATGGCGCGCTCGGTCAACCGAGCGTACTGCTCCGTGCACCATGTCGCCGAGCTGATCCCGACCGTGCGTCCGACCATCTTCGCGAGCGTCCCGAGAGTGCTCGAAAAGGTCCACGACGGCGTCATGCAGAAGGTTGCGGCGGCGCCGGCGCGGCGCCGGGCGATCTTCCACTGGGCACAGCGGGTCGGCCTCGAGATGGCCCGGCACCGGCTTGTTGCGACCACCCCGTCGATCGGGCTTCGCGCCCGCCACGCGGCCGCCGACCGGCTCGTGCTCGCCAAGGTCCGCGAAGCGCTCGGCGGCCGGCTGCGCGGGACCTTCTGCGGCGGCGCGCCAATGCCGCTGCACGTGATGGAGTTCTTCTACGCGATCGGCATCCCGATCCAGGAGGCCTACGGTCTGACTGAGACCTCGCCCGTACTCACCCTCAGCGGCTACCAGCCCGGCGACTGCAAGCTGGGTGCGGTCGGCCGCGCCCTGCCGAGCTGCGAGCTCAAGTTGGCCGACGACGGCGAGCTGCTCGCCCGGGGGCCGAGCATCACCCGTGGCTACTGGAACAAGCCCGAGCGCACCGCCGAGGCATTCGACGATGACGGCTTCTTCTCGACCGGCGACGTGGCGCGCATCGACGAGGACGGCTTCGTCTACATAACCGACCGCAAGAAGGACCTCATCGTCACCGCCGGCGGCAAGAACGTCGCTCCGCAGCCGATCGAGAGCCTGCTCAAGCAGTCGCCGTTCGTGGACGCCGCAGTCCTGATCGGCGACCGGCGCCCGTTCGTGGTCGCACTGCTGTCGCCGAGCCCAGAGGCCGTCACCGAGTGGGCGGCGGAACACGGGCTCGGGCACCTCGAGCTCGGCGAGCTGGTCAGGCGGCCGGAGGTGACCTCGCTCTTCGCCACGGCGGTCGAGACCGCCAACCGGGATCTCGCGCGCTTCGAACAGGTCAAGCAGTTCCGGGTGCTGCCAGCGACGCTGAGCATCGACGGCGGCGAGCTGACCCCGACCCTCAAGGTCCGTCGAACCCTGGTCACC
>CAZQYU010000361.1:0-3680 GCA_964597585.1 uncultured Thermoanaerobaculia bacterium
GTGACCGGAGCCTACGACTCAAGCTGAGGAACTGAAGACGAAAGGCCAACTGTAGGTGAACGGGTGGCCGCTGCACGATCTCCGCTCGAGCGCCCCGCTCCCATGACAGGCCCGGCACGTTAGCGCGTCACTCCGGTTGGACACCGAACGCTGCCCGGAGCGCGCCAAGCCGTTCCCGCGCGATCGGCAGCACCGCGTTCACCGGCGGCTTGAGCTTCAGCTCCCAGTCACGGCCATCGGATTGCAGCCTGACCACAGCCACGCGAGCCAGGTTGACGACGTGCTCGCGGTGAATCCTCACGAACCCGAAGGGCTCGAACAGCGGCGCGACGTCGCCGATCGGCCGCAGGTCCACCAATGGTGTCCGCGACCGGAGCCGGACCTCCGTCTCGCCGCCGCTCGCCTCAAGGCAATAGACGTCGTCCGGATCGACGACGCGGTGCTCCGTCTGGGACACATGCACCAGGATCCGCCTCACTACCATGGTCTTCTTCTACCATGACTTGGTCTTCTGCCGCATGAGTTGGACGTGGAGCGCATGAACGGGCGCTCTGTCGGATGAGCTGGCACCGAGCAGAAGGGCTGGCTCTCGGGGCGGTGCCGGGCGCTCTCATTGCCTGGTGGCCATCCCCGGTGGAGAGCGGCGAAGCTCGATTCGCGATGACAGCTCGTAGTGCCCGGCCCGGCCTTCCCTCCAGCCCACGCTGGTGATTGCCCCGAAGAGTCGATCCCCGTCCGTGGCCACCGCCAGGCGGTTCCGGTAGGGGTAGCGCTGGTTGTCCGGGGTGGGGATCTCCGCGTCGAACATCCCGAGGAGAAAGGTCGGCGTGAGCACCGTGATCTCGAGCTCGTCGTCTGGCTGGCCCCCGACCGCTACGGTGGCCCCGGTCCCGTCGATGAGCAGCTCGACGTCCAGCTCGCGGTCGTACGCGATGATCTTCCCCAGCCAGGCCCCGTTCAGCTCGCTCGGTTCGTCGGCGGGCTCAGGAGTGACGCTCGTCTCAACGGCATCCGGCTCGACTGGCTCCGGCTCGCCCAACTCCGGGATCAGGGCGGTGAAGATCGCCTTCTGGATCTCGTACAGTCGGCACTCGGCGTTGCACAGCACGACCGCCGCGATGTCCTCGGTGGGGAAGAGTCGCATGAAGGCGTCGACGCCGGGGCCCTCCCCCCCGTGGCAGACGGAGCGATACCCGCGCTCGCTGGCGTCGAGGTCCCATCCGAGCCCGTACCTCTGGTTCGAGGGCGGGTATGCCTCCTGCATCGCGGCGAGGCTCGTGTCGGTCAGAATCGCCTTCTGATCGGGAAGGCGGTCACCCATGTGGAACATCGCGAAGCGAATCAGGTCGTGAGCACTCGCGTAGTTGCCGTCCCCGCCGGGATACCCGGTCCGATACGACGGGATGCGCTCGAGCGCCGGTGTGTAGCAGGCCGCGTACGGCTCCTCAAGCGGCGATCCCTGGCCGACGCCGGAGCGGGTCATGCCCAAGGGTGAGAGCACCCGCTCCTCGATGAACTCGGCGTAGCTCATCCCCGAGACCTCGGCGATCATGCTGGCGACCATCTCATAGCCGAGGTTGCAGTAGATGAACGACCACCCCGGCGGAAAGGCGATGATGCCGTAGCGGCGGACGGTCTCCGCCAAGGGGCGGATCGCCTCCTCGTCGTCCTCGAAGAAGGACTCGGCGTAGGCCGGGATGCCCGCCCGGTGATTGAGCAGGTGCCTGACCGTGACCTCGTCGACATCGCCCTCGAACGCCCGCGGTCTGACATCTCGCGGCAGGTAGTCGACGGCAGGCCTGTCGAGGTCCACTGTGCCCTGTTCGACCAGCAGCATCAGTCCGGTCGCCGTGATCGTCTTGGTGATCGAGCCCAGTCGGTACGGGGTGTGGGGAGTCGCCCGCACCTGGTTCTCCACATCCGACCAGCCGAACGCCTCCTCCCAGACGATCTCGCCGTCTTGTGCCACAGCCACTGCGATGGAAGGCACCCCGCCGTCGCTGACCTGATCCCTGATGAGCTCGCGAGCCTCGGAGAATCGATCGTCGAAGACGACGGCGGAGTCCGGCAGGCAGGCGACCGTGAGGAGGAAACTGGCGAGCGCCACAGCGGGCATCCTCCGCATTTCGACCTCCAGTGGGGAGTCTCCTCAGGTGGTACGGGGAGAGGTGGTTGGACGTTTCACCGCATTGGGTGCCAGGTTCCAAGAGCTTGGGATGTTGGGCGAGCCCGCACTTCCTGACTTCTTCGAGCCTTGCACCGAAGTGGGGTTGCCACCTGGCGCGGGGAGGGGCCATATTGGGAGAAGAGTCATCACTGAACGACGATGAAGGCGACTCCGGATGGGGTGAGGGTTCGCCTCCTCCGGGACCGACCGACGGGCGGCACGGCCCGAAGCGGTGACGCGTGGTCATGGCCGGGCCGACCGCCTGAAATCGAAACGGCGAGCCGCTCGGGCGGAGCGGCCCTCAACCCGTACCGGTCGGGGGCGACCCAATCGCCGGCAGACACGCGGTTCAGGCCGCGGGAAGACGCAAGGAGGTGACCGATGCACGACCCCGAGACGATCAGGAAGGAGCTCGAGAGCGTACGTCAACACGACATCGAGGAGTACGAGGCCGAGCTCGCTCGAGCACGGGAAGGTATGGCGCGTCTCGAGGACCGGTCGCGAGTGATCACCAGGAGGCTGCAAAAGACCGCCCGTGAGCACAAAGTTGACCTGGCGGCCCTGCACGCGGTCCACGGAGACGAGGACGAGGTCTTCTCCGCCTACCTCGACGAGATCCGGCCCCGGCTTCTCGAACGGCCCTCCTCGGTGGAGGCCGATCTTCAGATCAAGGCGATGTACGCTCCTGCTCTGGATGCGGCCGCGGTGGAGCGCGCCGAGCCTATCGGGACGCTGCTGTTGGCGCCCGACGTCAAACACTTCGAGGGCCTGGAGGGCGAGCGCGGCAACCCGTGGTTGATCCCCACAAGCGGCTCGGGGCGAATCCACATCGGCCAGTCGTACTCCGGGTCTGGGACCGGGTCCGGATGCTGGGGGGTCGGCTACGTCTACTCGCCCGACGCGGCCAACGTCTACTACCTCTACACCCCCCCCAAGACCGGGATCCTCTCCGTCCAGACCTGGACGATCCTGCACGGCTTCTGGATTGCCAGGGCGGATGACGGCTGCTTCACCTGCAAGAACGCGAAGGCGTATGCGCGGATGCAGGTCAGCACGGTCCAGAACAACATCTGGCAGTACGGCGACAGCTTCACGATCTGCGACATCGACTCGGGCAACGTCGACACGTACGGGATCATCGACAAGGGGATCCACCTTTACACCAGCCGGCCTGTGCTCTCCGGTGCGCCAGTCACCATCCGGGTCTCCGTGGTCGTTGGCACGATGGCCAAGGGCAGCGGCTCATACGCTGAGGTGGACTTCAAGAGCAAGGCAAAGAACGGCTCCGAGCTGAACTACATCTGGACTCCTTGCGTCGTGGCTTCCTACGTGTAGCAGCGGGGCAGAAACGTATACGGGCCAGGCACGCGATGCGGCTCGGTGATCGAGTACCCTAAACGTCCCATGCACGGTATACGGAGTTAACGCTCCGCCGGGTCGCGATCAAGGCCTTCCTGAAGGGGATCCTTCGACTCGGTCGCTGGCGTACCCTCGCACTGGATGGCGGCTTCGG
>CAZQYU010000362.1:0-3669 GCA_964597585.1 uncultured Thermoanaerobaculia bacterium
GGCGTCTCAAGCACGAGGCGCGTGACGCGGTGATCGCCTTCGGTGAGAGAGCCATCCCGACGGTGGTGGCCTTCATGAACGACGGCGAGGAGGAGATCTGGGTGCGCAGGGCACTCCCCAAGACGCTCGCTGTGCTCGGCGGGGAGGCAGCTTTCACTGCTCTGAGCGGCCTGTTGGCAACTCCGGACGGGGTGCTGCGGGAGAAGGTCGTTGAAGCGATGGTCTCGATCCGTTTCCGTCAGCCTAACCTGCGGGTCAAGGCATCCGACGTCCAACGGCACATCCGGGTCGAGGCGACCCGGTATCTTGCGGCTCTCTCAGACCTGTGGGCGGTGGGGGTGCTGCACGAGGCCCGGCTCGAGGGTCCAGTGCCACGGTGGAGAGGCGCTGGGAGCGTGCCCAGCCTGCTGCAGCGGGTACTGGCTCAGCGGATGGCCGCGGCGGTCAAGAACCTGGCCGGCA
The DNA here is from genome assembly GCA_964597585.1 of uncultured Thermoanaerobaculia bacterium. Taxonomy (GTDB): domain Bacteria; phylum Acidobacteriota; class Thermoanaerobaculia; order Thermoanaerobaculales; family Sulfomarinibacteraceae; genus CAVSIS01. Next base: position 463 of record CAZQYU010000362.1, read on the forward strand.
TGCTCGAGCTGCTCTTCCCTCCGAGCGATGTTCGAGCAGCCTTCCGCAGCCTGTCGTCCGGGAGCGCGGCGATGCGGGCGCGGGCCCTGGAGTATCTGGACAACACCTTGCGAGGGCCGCTCCGCCGCGACGTGTTTGCGGTGATCGACGACGCCCCAGCCGAGGAGAAGCTGCGCCGCGCTGAGCAGGTGTACGACGTTCCGAGAGAGAGCCCGGAGCAGACCCTTGGGCGCATCATCCGCACCGACACCGCGGTCGACCCGAGCGCGATGGGCCCGGTATTGGCAGCAATGTACACAGTCCACGAGGGAAGAACTCGCGAGCTGTATCCGCTTGTAGCGGAGACAGCCGACGGTCAGACCGATTCCATCCTCGGCGAGACCGCGCGATGGGTCCTCGCCCGGGCACAGACGGCCGCCGACGGTCCGGTCGCGGTGGCACCACAGACTAGAGAGCCGAGACGCGGACCCGTATCAGAAGGGAAGGCGCCGATGACAGCGCTCGCGCACATCGAGATCATCGTCCTTCTTCAGGGGGTTGACCTGCTCAGCTCCTGCACCGCCGATCAGCTGGTCCAACTCGCCGCCATTTCTCACGAGTGCGTGTTTCGGAAGGGCGACGTGATCTACCGCCAGGGTGATCCCTCGGACTCGCTCTACTGCACGGTCGACGGCGGGGTGGAGGTACGCGGGGAGCACAACGAGCGGCGGCTCGTCGGGCCGACCGGCAGGTTCGGCGTGATCGACATCCTCAGCGATAGGCCGCGCGCTGCAGAGGCTGTGGCAACGGCAGACACTCGGGCGGTCAAGATCGACGCGGAGGACTTCTTCGACCTCCTTGCCAACAACATCGATATCGTCAAGGCGCTCTTCAGACAGCTGGCGAGGCCTGGTGAGCCGCTCGCAGGATTGAGGGTCTGATGAGAGTGTCAAAGGTCGCGCGTTGCCTCTGTGGGTTGGTCGCTGCTCTTGCGCTGGCGGCCTCGGACGCCAACGGAACCGAACCATGCCTGGCCGGTGGCGCCACCGCACGGCGTGTCGTGAGCATCGGAGATGTCCACGGCAGCTTCACCGGGCTGGTCCAGATTCTCACTGCGACAGGTCTCGTCGATGGCGACCTGCATTGGACGGGTGGCAGCGCCACTCTGGTGCAGACCGGAGACCTTCTCGATCGCGGCGTGGACGTTCGCGAAGTCATGGATCTCCTCATCCGCCTTCAACAGGAGAGCCGGACAGCCGGCGGCCGGGTGATCTGCCTGATTGGGAATCACGAGGCGCTCAACCTGCTGGGCATTCGCCGTGAGGTGAACCCTGAAGTCTACGCGCGGTTCGCCGGCCGACATGCGGAAAAGCGACAGAAGTCGGCCTGGAAACTGCAGTTAAAGGTCTGGAAGAAGCGCGTCGCCCGGTCCGGCCGGGTCATGGTTGGCATTCCTGATGAGACCAGGGCGAAGTGGCTGGAGTCCCACCCGCCCGGTACATTCGAGTACATCGATGCGCTCGGCCCCGGGGGCGAGTATGGACGGTGGCTGCGGTCGTGTCCCGTCGCGGTGGTGGTGGGGGAGACGCTCTTCATGCACGGTGGTCTGAGCCCGGCCGTTCGTGGGCTCACCATCGACGACCTCAACCGTCGGTCGGCAGAGGAGTTGGCAGCGTTCGAGGCCGCCCGCGGGGCGCTCGTCGAACGCGATCTCGCCGAGCCCTGGGCGCCTCTCGAGGAGGTGTCGGTCGAGGCGGTCCAGGAGCTCGAGAGGCTGCAGACCAAGCTCAGCGACCGTGAGCGAGCCAGTCCCAAGATGGTGGCCTATGCTCAGACCCTGGAAGCGGTCCGGACCTGGAAGGACTGGGTACTGATGGGTGAGGACGGTCCGCTCTGGGCTCGGGCTCCCTCCGAATGGGACGAGCAGGATCATGCTCGTGAGATGCTTCAGCTCATCGCCGGCATGGGAGCGACCCGCATGGTCTCGGGTCACACCCCTCAGAAGAGCGCGAGGATCCGGCCTCGCTTCGGGAATCGGGTCTTCCTCATCGACACCGGGATGCTGAAGAGTGAATATGGCGGCCGCCCGTCGGCCCTCGAGATCTGCGGTGACGCAGTGACCGCAATCTACCTCGATGAGCAGCAGGTGCTGGTCGCGCCGAGCCGGGCGGAACATCGACTGGACGATGCACCGCGGGCCCCCGGACCGCAGCTCGAGGAGCACCCACCTCCCACGACGCGCGCTCGGAGCTACCAGTGGCTCGCCGCCGACGGCACCCCTCTGCCCTTCCAGGACGATTCCGAGATCGAACGTTTCCTTGCCACGGCCGAGGTGGTGTCAACGCAGAAGATTCCGGTCGGCGTGACCAAGCCGCTCAAGGTGGTGCTCGAGATGGACCGTGTTCGAGCCCACGCGGCCTTCAAGTACGTCGACGAAAGGCACAAGTTCGTCTCTCTGGAGATTCGTGGGCGGCAGAGGCTGTTTCCCGTGCTTCGCGACTACCACCTGTTTGACTGCGCCGCGTACCGCCTCGACCGCCTGCTGGGCCTGGAGCGATTTCCACCCGCCGTGCCGCGTGAGATCGACGGCCGGGCAGGCACGGTCACACTGTGGCTCGAGGACATGATCATGGAAAAGCAGCGGCGTGAGCGCAACCTGCAGCCGCCCGATCCGGGCGGTCTCGCGCAGCAGCGGGCGATCATGTACGTCTTCGACAATATCGCCGGCAACACCGACAGCACCAACGTTGGCAACGCGCTCATCGACCGCTACTGGAAAGTCTGGTCCATCGACTGCTCGCGGTGCTTCGTGACCAGCTCGGTACCGCTCACGTTGGAGACCGTGAGCCGCTGCGAGCGGAGGTTGTGGCGGCGGCTCAACGAGCTCACCGACGGGGAGATCCGCACGGCCCTGTCACCGTACCTGAGCAAGACCGAGGTCAACTGCGTCGTCAAGCGAAGAGCGGCCGTCGTCGCCCACGTCGCCGCGCTGATCGATCGGCTCGGCGAGTCTGAGGTTCTCTACGACCTCAATCCGCCGCAGAGCAAACCCGTCGACTGGTAGGCATCGAAAAACGGGAGGGCCGAGACCCTCCCGTCGTGTGGCGCCCCCACCCTGTGCACGTCAGGCGCCGCGATCGCGGCGGCGCGTGCAGTGTCGTCGAATTGAGCGCCACTCTCAAGATGGGATCCTTCGACGGCGCTGTCAAGCCGCACGGCGGCGTGAGC
>CAZQYU010000363.1:0-3657 GCA_964597585.1 uncultured Thermoanaerobaculia bacterium
ATGAGCCTCGAAGGTCAGACCGTACGTACGATCGAAGTCCAGGAGAAGCTGGGCGAAGGCGGCATGGGAGAGGTCTACCTCGGCTTCGACACCGTGCTGCAGCGGCGGGTGGCGGTCAAGGTCGTGCGACAGAAGCACCGCCTGGATGCTCGCGCCAAGTCGCGTTTCCTGCGCGAAGCCCAGCTGTTGTCTCAGCTCGAGCATCCGAATATCTGCAGGATCTACGAGTACATCGAGCACGACGAACACGACCTCATCGTTCTCGAGCTGATCGACGGATCTCGTCTCAGCGATCTCCTCGACGACGACCTCAGCCACGCCCGGCGCGCGGCGATCGCCGTCCAGGTGGCACAGGCACTGGTGGCGGCGCACTCGGTCAGCGTCATCCACCGCGATCTCAAGCCCGAGAACATCATGGTCACCGCCGACGGGACGGTGAAGATCCTCGACTTCGGGCTCGCGCGATCAGTGTCGGACTCCGCGATCGAGTCGCCCGATGCGTACCGTCGTTTCGCCAGGTCCGAGCTCCCACCAGCAGGAGATGACACGGCGGTCACCGAGCTCGGCGACGTGTTGGGTACGCCGCGCTACATGAGCCCCGAGCAGGCACGCGGCGAAACGGCCACGGCCGCAAGTGACATGTACTCCTTCGGGCTGCTGCTCCAGGAGCTCTTCTCGACCACTCCACCCTACGCGAAGGGCCTGCCGCGTGAGGTTCTGCACGCCAAGGCGATGTGGGGGGACGCCCAGCCGGCGACCGGGGTCGATCCTCGCATGGCCGCCTTGATCGGCACGCTCAAGTCGTTGCAGCCCAGCGACCGGCCGACCGCCGCAACCGCCGCGGCTCGGCTCGAGTGGATCTGGGACACGCCCCGTCGCCGCGTCCGCCGTCTCGTGGCGGCGTCGGTCGTCGGCCTGCTCGTGGTCGCGGCGGTGGTGTCCACGTCCGGATACCTCGCGGCGCGGCGGGCTCAGGGGCGTGCCGAGGTCGCGGCGGCGAAGTCAGAGGCCGTCAGCACGTTCCTGCAGGACATGCTGGCAAGCTCCGATCCCTCCTACCAGGGTGCCGACGTCAAGGTGGTGGATGTCCTGGCTGCCGCTGTCGCCAATGCAGATCGTGATTTCGCCGACCACCCGGAAACCCGGGCCGACCTCTTGCAGACGTTGGGCAACACCTACAACGCGCTCGGCATGTACGACACAGCCTACGAGCTCTTCCTGCGGGTGGCCGAAACCCGTACGGACGCTCTCGGGAGCGAGCACCCGGAGACCCTTCGGGCGTGGGTGGCGGTGGCCATGACCCAGCTTCGGCGAGGGAAGTTCGAAGAGGGAGAGGCGCTGGCCCGTTCGACGCTCGAGGTGCTCCGCTCGGTCCACGGCGACGACAATGTCGTGACGCTCAAAGGCACCAATGCCCTCGCCAGGGCGCTCGTGGAGCTGGGCCGCTACAAAGAGGCCGAGCCCTGGGCGCGGATGACGCTGGAAGGCCGGCGCAGAGCTCTCGGTCCGGACGCGGAGGACACGTTGACGGCCCTCCAGTCGCTGGGAATCATCCGGCAACGGATGGGCGACTACGAAGGTGCCGAGCGCCTGCTTTCCGAGGCGCTCGCAGCCAAGAGGAGGACTCTCGGAAACCGCCACATCAAGACCGCAAACGCCATGAGCGCGCTGGCCTCGGTCTACCTGCGCCAGCATCGAGAAGCGGAGGCCGAACCTTTGTACCGCGAGGCCTTTGAGATCCGGCGCGAGCTCGTTGGCGCGGACAGCCCCGAGATGATCCCGGCCATCGGCAACCTCGCCATGATCACCGGTCGCGTGGGTCGGCTGGAACAGGCGGAATCCCTGTATCGGCAGACCCTTGCACTCGCCAACGACCACTTGGGCAACGACCATCCCACGACCCTCAAGACCCTCAACAACCTTGCCAACGTGCTCCTCCGGATGGGCCGTTTGGAGGAAGCCGTCGAGCTGGGACGGCACCTCCTCAAGGCTCGCCTCCGGGTCCAGGGCCCGAATCACGTCGACACGGCGCGCTCCATGAGCAACCTCGCCCAGGCCCTGGTTGAGCTTGGTCAGTACGACGAGGCCGAGGACCTGCACCGGCAGGCGATCGCGATCCGCCGCGCGCGTCTAGGCGACGACCACGATCACACACTGCTGAGTCTCGACCTTCTCGGAGAGCTCGTGCTGAGCAGGGATCGCCCGTCCGAGGCCGAGCCATATCTTCGGGAATCCTGTGAGCGTGGGACTCGCCGGCTGCCCGACGACGACCAGGTCCGTCTCGACGCCTGCGATTCTCTCGCGATTGCTCTCGAAGAGCTCGGCCGCCGGGACGAAGCGATCGCCCTGCTGGGTCGCCTGGAGAACGAGAGGTCTCGCGCCTTCGGGTCCGACGACCCGCGAACACGGAAAGCGTCGCAGAAGCTGATCGAGCTGCAGCGCCCCTGACTCCCTGCGCATCGCATCGGTGCCACGTCAGGCGATCCCCACGATCTTGGCGAAATCGTCGGGATCGCCTGACGTGGCACGGATTTTCGAGTGCCAAGAGTATCGGCCCGGGTACCGATTGCGGTTGCATTCCAGTGCGGCGGGCGCTATCTCTCGACCGAGGAGGCGATATGCGATGTCCGAAACACGAGGCAGAGCACCTGCGCGCACGAATCCACCACACCTTTCCCCATCTTCGCAAGGCGGCGCGGCGATCGGCCGGCCCGAGCGTTCCCCGGGTCGACACCACTCCGCTCCTGGAAGCGCCCCTTGACTCTGACGCAACCCGAACCGCCGACATCGTCATTCGCAACGCGCTCGTGGTCGACGATGGCTCGGCGAGCGTCTGCGATATCGCGATTCGGAAGAACGTCATCACGAAGATCGGCGATGCGGGATCCGTCTCCCCGCTGATCGGCGACGGCACCACGGTCTACACTGCCGAGGGCAACAGCGTCGTGCCGGGTTGGACCGACTCACATCTCCATCTCACGGTGGCAATGCTGCGTCTGAAGAGCTGCGACCTGGAAGGCGTCAAAGATGCGAAGGGGCTCCGGACGAAGCTCGAAGCGTACGCCGAGGAATGCGCCGATGCTTCACTCCTGACGTGCTTCGGTCTGCACTACGTTGACCCGCCGATCATTCCTTCCGAACACTGCCGCACGTACCTCGACGACATCGTCGCGGACCGACCGCTGCTGATCTATGCGCACGATCTCCATACGTGTTGGGCCAACACCAAAGCCCTTCAGGAAGCCGGCCTCCTCCACCCCATGCCGCCCTACCCTCCCATGATTGAAGCGCTGCACCTGGACCACAACATCGTCCTCGGAGCCGATGGCCTTCCGAGCGGCGAGCTCCGAGAGCCGGAAGTGACCCACTTCCTGAGCGGGCCCCTCAGCGCCCGTTTCGCCACTCCTCTCGACCAACAAGTTGAGGACCTCAAGACCGTCTGCGGGCAGCTCGCGCGCCTGGGCATCACGACCGTCCATCGCATGGCACTCGCCCAGCCGGCCCAGGACATCGCCTTCCTGCTGCTCGCGCTGGAGCTCGAGCAGCGCGGGGAGCTTCCGATTCGCATCAACACCTCGTGCGGCGCCGTGGCCGACAGCAACATGCTCGAGGACGTCCTCCGTGCGGCGCGCGTGCGCGATGCCCTGATGAAGGCGC
>CAZQYU010000364.1:0-3654 GCA_964597585.1 uncultured Thermoanaerobaculia bacterium
TCGGGTCCACAGCAGCCGCGCGTCGAGGATCCCGACCCGGTCACCTGCTGCCTGCCGCCCGAACCCCGGATTCGGGCGCCCGATGCCTGTGGCTCACAGCCTCCAGCACCGGCTCTCACGCCCGCCCCTGGAACTCTCTACGGATGCGGCCATCGCCCAGGCTGCGCTTCTGTGGTTCAACCCTCTCGTTTGACGATCCGCGTTCCGTCGGCGACGTTGTCCGGCGGGTGGGCGATCACCACGTCGCCCTCGGCGAGCCCTTCGACCACCTCGGCGTGGAGCTCGTTGCGGTGGCCGACGGTGATCGTTCGCAGGTGGGCGCGGCCGCCCTCGACGACGAATACGGCCCAGCTCTCGTGAGAACGGAACATCGCGGCGGTCGGCACCTGGAGCACGTCGTCCCCGTGCCAGGCCACGACCTCGGCCTCGACGCGGTAGCGATCTCCCAGGGCGGGATGTGCAGTGTCCGGCGCGTCGAGGTCGATGACGACCCACACCCGCTGCTCCTCGACACCGAGGGCGGAGACCTTGGTGAACGCCGACGGTTCGACTCGGCGGACCCGGCCGGCGAGGGGCTGCTCTCCGCCCCACTGGGTCAGGTGAACTGCCATCCCTGCCCGGATCGCGGTCGCGTCTGAGGACAGGAAGTCCGCGACGACCTCGAGGTCGCGGCGGTCGGCGATCTCGAGCAGGGGCTCCCCGGCAGGGACCACAGCCTCACTCTCATGGAGGCGACGCAGAACGACTCCGTCGACCGGCGAGGTCAGGCGGAGTGCGTGAGCGTCCTGGTCGTCTCCCCCGGCCTCACTCCACGGCTCGAGCAAGGCCGCCTGGGCGCTCTCGAGCTCGCGCCTGGCGTGCTCGACCGCCGCCTCGGCGGCGGTGACCGAGCCCTCGGTCGAGGCCGCCGCCATGGCTGCGAGCTCGGCCTGCTCTTGCGGCACCACCCCACGGTCCCCGAGCGTCCCGTAGCGCTCACTCTCGGTGCGGGCGAAGTCCCGCTGGGCCCGCTTGGCGAGAAGGTCGGCGTGGGCCTGGTCGAGCTGGGCCCTGGCAGCCGCGACGCGGGCCTCGGCCTCGCGGCGGGTGCGCAGGTCGAGCGGGGTCGAGGACGCGGGTTCAAAGACAGCGACCACGGTTGTCCCGGCCCTGACCTCGTCGCCAGGCTCGAGCTCGATCCGGCGCACCCGTCCGGCGACGGGCGCCGAGACCACGAAGCGCTCGCGAACCCGGGTGTGGCCCTCGTGCTCGAGAGTCACCTCGAGCGGGCCGCGTATTGCGCGTTCGGTATCGACCGCGACGCGGTCGGGCATCAATGCCATCACGGTGGCCGCGATCACGACGACGGCGGCGATGCCCGCGACGATCCAGCGTGTGGTGCGAGAGGTGGACATGGAGCTCACTCCCGGGTCTTGAGCACCTCGATCAGGTCGAGGTGGTCGAGCTTGCGGCGCACTACCAGCGACGACACCGCGGTTGCGGCGACGACGACGATGGCGGCCAGGGCATAAGTCTGGGACGAGATGACGAGGGGCAGGCGCCACATCTCGGTGTCGTAGAGCCTGGCCACCGCGGCCGCCAGCCCATGACCGATGACGAGGCCGAGGGGAACTGCGAGAACCGTCAACAGGGCGAGCTCTCCGAGCAGGATGTAGGCGATCTCCGCGCGCTCGAAACCGATCACGCGCAGGGTCGCGAGCTCCCGCGAGCGCTCGGCGAGCGCGATGCGGGCGGCGTTGTAGACGACCCCGAAGGCGATCACGACCGCGAACACGATGTTGATCGTGCGGATGGCACCGATCATGGTTCCGAGAGTCTCGTTGAAGCTCGCCAGCGCGGCGCTGCGAAGGCTCACGCCGGAGACCACCGGCAGCGTCTTCAGACGATGGAAGAGGGCGGGCTCGGCGCGGCTGTCCGCCTGGAGGTAGACGCCGCTGAGCACGTTGCTCTCGCGCATCAGCCGGTGCAGGGCCTCGAGATCCATGTAGGCGCCGGCGCCGATCGACTCCTCGACCAGGAGGGTCACCGGCACTCTCCGGATGGGGCGTGCGCCCTCGAGCACCTCGACCGTGACCAGGTCGCCAAGCTTTGCTCCGATGAGCTTGGCGAGCTCGGTCGAGAGGACGAGGCCGCCTTGCGGCAGAGAAACCGGACGGGAGTGGACGTCGACCAGGCGATAGAGCTCTGATCCGCGTGCGATCCCGGTAATGCCGGAGGTGCGGCGACGGTGCCCGAGCACGAACCTGACAGGCACCGCACGGTAGGGCTCTGCACGCAGCGCGCCGGGCAGGTGGCGGGCCGCGTCGAGCGCCCCCGCGGACCTTGGCTCGGCGAACGAGATCGCGAGGTCCCAGCGTTGCGAGATGTTGAATTGGACGTCCATCATGGCGTCCATGGCGTCGATCGAGAAGCTCCCGGCGATGTAAAGGGCCGCCCCGAAGGCGATCCCGACCACCGACAGGGCGGCTCGTCCCGGGTGGCGCTCGAGGTTGCGCAGCACGATCCGGGTCGGTTGGCTCAGCCAGCGCATGAGTCCGAGTCGTTCGGCGAGGCTGGAGCGGTAGCGGGTCGGCGGCTCGGGCCGCATCGCCTCTGCGGGCGGCAGGGTCACCGCACGGCGCACGGCGGCGAGTGCGCCGACCACGGCCGAGGCGAGGCTCACCGCAACCGCTGCGAGCACGATCCGTCCGGCGAGGTGGTACTGCAGGAGCGGGAAGCGGAAGAAGGCGGTGTACATCTCGGTCATGCCGCGGCCGAGCCAGGCGCCGACGCCGACGCCGACTGCGGCCCCGATCCCGGACACCAGCACCGCCCACTTGACGAAGTGCAGACCGACGGCTCGATTCGAGTAGCCGAGCGCCTTGATGGCGGCGATCTGCTCGCGTTGGACGTCGACCATGCGCGAGAGCACCACGTTGACCAGGAAGGCGGCCACCGCGAGGAAGATCACCGGGAGCACGGCGCCGAACGCACGCAGCCCGCCGAGCTCGCTCGAGAGGTAGAAGTTGGACGCCTGGAGCTGCCTGGGGATCGCGCCGAGGCCGCCCCACTGATTGAGCAGGGCGTCGACCCGGTCGATGACGGCCGCCGACGAGGCGCCGCGCATCAGCCGGATCACGACGTCGTTGAACGCGCCCTCCATGTCGAAGGCCGTCGCCAACGCGCGCCGTTCCATCCAGATGATTGCGTAGCGCCGGTCGTCGGGCAGCAGCTCGCCGGGCCGGATCGTGTACACGAACTCCGGCGACAGCGCGAGCCCGGCGATCCGGAGACGTCGCCAGCGCCCGTTGACGACCGCGGCGAGGGTGTCTCCCGGGGCGAGGTGGTTGGCGTTGGCGAAGGCCTCGCTGACCAGCACCTCGTCCGAGCGGCCGAGCTCCGGGTAGCGACCGGCGCGAAGGACGACGTCGTCGAGGGTCGGTCGGTCGGGCACCGGAAGGGAGATCATTCGCGCTGCCGCCGGCTCGGCGAGGCCAGGCACGTCGAGCGTGACGTGCTCGACCACTCGGGCATCGGCTCGGGCGACGCCGGGGATCTGCCGGATCCGCTCCGCAACCCGTAGCGGCGCCCGCTTGCATGACACGAAGACGTTCCCGAAGCGGTAGCGGTCGTAGTAGGCCGACTCGGTGAGCTCGAGCGACGCGATCGTGGTCC
>CAZQYU010000365.1:0-3645 GCA_964597585.1 uncultured Thermoanaerobaculia bacterium
TACTGGAGTGCGCGGACGCGGTCGGCGCGGGTGTTGTGGATGCTCGAGGAGATCGGTACGGACTTCGAGCGGGTGGTCGTGGACCTTCAACAGCCGGTCGCGAGCCGGGGCGCGGACTTCCTCGCTGCCAGCCCGATGGGCAAGGTGCCGGCCCTCGAGGACGGAGCGGTCCGAATGGCGGACTCCGCCGCCATCTGCCTGTACCTCGCCGACCGCCATGCTCCCGCTCGACTGGCCCCGGCGGTCGACGACCCGGACCGCGGCCGATTCCTGTACTGGATGTTCTTCGGCCCCGGCGTGATCGAGCCGAGCTTGGCGGAGAAGGCAGGAGGCTGGACGCCGCAGCCTACGCACCACGGCTGGGGCTCATTTGAGGCCATGGTCCGCATCCTGGAAGCGGGCCTCGAGCCAGGGCCGTGGCTGCTGGGCGAGCGGTTCAGTGCAGCCGACGTGATCGTCGGATCGAGCGCGGCTTACATGAGGCTGGTCAAGATGTTGCCGAGTTCGCCGGTGATTGAGGCCTACGCGGATCGATGTCTGGCTCGGCCCGCGTACCAGAGGGCACTCGCCGCAGAAGCCTGAAGACCCGCGAGCGGGTGCGGGAGGACTTCCCGCAACGCGAGCTTCAGCCTCGTGCTGCGCGGATCATGAACGGGACCGCAAGAACCACGAGCGCAAGGGTCAGGACCGGGCGCAGCAGGTTTCTCAGGTTTCGATTGCCCTCGGCGAGGGCGGAGTAGGCGTGATTCGCCGCCGAGAAGACCAGGAAGACAAGCAGCACGCTCATCACCGTGATCTCGGCCCACGTGCCCCACTGGAACCAGGTCACCGCCGCCGCCACGAAAGCGAGCGCCAGGTTGTTCATTCCGGATTGGCGCTGGTAGGGGCTGGGTGCGTATCCCGACAGCTGGCTCGCGGCCCGTCCGAGGAACACTGACTCGACCCCCGACAGGCCGGCAAGCGAGACCACCACCCACGGCATCAGCAGAGCAAGCTGCTCCTGCGGCGCGCCGGAGTGGAAGTACGCGAGCTGAAACCCGATCACGACGGCCATCCAGCGTGCGATCTCGAGGACATGGCACACGGTGCGTGCAGTCATTGCTACCTCACTCTTGACGAGGGTATCAGCACGGACCGTTGGTGAGTGAGCAGGTACTCGAAGGGGAGTCGGGCGCCGTTGGACGAGAGATCAGCTCCGCCGACGCCCGAGGAAGAGGGCGAGGTTCGGCCCGAACAGGGTCGTGAGCCAGAGCAGGATCAGCAGTCGACCGGCCCCGAGGTCGTAGTCGGCGAGCAGCTCTGACCACGGCCGACCGGCGACGAAGTGGAAGAACCCGAACTCGAAGGCGAGCGCCATCCCGAGCCACAGCGCCCCGATCCCGAGCGCCTGGAGCGATGTCGGCCGCAGCCACGGCAGGGTGAGAAAGATGACCAGGAAGACCGCCGCGCAGGCGAGCAAGGTCCCGACCTGGTGTGCCATGAGCTCGCCCAGCCGGGGCTCGAGCAGGGCCTGCCGGAGCGCACCGGTCAAGACAACGGTGATCAGGATCAGGAACCAGACCGCCACGGCGCGAAAGATCATGGCCGAACCCCCTCTCTCGCTCGGGAAACGTGCCAGCCGTCGAACAGCGCGATGAGGTCGGCCGGCCCGCATGCGATGAGGTCCGCCCCGGCTGCGGCGAGCTCGGTCTCGCTGCCGAAGCCCCAGGTGACACCGCAGGCCCGGACTCCGTTGGCACGTGCGCCGATCACGTCGTGCTCGCGGTCGCCGATCATCACTGCATCCCGCCGGTCGATGCGCTCGACCTGGAGGACATGGGCGATCAGCTCCGGCTTGCCGCTGCGGGTGCCGTCGAGCTCGGAACCGTGGACGGCACGGAAGTAGCCGTCGAGTTCGAAACGCCGTGCAATCTCGACCGCGAACACGGTCGGCTTGGTGGTGACCATGAGTAGGACTGCACCGTCCTGTGCGAGGCGCTCGAGACAGTCGACGATCCCCGGGTAGACCACCGTCTCGTCGATCCCGAGTCGCTGATATCGCTCACGGTAGGCATCGAGCGCAACGACGAGACCATGCTCGGACAGGTTCGGGATGAGCTCGCGAAAACTGTCCGCAAGGGGTGGACCGATGCACCACTCAAGCGCAGTCGCGGCCGGGGGATCGTGGCCGAGCACCCTCAGCGCGTGGCGGATGCTCTGAGTCACCCCGACCCTCGAGTCGGTGAGAGTGCCATCGAGGTCGAACATCAGGTGAAGTGCCGAGGGTCTTTTCGGCCGCTCCACAGAGCCCGGGACTTCCTGCACGGGTCGGACTCATCCCTCGCTGAGGAGTGCCCGCAGCCGGCCGCAGACGAACTCGACGGAGGGGACACCCGGCAAGGGAGGGGCGCCGGCGATGACGTGGGTGCGGGCCCACTCGAACAGGGATGGGCCGTTCACCGGTCCAGGCGACGCTCCGGTGGCAGTGAGGTACGCCTCGAGCAACGCCCGGCTGCGAGGAAAGAGGTGGAAGTGCAGGGCCCGATCGATCTCGCAGAACGACAGGCAGTAGACACGCTCGGCCGCGGTGACCTGCTCGATCGCTCGGGCCGTTCGAGGCAGCAGGGAGGCGAGAGAGTGTGACTGTTCGGGGCCGAGCTCGCCGAGGCTGCGGGGTCCCCCGCTCATCCGGACGATCAGATACCCTGGCACGAGGCACTCGTCGGTGTGGTCGACCGTGAACTGCGCGTCCTGCCAGATTCGCAGGTCGCGCAGCTCTGTCGGGTCCTGGGTATCGTCGATCGCGAGGCCGACCGCTGCGGCCCACTCCAGCAGCGCCTGGCGGGTGCGGACTGCTTCGAATGTGTCCCACGACGTCAGCAGATGGTGTGCGTCGAGAAAGTCCCTGAACCGGCCGTAGGCGCCGCGTCGGCGGAAGAAGCCCCGGACCCGCTCGCTGTGCTGCGGGACCTCCCGCTCCACGAAGTCCCACACCAGACGCTGACCGAGGTCGAGGTCGTTGCGATGGGGAACCTCGACATAGTCCGGATTCTCCTCGACGTCCTCGGGAAGATCATCCTCGTCGGCCAGATCCGAGCGGTAGAAGGTCTCGCCGGTGGAACGGGAGACGTAGGCCGTGTTCAAGAGCGGTGGGGAGCTGCTCACGAACTCGAATGCCGTCTCGAGGTCATCCAGCAACATGGCTACAGCCAGAGCATGCTGACCGCGTCGAGAAGGCGGGTCGTGACAAGGCGGTTGTGGCGCTCGATCTCTGGCCGCCTCGGGATCGGGTCGAAGGCCGGGAGGGGATCGTGCAAGGTGAGTGGCTGAGGGTCGCCGAGCACCTTCCCCCAGCGCTGAAGCCATGCGGCTGGGAGCTGATCGACCACTGGAAGACCGTACAGGACGAGGCACAACAGGGACCAGATCCGCGGGGTCGCGCGAAGCGAGTAGCCGCCGCCCAGAGTGACCAGGAGGCGGCCGCCGGTGTAGCTGTCAGAATATGCGAGCAACCGTTTGAAGAGTTGCTCGTAGTCCTGGGTGGTCAGCATCAGGTCGGCCAGCGGGTCGGAGAAGTGTGCGTCGGCTCCCGCCTGTACGATGAGGACATCGGGCCGAAAGTAGTCGAGTGCGGGCACCGCGACGGCTTCGAGGGCGGCAAGGAAG
>CAZQYU010000366.1:0-1827 GCA_964597585.1 uncultured Thermoanaerobaculia bacterium
TGGTTCGAGTGGTTCGTACGCTCCGAGGTCGCGGGCAGCGTCCTCCTGCTGGCGTGCACGGTCGCGGCCATGGTCTGGGCCAACTCGCCGTGGGCGGAGCTCTACGACCACCTGCTCCACACCAAGGTCGGGCTCTCGTGGGGCGATGCCGCCTTCAAGCTCACGCTCCACCACTGGATCAACGACGGCCTGATGGTCATCTTCTTCTTCGTGGTCGGGCTCGAGATCAAGCGCGAGCTGGTTGTCGGTCAGCTGTCGTCCCTCGACCGCGCCGTGCTGCCGGTCGCGGCGGCGGCCGGCGGGATGATCGCCCCCGCGCTGCTTTACGTCGCGTTCAACGCCGGGGGGGTCGGGGCCTCGGGATGGGGCATCCCGATGGCCACCGACATCGCCTTCGCCCTCGGCGTGCTGGCCGTGTTTGGCTCCCGCGTGCCGACCGGTCTCAAGGTCTTCCTCACCGCGCTCGCGATCGCCGACGATCTTGGCGCGGTGCTGGTGATTGCACTCTTCTACACCGCCGAGATCCACTGGCTCGCGCTGGCCGCCGCCGGTGTGCTGCTGGTCGTGCTGTTCGTAGCCATCCAGACGGGCGCCCGGCGTCTCGCAGTCCTGGCGCCGCTGATCGTCGGGGTGTGGCTCGCAGTGTTCGCGTCGGGCGTCCACGCCACCGTGGCCGGGATCCTGGTCGCGATGGTGATCCCGGTGCGCGCCCGGATCGAGCCCGGGCGCTTCCTCGCAATCGTCCGTGAGCGCCTCGGTCGACTCGAGTCGGTGGGGCTTTCCCGGCACAGCATGATCGACGACCCCGAGCAGCTCGACGCCATCGAGGGCCTTCACGAGGCGTCCGGGGAGATGGTCCCTGCCGGCCTCGCGCTGGAGCACGCGCTCCACCCCGTCCAGGTGTGGTTCATCCTGCCGCTGTTCGCGCTCGCCAACGCCGGGGTCGCGCTCGGCGGGGGCGCGGGCGCCGCGCTGGCCAACCCGGTCGGTCTCGGCATCGTCGCGGGGCTGGTGCTCGGCAAGCCGGTCGGGATCGTGCTGCTGAGCTGGCTCGCCGTGCGCAGCGGCCGCGGGTCGCTGCCGGATGGGGTGACCTGGGGCCAGATTGTGGGCGTCGGATGCCTGGCCGGGATCGGGTTCACGATGTCGCTCTTCATTGCCGGGCTCGCCTTCACCGACCCCGGTCTGGTTGGGGGCGCGAAGCTCGGCATCCTGACGGCGTCCCTGGCCGCCGCCCTCATCGGTTCCTTCCTGCTGGTACGGTCGTTGCCCCCGGCTCGCTGAAAGGACTCACCAGGCCCGGGCTCACTCGACCGGGACCGGGATCGCCTTCCAGATCCGCTCGCAGTAGTCGCGGATCGAGCGGTCCGACGAGAAGAAGCCGCAGCGGGCGGTGTTGAGGATCGAACGCCGCGTCCAGGCCTCCGGGTCGCGGGTCGCCTCGAGCGCGCGCCCGACGCAGTCGAGGTAGGACCGGAAGTCGGCGAGCACCATGTACTCGTCACGCTCCACCAGCGACCCGATCAGCGGCCGGAAGAGCTCGCGGTCGCCTGCGGAGAAGGTGCCGTCGGCGATGGCGTCGACGGCGCGGCGGAGCTCCCCGTCGGCCTCGAGCTCGGCGCGCGGGTCGTAGCCTCGCTCGCGCCGCCGCATCACGTCGTCGACCGTCATGCCGAAGAGAAAGAAGTTGTCGTCGCCGACCCGCTCCAGGATCTCGATGTTGGCGCCGTCAAGGGTTCCGACGGTGACCGCGCCGTTCAAGGCGAACTTCATGTTGCCGGTCCCAGAGGCCTCCTTGCCGGCGAGAGAGATCTGCTCGGAGAGGTC
>CAZQYU010000366.1:1927-3632 GCA_964597585.1 uncultured Thermoanaerobaculia bacterium
ATCTTGAGCAGCTGGCGCTTGTACTCGTGGATCCTCTTGACGAGCACATCGTGTACGGCCGCCGGGTCGACTTCGATCTTGTCCCTGCGGGCAAGCAGCGCCGCCAGCTCGGCCTTGTTGGCCGCTTTGACCTCTCGCCATGCGCGTCGGAAACCGGCGTCCTCGGCATGCGGCTCGAGCTCGGCGAGGCGGTCGAGGTCACGCACCCAGCCGTCACCGATCGCCTCGCTGATCAGGTCTGCGAGGCGCGGGTTGGCCAGTGCGACGAAGCGCCTCGGTGTGACGCCGTTGGTGACGTTGGTGAACTTCTCCGGGAAGACCTCGGCGAAGTCGTGCAGGGTGTAGTCGCGCAGCAGCCGCGAGTGGAGCTCGGCGACGCCGTTGACGGCACAGCCGCCGACCGCGGCGAGGTTTGCCATCCGGAGCCGGCGTTGGGGTTGCTCCTCGATCAGCGACATCCGGGCGACGCGGGCCTCGTCCCCGGGGAAGCGCTCGCGGACGCCGTCGAGAAAGCGTCGGTTGATCTCGTAGACGATCTCGAGGTGGCGTGGCAGCAGTCGGCCGAACGTCTCCACCGACCAGGTCTCGAGGGCCTCCGGGAGGAGGGTGTGACAGGTGTAGGCGAGGCAGCGCCGCGAGATCTCCCAGGCCGGCTCCCAGCCGAGCCCGTGGACGTCGACCAGCAGCCGCATCAGCTCGGGGACCGCGACGACCGGGTGGGTGTCGTTGAGCTGGATGGCCACCTTGTCGGGCAGTGTCGACCAGTCACCGTTGCGCAGGCGGAAGCGGCGCAGGATGTCGTGCAGCGAGCAGGCGACGAAGAAGTACTGCTGCTTGAGACGCAGCTCGCGGCCGGCGGGGGTCGCGTCGTTGGGGTAGAGGACCTTGGAGATGGTCTCCGAGTCGACCTTGTCGGCGACCGCGCGCTCAAAGTCGCCGACCTCGAACAGCTCGAGGTCGAACTCGCGGGTGGCCCGTGCCCGCCACAGCCGGAGGAGGTTGACCGTGGCGGTGCTCCAACCGGCAACCAGGGTGTGGTATGGCTCGCCGAGGACCCGCTTCTCGGGCTCCCAGCGGACCGTGAACCGACCGCCGGGTTCGGTCGCGTGGACCGTGCGGCCGCCGAAGCCGACCTCGACCATGTCGTCTGGCTGGGGAAACTCCCACGGGTTGCCGTAGTGCAGCCACGAGTCGGGGCTCTCGATCTGGCGACCATCGCGGAAGCTCTGGCGGAAGATCCCGTGCTCGTAGCGGATACCATAGCCCACCGCGGGGATGTCGAGGGTCGCCATCGAGTCCAGGTAGCACGAGGCCAGGCGGCCGAGACCGCCGTTGCCCAGGCCGGGCTCCGGGTCGAGCTCGAGCAGCTCGTCGAGGGAAACGGGGGTCGGCTCGAGAGCCCTCCTCGCCAGCTCCAGGGTGCCCGTGATCAGCAGGTTCTTCGCCAGCTGACGGCCCGGGAGGTACTCGGCGGAGAGGTAGTAGACGAACTTCGGGTTGGCCTCGAACTGGGCCTCGGTGGTCCGCCGCCAGCGGTCCACGAGGCGGTCGCGCACGGTCATCGCGAGGGCCCAGTGTGAGTCGAAGGCGCTCGCCGAGTGCAGGCTCGAGCCCCGCGTGCGGTAGAGGTTATCCGTGATCTCGGCGAGGAAGGACGAGGGGGTGTCCTCGGGGTGCAACCCAGTCGACTGGTCGGTCATCGCGA
>CAZQYU010000367.1:0-3626 GCA_964597585.1 uncultured Thermoanaerobaculia bacterium
TGGACCGCGGTCGCCGCATCTGCTACCGTTTCGTGTCTTCGATGAGCAGGGTTCGCCTCCACTCGCTGCGCCTCGTCGGCTTCAAGTCGTTTCCCGACGAGGTCGAGCTCTCGTTCCCGGGAGACGTGTCGGCAATCGTCGGGCCCAACGGGTGCGGGAAGTCCAACCTGGTCGATGCGATCCTCTGGGTGACCGGCGAGCAGAGCCCGACCATGCTGCGCCTCAAGGGCATGACGGACGTCGTCTTCTCCGGGGCGGCTTCGCGCCAGCCGGCTGGTGCGGCCGAGGTCGCGCTGCGCCTGACCGCGGATGACGGACGTTGGGAGGCAACCGGCGGACGGCTCGAGGTGAGCCGCCGTGTCCTGCGCAGCGGTCCGTCGGAGTATCGGATCGACGGCCGAGCGGCGCGGCTGAAAGACGTCGCCGACCGGCTCCTCGCAGTCGGTCTCGGAACTCGCGAGTACTCGATCATCGAGCAGGGCAGGGTGGGGCAGGTTCTGTCGGCGCGGCCGACCGATCGCCGGGTGCTGCTCGAGGAGGCCGCGGGCATCACCCGCTACAAGTCCCGGCGACACGAGTCCGAGCTCAAACTCGAGCACACCCGCCAGAACCTGCTGCGGCTCGACGATGTGATCGGCGAGGTCGAACGAGCCCTGCGCCAGCTCAAGCGGCAGGCCCGGCAGGCCGAACGCTACCGCGAGCTGGAGGTGCAGCTGCGGACGGCGTTGCGCGCCCTGCACGCCGTCGAGGCCGCCGCTCTCGACGGTCGCCGCGGTGAGCTCAAGCGGCGGCGCGGCGAGCAGCAAAACGAGGTTGCCGCAGCCGCTGCGGCCCTCGGCAGCGCGGAGGCCGACCTGGCCGAAGCGCGCTCCGCGCTCGACGGCGCCCGTCGCGAGGTCGAGGCCGCCCGAAGTGAGGTTTCTGCCCATCTGGCCGCGACCGAGCGCCTCGCCAGCTTCCTGGAGCGCTCGGCGGACCTCGCCGAGAGCCTGCGCACGTCGCTGGCGACGGCCCGGCGTGAGCGCGTGTCCGGCGCCGACCGCGCCGCCCGGCTCGAGACCGAGGTCGCCGAGGCAGGCGCTCGGCTCGACCGACTGGCGTCAGCCGGCGCCGAGGTCGTCGAGAAGGTTACCGCCGCGCGCGACGCCGAGGCTGCTGCGCGTACCGAGCTCAACCGCGTCGAGGGCGAGGCCGGGCGGTTGCGCGAGGACTTGCTCAAGGTCATCTCTGCCGTCACCGCCAGCCGCAACCGGCTTCGGGACCTCGAGCGGGAGCAGGACCGTGTGATCTACGCCGTCGGCCAGCTCGAGCAGGAGCGAACGAGGATGGCGGGTCGGCGCGGCGAGGTTGAGCAGCGCTTCACCAACGCCGGCACGGCCAGCCGCGAGGCGGCAGAGCGGGTGGCATCCATCGAAACGGTGCGGCGCGCCATGGTCGAGGAGCGCGGCGAGGTCGTGGCAGCGGCCGCCGAGCTCAAGCGGAGGGGCGACACCCTGGGCCATGCCGCATGGGATCTGCGGCACCGCTTGACCGGCATCGAGCGTGAGCAGGCCCGACTTGCGGCGGCTGTCGAGGAGGTCGCAGAGCGGCTGCCCGAGGGTGCGGTGCGTGGTCAGCTCAGTCGGTTCCTTCACCCCGAGCCCGGCCTGGCTGCGGTGCTCGATAGGGTGTGGAGGGAGTGGCTGCAGCTTCCGGTGGTCGAGGCCGGCGCCTTGCCCGCGGTGGCCGCCGGCGAGCTCGCCGATATCGAGGGCCACCTGAGGCTCGCCGTCTCGGGCACGATCGAGCGACTGCCTGCGGCTCCCGTTCCTGACGGGGCCGAGAGCCTCATCGAGTGTGCCGGGCTGGACCCCGCCGAGCGTCCGTGGCTCGAGCGAGTGCTGCCGCCGGCCTTCCGCGTGCGCGACGCTGAGCTCGCACGTGCTGTCGCCGACGCTCGGCCCGATGCCCTGGTGTTGGGGCCGGACGGCGCGCTGTGGCGAGGGCGGACGTTGGAGCCGCCGGGAGAGGGGACGCGGTTGCGTGGCGCCCTCGAACTCGATGAGGCGCGTCGAAGCCTCGAGCGCGAGCTCGCCCGGGCGAACGCTGAGGCCGAGGAGTGCTCGGCGGCGCAGCGGCGCACGGCGGAAAGCCTGGAGGCGCTCGACACCGCCCTCGAGGCTCGCGGCCGGGAGCTGATTGCTGCGGAGCAGGCCCGAGCCGGCGCGGCCGCCGCGGAGCAGTCCTCCGGTGGCGAGCTGAGCCGCCTCGAACGCGAGATGGAGGTGGTCGAGGCCGAGCTGGAGCGGAGCCGCACGGCCACCGTGGAGCTGGCCGCCCGCAGGATCGAGCTCGAAGAAGAGGTCGCGCGTCTGCAGGCGCGGAGCGAGGAGCTCGAACGGGCCGTCGAGGGCATGGGCACGAGCGTCGACGAGCGGCGTGCCGCGGCCGCCGAGGCGCTGCGTCACCTCGACCGATGGCGCGCAGAGGAGCGCCTGGCGCGCGAACGCCAGGTGGCGGCTCGAGGTGAGCGCGACCGCCTCGCGAGCGAGCGGTCGGCAATTGGCGAGCGCCTGTCGGGGCTTGACGCCGAGGCCGCGCGGCTTCAGGCCGAGCTCGAAGGTACCGAGACCGAGAGCGTGCGCTCCCGTACCCGACTGGTCGAGGAGCAGGGGCTGCTGGCCGCGTCGCGGGAGCGCGAGCGCCGGCTCGCTGAGTCGGTGGAGCGCGCCGGTGGGGGTGTAGAGCACTTCGAGGTCGAGGTCCGCCAGCGTCGCTCCCGTCACGATGGCGCGCGCGAGCAGCTTCATGCGGTCGAGATGGAGCTGACCCGGGTCGATGCCGACTGGAAGCGCCTCGGCGAAGTCGCACTCGCCGACGTCGGCGAGGCGCCGGAGCGGCTCCTCGCCGAGGCGGGTGCGATCTCCGACACCTTCGACGACCTTGGCCGCCGGGTCCAGAAGCTGCGGGGAGACGTGGAGCGGCTCGGACCGGTCAATCTGCTCGCGCTCCGCGAGGCAACCGAGCTTGACGAACGCGCCACCTTTCTCGGCACCCAGCGCAGGGATCTGGTCGGTTCGCTGAAGGTGCTCGAGGAGACCATCCGCGACATTGACGCCACCTGCACCGAGCGCTTCGTGGCGACCTTCGAGCAGGTCAACGGCCTGTTCGCGGAGACCTTCAGCCACCTGTTCGGCGGCGGTAGCGCGCGCCTCGACCTGGTCGACGAGGACAATCCGCTCGAGTCGGGCATCGATATCACCGCCCAGCCGCCGGGCAAACGCAACCAGTCGGTCCAGCTGCTGTCGGGTGGCGAGAAGGCGCTGACAGCGCTGTCGCTACTGGTGGCGTTGTTCCGCATCCGGCCGTCGCCGGTGTGCATCCTGGACGAGGTCGACGCCCCGCTCGACGACGCCAACGTGGAGCGTCTGATTGATCTGGTGCGGGCGATGACCGAGCACACCCAGTTCGTGCTCATCACTCACAACCGGCGGACCATGTCGCGCGCCGACGTGCTCTACGGCGTGACCATGGAGGAGGCCGGCGTGTCGAAGGTGGTCTCGGTCCGGATCGAGGACTGAACCACCAAGATTCAGCGCGGGCGCTGCCCGCAACCCAAGGGTGGTGCTCTCGCAGCCCCGGATCGT
>CAZQYU010000368.1:0-2248 GCA_964597585.1 uncultured Thermoanaerobaculia bacterium
AGCTCCTGTACGAGATGGGCCGGCCCGACGGCTACATCACGCCCGACGTCGTCGCGGACTTCACGAGCGTCGGCCTGACCGACCAGGGCGACGACCGCGTGCTGGTGGACGGCATCCGCGGAGCGCCGTTCACCCCGACATACAAGGTCTCCGCGACCTACCAGGACGGCTACAAGGCGGTCGGCCACCTCACCGTCTCGGGCCCCCGCGCCATGGAGAAGGCGCGGCTGTGCGCGGACATGGTCTGGAAGCGCCTGCTGCGGGCCGGCATCGCCGTCCCGCCCGAGGACCGGGTGGTCGAGCTGGTCGGCTCCGGCGCGTGTCTCCCCGGCATCCTCGACGCCGGCTCGGAGCCGCCCGAGATCGTGCTGCGCCTCGGCATGCGCAGCCGCGACCGCCGCAAGACCGTCCGCTTCGCCCAGGAGCTGGCGCCCCTGATCACCTCGGGCCCTCCCGGCGTCACCGGCTTCGCCGGCGGCCGCCCGCCGAGCCAGGACGTGGTCGCCTACTGGCCGGCGCTGCTTGACAAGAAGGTCGTCGACCCGTTCCTGAGGGTCACTGTCGAGGCAGTCTAGGGCGTTTCTCACCTCGAAGGTGACAAACGCCTCTGATAGGTTCGCCATCTGGGGTTTTCGAGCAGGACACGGGTCATGGCGGGCCGATCTTCGATCGTGATCTCGCGACGGCTTGTTCACGCGGCCACGGAGGGATGCTTGCGTCGGCTTGCCTTGCCCGTGTAGAGTGTCCCGCGGCGGAAGTCTTGCCTTTTCCGCAAATAGATCTCAGAACCGGGAGGACTTATGCGCGTCGGTATCGTGGGTTACGGCGCCTTCATTCCCAGGCGCCGGATCCAGCTCGAGGAGATCGCCAAGGTCTGGGGTGCAGATGCCCCGGCCTATCGCAAAGGGCTGCAGCTCAACGAGAAGTCCGTGCCTGGCCCGGACGAGGACACGGTCACGATGTCGGTGGAGGCAGCCCGCCACGCCCTCGCCCGCTCGGGCGGGATCGATCCCAAGGACATCGGGGCCGTCTACGTGGGCTCCGAGTCCCACCCCTACGCCGTCAAACCGTCGGGGACGATCGTCGCCGAGGCCATTGGCGCCACCCCAGAGCTCCACGTCGCCGACCTCGAGTTCGCCTGCAAGGCGGGCACGGAGGGCATGTTCCTGTCCCAGGCCCTGGTCAAGGCGGGCGAAGTCAAGTACGCCCTCGGGATCGGCGCCGACACCTCCCAGGGCGCCCCCGGCGACGCCCTCGAGTACTCGGCCGCGGCCGGCGCCGCCGCCTTCCTGTTCGGCGCCGACGAGGAGAAACTGATCGCCGAGGTGCTCCACACCTACTCGTGGACCACCGACACGCCAGACTTCTGGCGCCGCGAGTACATGCACTACCCCCGCCACGGCAGCCGCTTCACCGGCGAGCCGGCCTACTTCCGCCACACCAAGAGCTCGGCGACCGGGATCATGGAGAAGGCGGGCATGAAGCCGTCCGACTTCGCATTCGCGATCTTCCACCAACCCAACGGCAAGTTCCCGATGCGGGTCGGGCTCGACCTCGGCTTCACCAAGGCCCAGCTCGAGACCGGCTGGCTGTCGCCGTGGCTCGGCAACACCTACTCCGGCGCCTCGCCGATCGGCCTCACCGCCGTGCTCGACGTCGCCAAGCCGGGCGACCTCGTGCTGCTGACCTCGTTCGGCTCGGGCGCGGGATCTGACTCGTTCGTGTTTCGGGTCTCGGACCGCGTGACCGAGGTCCAGGGCCTCGCCCCGAAGACCCGCCCGCAGCTCGACGAGAACAAGATCTACCTGAGCTACGGCCAGTACGCCAAGCTACGCGGCAAGATCCGCATGGCGGAGTGAGGAGGCGACGATGCGCGACGTCTGTGTTGTAGGAGTCGGGCTCGTCGACTTCGGCGAGCTCTGGGAGAAGCCACTGCGCCGGATCTGGACAGAGGCCGCACTCGCCGCCCTCGAGGACGCCGGGGTCGATACGGTCGACCTGGTCACGATCGGTTGCATGTCGTCGGGCCTGTTCACCGGCCAGGAGCACCTCGCCTCGCTGTGCGTGGACGAGCTGGGCATTGCCGGGGTCCCGGCGGCGCGAGTCGAGTCGGCGTGCGCGTCGGGCGGACTTGCCGTCAGGACCGGGTTCGCCGAGATCGCCTCGGGCCTCTCGGAGGTCGTATTGGTCACCGGGGTCGAGAAGATGACCGACGTCGACGGCGCCGAGGCGACCTTCGCCCTCGGCA
>CAZQYU010000368.1:2348-3620 GCA_964597585.1 uncultured Thermoanaerobaculia bacterium
GGGGTCGAGAAGATGACCGACGTCGACGGCGCCGAGGCGACCTTCGCCCTCGGCACCGCCGCCGACCAGGAGTGGGAGGGTTTCCACGGCATCACCTTCCCGGGCCTGTACGCCATGCTCGCCCGCGCCCACATGGCGCGCTACGGGACCACCCGCGAGCAGCTCGCCAAGGTTGCGGTCAAGAACCACGCCAACGGCCTGCTCAACCCCCACGCCCAGTACCACCTCAAGGTGACGGTCGAGACCGTACTCGGCTCGACCCTGGTGGCCGACCCGCTGCGCCTGCTCGACTGCTCGCCGATCACCGACGGCGCCGCGGCGCTGGTGCTGGCCTCGGATGACTGGGCGAAGGCGCACGCGAAGGGTCGGCCGGTGGTCAAGATCACCGGCTCCGGGATGGCGACCGACAGCATCTCGCTCGCTCAGCGCGATGACCTGTCCGAGCTCAAGGCCGTCAGGCTGGCGGGCGAGCGCGCCTACCAGATGGCGGGACGGGCCCCCAAGGATCTCCACGTGGTCGAGGTCCATGACTGCTTCACGATCGCCGAGATCATGGCCACCGAGGCCCTCGGGCTGTTCGAGCCCGGCGGCGGCGGCCCCGCGGTCGAGCGCGGCCTCACCGCCATCGGCGGCAGGGTCCCGGTCAACACCTCGGGCGGGCTCAAGGCCAAGGGACACCCGGTCGGCGCCACCGGCGTCGCCCAGGTGGCGGAGATCGTCAGCCAGCTGCGCGGCGAGGCGGGCCAGCGTCAAGTCCAGGGGGCGCGGTTCGGACTGGCGCAGAACATGGGCGGCTCGGGCGGCAGCTCGATCGTCCACATCCTGGAGGTGGTCTGATGTACTCCCCCGCAAAGGCCTGGCGCGAGTTCCCGCAGCGCTACCGCCTCGAGGCGGAGCGCTGCACCTCCTGCGGACGGGTGTCCTACCCGCCGCGCGTGGTGTGCCCGGCGTGCCGGGCGCGCGCCTTCGAACCGGTCACCCTGCCGCGCGACGGCAAGGTGGTGACCTTCACCATCGTGCGGGTACCGCCCGCAGGCTTCGTCGAGGCGGCGCCGCTGCCGATCGCCTTGGTCGAGCTGACCGACGGCACCCGGGTCATGGTGCAGATCGCGGACGTCGAGGATCCGGCGCAGATCGAGATCGGGATGCCGGTGCGGCTCGAGTTCCGCCGCATCCGCTCCGACGGCGAGGCCGGCGTGATCCTCTACGGTCACAAGGCGGTGGTGAAGAAGTAGCCGGAGGCACGCAAGACGTGAGAGGCTAGACGCTAGA
>CAZQYU010000369.1:0-3615 GCA_964597585.1 uncultured Thermoanaerobaculia bacterium
CAGCCCGTGATCGACGACTCGGTCGGTGGACTGGCCATCGGCGGCCTCAGCGACGAGCTGCTCGCACAGACCTTCACCGTCGACCTCGTTGGAGACCTCGTCGAGGTCGACCTGCCGATCGCCTGCAGCACCGGAGACCCGCTGATCCTGGAGATTCAGGGTGTCGCAGCGACAGGTGAGCCCGACGGTACCGTGCTGCGATCGCAGACCTACAGCGGCGCCGGTCTGCCGTCGTTCTTCCCGGATCCGCCGGTCCTCCGGCCGTTCGTTCTTTCGGTGCCGCTGCCGGTCACCGTCGGCGACCGGCTCGCGATCGTGCTCAACTCACCCGGAGAATGTGGCATCTTCCAGGGCCCGCTGGGCGATCCGTACGCCGGCGGTGACGGCTGGTTTGACGCCCGTCCGAACCCGCCCGGATGGCTGCAGCTGTCTGCGGGCCTCTTACCCGCCGATCAGCGCTTCGACCTCCCGTTCGCCACCATCGTGGACGACGGTACGCGCGAGGTCGACATCGACTTTCTCTACCGGTCGCGGATGAACCGCTTCAATCCACGCCGGGGTGGAGGGGTCGACTTCGCTGTGCTGACCTCGCCGAGCTTTGACGCCACGACCGTCGATTGGACGACCGCGGCTGCCGGGCCTGCGGGAGCGGGTGCCCTCGGACCGGGATCGGCCTTCGATGTCGATGGTGACGGAGACGTCGACCTGGTGCTCGACTTCAACGCCCGCGATCTAGGTGTTGCCTGCGGCGACACGACGATCACGCTGGTCGCGACCACGTTCGCGGGTGACGACATCCGCGGTGTCGATGCCATCACTGTCGTGGGGTGCGGACGTCGCTAGCTATCCAGAGGCGGGCCGGGGCAAACGTCATCGGATTTCGTTGTCGGGCGAGAGCGCCATGATGTCCCAGCTCCGGCCCGCCTTTGTACTCCTCCCGGAGGTGCGGGAACATGCGGGGCGCCCCCCACGTATCTTCTGCAGGGAGGTGACATGGTCAAGTTCTTGCTGTGGCTGCTGCTACTCGTTGTGTGCTGGCCGTTGGCGCTGTTCGCGCTCGTGCTCTATCCGATCGTGTGGCTTCTCCTGCTGCCATTCCGGCTGGTCGGCATCACGGTTGACGCGGTGTTCGAGCTGCTGAGGTCGATCTTCCTCTTGCCGGCCCGGGTGCTCCGGGGACCGAGCAGCGTTCGGACGTAGCCCGCGCCATGGGCGGAGGCGAGCTTCGCCCGGCGCCCCTCGGCCCGGAAGCCCCACTGTGCACGGCACCTCTCCGGTGTCGCGACGAGCCCCGGTGAATCATGCGGGCTAGACCACGGCGTCCAGATTGCGGACCACCGCCTCGGTGTACTCCGTGGTGCTCGCGGTCCCGCCGAGGTCGCGGGTCTTCACCCCGCTCGCCAGGGTGCGACAGATCGCGCCGCTCACGCGGTCGGCCACGTCGTTCTTGCCGAGGTGACGCAGCAGGAGGACGCCCGAGATCAGGAGCGCGGTCGGGTTGGCGAGGTTGCGTCCCGCGATGTCCGGCGCCGAGCCGTGCACCGCCTCGAAGACGGCGACGTTGTCGCCGAGATTGGCGCCCGGTGTGACACCGAGGCCACCGACGAGACCGGCGCACAAGTCGGAGAGGATGTCTCCGTAGAGGTTCTCCATCACGACCACGTCGAACTGATTCGGGTCCATCACAAGCTTCATGCACGCGGCGTCGACAATGGCCTCGTCGGCCTGGATCTCGGGGAACTCTCTGGCCGCATCGTGGAAGCTCTCGAGGAAGAGCCCGTCCGCGAGCTTCATGATGTTGGCCTTGTGCACTGCAGTGACGCGACGGCGCCCGCGCTGACGAGCGTGGCTGAAGGCGAAGCGGCAGATCCGGTCGCAGGCGCTGCGCGTCACGATCTTGAGCGACTCCACGACGCCCGGGATCACGACGTGCTCGATGCCGGAGTACAGGCCCTCGGTGTTCTCCCGCACCACGATCAGGTCGACGCCCTGGTAGCGTGAGGGTACGCCGGACAGGCTCTGTACCGGGCGCAGATTGGCATAGAGGTCGAGGGCCTTGCGCAGGCGGACGTTCACAGACTGGAAACCCTTGCCGACCGGGGTTGTGATCGGGCCCTTGAGCGCGATGCCGCTGGCACGGATCGCCTCGAGCGTCTCCTCCGGTAGGGTGTCGCCGTGGGTCGCGATGGTCTCGGCTCCGGCGTGGCGCGGCTCCCACTCGATGTCGGCACCGGCAACCTCGAGAATGCGGACGACCGAGCTGGAGATCGACGGCCCGATGCCGTCGCCCGGGATGAGAACGACCTTGTGGCTCATGGCGACTCCTTGACGATCGGCCAAACTGGGAGAGTGGCGTCAGGCCGGTCGGCTCGTCACTTTAGCATCTGGGGCGGTCGGCGGGATCGGCCGGGCAAGGCCCATCGTCGATCAACGCGACGCGCTCCGGACCGTCCCTTGACTGCCGGTGCTGCGATGCCCGACGATGGCAGGAAGTCGATCTAGTGGGAGGGACCGGGGCATGAGGAGGTGGATTGTCGCCAGCTTTGTCGTTGTCGCCTCGATGGCCAGGTTTCTCGTGCGTACCCCGGCGGGGACCTGGTCGCGCTGCGCTCGGACGAGCTCGCCTCGACCGGCGGCGCCCGCTCGAACCAGGCGGTCGTGTGGGCGAGCTTTGATGCCGGCTTCGGTCGGCGGCTGGGGCTCTCCGATCTTGTGACCGGGGCCGGCGCGGTGGAGCGCCTCGCCGAGCTCGAGTTCCGGCGCGCAAAGGGACTTGATGCGCACGTCGACCTGGAGGCGGCGGGCTTCGCCTTCCCGGACGGCCGCTTCCAGCTGCCGGACAACTTCGCACGGGTCAGCGACGGCCTCGCTGCACGGCGGAACGCCAACGACATCGCACCCCACGCCGCGGGGGCAACCGATCTTGTTCTCACCGCCGAACAGCTCGGTGGGCTGCTGCGCCGATGAGCGATTCGGACGCCGCACCGGACACGAGCGCACTGGAGGCTGCGACCGCTGCCCTGGCCCGAGCCTGGAACCGTCTCGACCCGGACGAGGTCGCGCCGTGGCTGGCGGAGGGCGTGCGCTACGGGTCGGTTGACACCGATCTCGTGCTCGAGGGTCGGGGAGAGGTGCTCGAGCATTTGCGCGGCAAAATGGGGCGGATCGGGGAGGTTGGCGAGGCGGCGCGCATCCGCGCCGAGATCGGTCATCTTCCGGCGGCAGGAGGGAGGACGCGCCCGTGCGTCATCTCGACCCAGGGTGATCGGGGCGTGCCGGTGCTGTTCATGGTGTGGCTGGACGACGAGAATCGTATCGCCCGCGTTGAGCTGGTGACCACCGATCCTGATCCGCGGTCCGCGGTAGGGAGCGGGCTGATTCCCGATTAGCATACTGTCGGTGGCAGTCCTTGCAGCTCCTGGCTTGGTGGGAGGCGAGACAGTTGCGGTGGATGGCTGCCTCGGCGTCGGCGACATCGACCGTACGGCGCTTCTGTGATCCCATGATCAAGAGGCACTTTTTTTCGCAACAACGGCGATCCGCGGGCCGGAGAGCTCTCTGGACAGGCCGAACCGTCGCGCAAGCAGGCGGTCGCGCAGCCAGCGCGGCAGCAGT
>CAZQYU010000370.1:0-3615 GCA_964597585.1 uncultured Thermoanaerobaculia bacterium
TGATGGTGCCGTCTTCTCGTGCGCCTTCAAATGAGAGTGGGCATCCACACACGCTCACCAGGACGTCGTCACTGGTCGTGTGGTTGCGGACCACAACCTCGGTCGGCTGTCGGCACTCATCGCCGCGGCCGACCTGGGTCAACGGCAGCTGGTCTGAAGGGAAAGGCATGTCGGTGCCTGGAACGTACAGGCCGAACCCATCCGGCCACTGCTGCGAGCCGAGCTCGGAGCCGTTGTTGCCGAACAGCTCCCGAGCGACGCGGTTCGCGAGCAGGACCCTGCCCCCCGCGTTGACCACCAGGAGGCCGTCGCCGAGACTGTCGATGACCGAGCTGACGAGTGCCGATTGGGAAAGTCCGCAGTCCACGGGGGCTCCTGTGTTGTGTTCTTGAGTGATGTTCGTGGCGCCCCCGATCCTAAGGGCACGACCAGGCGCTTCGCAATGCAACCGCAGCATCGGATCCGTCGCCCTGACGGCGAGTGGGACGAGGTACCGGTGAAGCCGAAGAGAGCCTCGCCCCGCAAACGCGGGGCGAGGCTCCGGGTATTTCAGGATGGTTCGGGCCTACGGACCGACGCGGTCGCGAGCGCCGCTCGGGCGCGGCTTGGCCTCGCTGACTGCGATCCTGCTGCCGTCGAGCTGCGAGTCGTTCCGTGCACTGATAGCGGCGGTGCCGGAGGAGTCCTCGGTGAAGCTCACGAAACCGAAGCCCCGTGACTCACCCGTATCGCGGTCAGTAATCACCTTCGCCTCGACGATCTCGCCGAACTCGGTGAAGGCTCCGCGCAGGGAGTTCTCGTCTGTGGCCGCATTCAGGCCCCCGATGTGGAGTCTCTTTGCCATTGTCTTCATCACTTTTCTGGAAGGCGCCATCGCTGTCTGGCGTGCTCCTGCATAGGGAGAAGCGGGGAGTTCCGCCCGCTTGACGGTCGCCGACCACGGTGGCCGGGCCTGCTGGGTGACTCACGACAGCTCGCGGGGCACCGAGTCACGACGTGCCACCACTGGCACACCTCGGACTCAAGAGATAAAACAAGGAAGGATGCGTACGTATTCCGCCAATAATTGCCAATACGTACGTTTTTGACCGTTTCATGAAGGCGGATCTCGTGGACCCGGAGGGCGAGGCTGCCGGAATCGGGCACACGGTCAACCAGGCGCCGGGACGCAGCGGGCCCGGAACGGACCGTGAGGTGAAGGAAGGTCCCCGCCATGGTCCGCCGAAGGTCGCTCTCCCGCGTCTCGAGGAAGAGCTCGAGGCGGTCGAAGCGCTCGAGCCCGACCGCTATTCGCCGCCCGAACTCGCGCCCACCTCGAGGGGGAAGAGATACCCGGCATCGGCGTACAGCCTCTGGATACGCAGCAGGTCGTCGTCCTTGCTGTCGCCGGGAATGACCTCACCCAGCCACCGCGTGGTCCGATGCTCGTTGTCCAGGTACCAGCAGATGATGGAGACGCCCGCGGCCTTGGCAATGTGCCAGAAGCCGGTCTTGATCGTCCGAACTCCCTTTCGGGTTCCCTCGGGAACGATGGCGAGCAGGAACTCCGGCCGATCGCGAAACTCGCGGACCATCTGCCGGACCACACCCTGTGCGGACCCTCGGCTCACCGGTACTCCACCAATGGACCTCAGGAACGTGGAGAAGGGCCAGACGAACCACTCCTTCTTGATCATGATGTGACCGGTCTTCTTGGCGATCCGGAAACCGACGAACGCCCGCACGGTGTCCATGTTCGTGGTGTGCGGAAACCCGATGATCACGTGCTTGGTCAAGAAGTACGGCGGCAGCGGCTCGAAACGCCAGCCCATGATCCGATACAGGAGTCGCCCCAGCAGGCTCATCAGGTGCTTCACGGAAGCTCCGCCAGCTCAACCTACGAGCTCTGCAGCGCCATGTCACCCATCAGATACATGAGGACGTCGCGTGCTGAGTAGCTCTCGCCCCAGCGGCTGACCAGCTCGCAGAGCTGGTTGAAGCAGTCCCCGACCGTAACCAGGGGCCGCTCCCAGTAGCCGTTGGGGTACTCCGTCCCCAGCCCGATGTTGGCCAGCAAGCTGTTGCACAGGCACTTGCGTCCCTCAAGCTCGGTTGGCGCGCCGCCCTTGGCGAGCCAGCTCGATTTCGGCTCCGCTGGACACCGGTAGCCGACCTCGCCGTCGTCCTTCTTGTAAAGGTGGCTCAGGAAGCCCAGATTGCAGACCCGAGGCCGCCGCAGGTACTCCGCAATGTCGGACATCGTCTCCTCGAGGTCGAGAACCTTGAACGGAAAGCCAGTCGGAGAAGCCAGCGCGTCGGTCACTACCTTGCCGATGCCCTCCGATGCGAGGCGCAGTGCCGCCCGCTTGATCGAGGCCATGAGGCCAGACTCCTGACAGAACGCGAACAAGGTCCCGACCTGGATGCCGGCGGCCTTGAGTTCGAGTGCTTCCTGTAGCCTGCTGGCTCGACCCCAGCCACCGGCGAGGTAGAAGGGGAGACCGAGGTCCGAGATTTTCTCGAGGTCGACTTCGTCTCGCGGCCCGTAAATCGGCTCACCGTGGTCGTCGAGACGCAGTGCTCCGCGCGGAGGAGCGTTATGTCCACCGGCGGTGGGGCCCTCGATCACCAGACCGTCGACTCGGCCGGTGGACTTCATGACCATGGTCGTGGCGAGCACGTTGGACGCAACGATCGGGTAGAAGGCCGGGCGGACCAACTCACTGGGGAGGTTGCGGATCAGGGCGCGTGGGCTGAGATGGGCACGGAAGGCGTCCTCGGAACGCGCCCCCTCGACCTGGAGCGCCATCGACACATCCTCGTGCCGGGCCAATCGGTCGAGGATCGCCGGCACCTCGCGGGGAACGCCGGCGCCCATGACCACGTAGTCGACGCCCGCGAGCATCGTGCCGTAGAGGCTCGCCAGGACAGGAAGCTGGATCTTGGTGAGCAGGTTCACGCCGACCGGGTTGTCGTGGCCCTCCTTGGCGAGAAAGATCTCGACGAAGCTGCCGACGATGGTGTCCTGCGCGAGCTCCGCCGGCTCACGAACCCGGTGGACCCTGGGCATGCGAACGGCCGCGCGCTCGAGCTCCGTCTCCGCGAAATAGTCATTGAGGATCCGGTTGACGACGTCCTGGTCTGGAAAAGCGGCCAACGCGCGCCGCACGTGGCCACCCACATCGCCCCTTCGCAGGCGGCGGGCCATGATGACCTCGGAGGCGATCCCGGAGACGACCCCGAGCTGGCCTTCGATCGAGACAGCCCGAGCCAGACGCCAGTTGGAAACACCGGCGCCCATTCCGCCCTGGATGATCCGCGCCAGGGGCATTCACGTCCTCCCGCCAGCGGGTCCGGCGATCCCGAGACGGTCTCCCCGCCTCGTGCCACCGCGCAGGCTCCTCTCGGCTCGTTGCCGGCAGAGCTCTCGAACGTGCTGACCGTTGACGATGTTATCACTCTATCGCGATGCAACGAACCGCCCCGCCTCCACTTCTGTGGTGGTCTCCTGTCCGACCCCCTTCAGTGCGCCAGGAGGTGCTCGCCGAACTCCATCTCAATGGTCGAAGGGTCGTTCGACCTGTTCGCGATCAGCGAACCGAACGTGATCAACCGTCCGTCGCCTTCGGTGACCTC
>CAZQYU010000371.1:0-3610 GCA_964597585.1 uncultured Thermoanaerobaculia bacterium
AGACCGGCGCCGAGAGCAGCCGCTCGGCGAGCTCGACCGCCTGACCGATGACCAGCAGCACGACGAGCGCTCCGAGCGCCGCAACAGCGAGCACGAAGGTCGTGCTGAAAAGGAAGCCGGGCAGTCGCAGCGAGGACTTCTCGGCGGCGGCGAAGGCGGCCTCCTCGTCGGCCAGGTCGCGGGCCTCGATCTCACTCAGGTCAGACTCGCTCACAGTGCGGGCCCGGGTCGGCGGCGACACCGCTCTGCCGAGGCCGGTGTCGCCGTCGCGCAGGCCGGGCTCCGGGTCCTCGCTGCGGCGTTCACGACGCGGAGGCGGCTCCACCTCGGACCGGGGAACGCCGCGCGGCACCCCCACGGGGGTCTCGTGATCGGGATCGGTCGGCGACGGCATGGCGGCTCCTTCCGGCCGGTCTCACTCGAGGAGGCCGTCGGCCAAGACGGCCTCGAGCACCCCGTCGAGGCCGAACTGCTTGGGGGGAAGATCGATCCGCCGGGGTACCTCCGGGTAGACGTCGGGGAAGAGGTAGTCGCCGGGCTCCCACGACTCGGGCCAGGACTCGGGCACGGCCGACACGGCGTAGCGCAGCGCCGGGGCGTCGGGGGGGCGTGGGTCGCCGCCGCCGTCGAGCAGCGTGCGACCGATCAGGGCGTGGTCGTCGCCCGGGGCGGGACGGGTGGAGACGATGGCGCTCGCGGTGTGGAACGAGGCCCGCCACCCGCCGTGGTCCTCCGCCGGTCGGCGCGCCATGTCACGCAGCAGCGCGAGCAGCCGGCCACGGTCACTCGGGTGGACGAGGTCGGCCTTCGAGGCGATGAGGCTGACGCGGGTGATTCCGCCGGGGCGGAGACGGCCTGCGGAGAGACCTTCGGCGGTCATCCCGATCAGCCGGTCGGTGACACCTCGGTGCGGGTCGAGCGCCGCGAACAGGACCTTGAGCAGCTCCCGTTGGTCGTTGTAGCGGCCCGTGCCGCCCATCAGGATGCCGGGCAGGTCGACCAACACCACCAGTCGGTGGCAGCGGCGCAGGAAGGCGAAGACGGGCGTGACCACTCGCTCGCGGTAGTCGAGGTAGCGCTCAGAGAATCGCCAGTACAGGTCGGGGCGCCGCTCGCGGAGGGCGACGGGGAGCGGCGCAAACTCCGCGCCCGGGAGACCCGAAACCCGCTCGGCCGCAATCGCCTCGGGCGGGCCGGAGCGCGCCATGACGCCGTCCTCGCCGAGCAGGAAGGTGGACGGTGTGATCCGCGACCGGAAGGCGAGCGTGAGCCGTGCGAGCGCGTCGCGGTAGCCCGCGAGGAGAGACGCTTCAGTCGGATCCTGCTGCTCCAGCGCGGCCAGGAAGCGGCTCGCGAGCTCGGCTGTGGGGCGGTCGTACATGAGCGGACCGAGCACGGCGTCGGACCAGTCGGCGAAGTCCCGCCCGAGCATCGCCGCATCGGCCATCCGCTCGCCGGGAAAATCGAACAGGTGCAGCTCCGCGCCGAGGAGTCGCCAGTCGGAGCGCTCGAAGGCACAGCGCAGGTGGCTCTCGGCGCGGGTCTTACGCGGCCAGCGGCCGTGGTCGACGAGGGTCCGGCGGAAGCCATCGACGTCGAACGCCGCCTCGTCATGGGCGGGGGACAGGAGCCGGAATCGGTGGACGCGCGCGCTGCCGTCGGCGCCGAGGCGCAACCTGTCCGGGTCGTGGTCCTGTAGGTGGGAGACCAGCGACGTCAGGAACACGCTCTTGCCCGAGTTGCCGATTCCGGTGACGCCGACCCTGAGTCGGCGAAGCCAGGCGCGCGCCATCGTTGCCCCCAGTCGCCCCATCATCCCATGCCACGCCGCGGCACACCATGGCGGAACCCGACTGCGCCGTGCTCTGTTACTCTGCCGTCGAAAGGGAGCTCTGCGCCACATGACGATGCGCATGCAGTGCATCATCAATCCCGAGCTCGGCCACTTCCTGGCCCGCGGGTCGCCTGGGGCGCTGCCTTCCTACGATCTCGACCTGAGCGCGATCTTCTGCGACATCCTCAGCCGGGCGAACGACTTCGTCCCCTCCGAGGCGGGTGCGATCTTCCTCGACGATCCAGTGGTGGAGGAAGGCAAGAAGACCACCGAGCTGGCCCTGATCGCGTGCTTCGGCGATTTCCCCGACGGCCTCGTCGGTCTGCGGATCCCACCCGAGCGGGGCATCGTCGGCACCGTCTACCGCACCGGCCGGGCCTATATCAGCCCCAACGTCCGCGACGACCCGCTGTTCATGGAGGTCTTCGGCGAGGCCTCCGCGGTGCGTCCGCAGTCAGTGATCTGTGCGCCTCTGGTGCTCGAGGGGCGGGTCATCGGCGCCCTCGAGCTGGTCAACCACCACGAAGAGCGGGGATACAACCTGCGCGAGCTGAACCTGCTCGAGATCTTCGCCCAGACGATCTCGGCGTCAATCGCGAACGCGACCGACGCACAGCGTGCGCGGGCGATGGCGAAGCTTGACGACCTCACCGGCCTCTACAACGACCGCTACCTCCACTACCGCCTCTCCACGGAGGTCGAGCGGGCGCTCGAGGGAAGCGGCGAGTGCGGGCTCATCTTCCTCGATCTGGACCACTTCAAGAACGTCAACGATGTTCACGGTCACCTCATCGGGAGCCGTGTCCTGCACGAGGTCGGCGTCCTGCTGCGGCGGATCCTCCCCGGGCAGGCGATCGCCGCACGGTATGGCGGTGACGAGTACGTGATCGTGCTCCCCGGGGCGGGTCACCAGGAGGCCTACTGGGTCGCGGAGGCGGTGCGCCAGACGATTGAGCACACAGTCTTCCTGGAGCAGGCCGATCCGGCGGACCCGGTGAACTACCCGGCGCTGGCGATCACCGGGCTGATCACCTGCTCGGTCGGAATCGCAACCCTGCGCGCGGACATCCTGCCGCGCCTCGGGGCGTCTCCGTCGACCCCTGCGGCGAAGAACGAGCTCATGAGGACCGCCGACGCGTGCATGTACATTGCCAAGGACGCTGGCCGCAACCGGACCGTGACGGCCTGGGACCGCCGACCCGAGCACTGACGCACTGCGTCGCCGAACCCCTACTGCGCGATCGTCTCGCCGAAGCGGACCTCAAGGCCCGGGTCGAGCCGCTCGACCAGCTGTGAGCGCCCGGGCTCGAGCAACAGCACCACAGTCGAGCCGAGGTGGAAAGCCATGAGCTCCTCGCCTGCGGCCACGGGCCGGGCGGGAGCGTAGGTCCGAGTGATTGCAGCCGCGCCGCGCCGGTTCGAGACGCCCCCTCGGGGTCCGTTCCAGCCGGGATCGAAGGCGGTCGAAATACGGCCCACGTTGGTCGCGCCGACGGCGACCACGGCGGCAGCTCCGGCAGTTCCCTCGAGCACACAGACGACACGCTCGTTGCGAGGGAAGAGCTCCGGAACCAGCGCCACTGCCGGAGGGTTCACCGGGAGCAGCTTGCCAGGGATGTGACGCGCCGCGACCACGCCTCCAGCAATCGGAGCATGGATGCGGTGATAGTGGCGCGGGGTCAGGTAGAGGGTGACGAAGGGACCGCCTTCGAAGCGCTCCGCCCAGGCGGCCTCGCCGAGCAGCGCCGCGGCAGAGTAGGGTCTCCCCTTGACCTG
>CAZQYU010000372.1:0-3594 GCA_964597585.1 uncultured Thermoanaerobaculia bacterium
CTGCTCGCCCTCTACGATGGGCCGGAGCCGGAGAAGATCGCCCGCCGGGAGAACCTCGCCCAGCTCGCCGCAGCGGTTGCCGAAGCGGCGGCAGCGGGCCAGGAGCTCGAGGAGTTCCTCGACGGCGTCGCACTGCTCGAGGAGGGGGACGACGCCAACGGCAACGACTCGATCAGTCTGATGACCCTCCATTCGGCCAAGGGCCTGGAGTTCGACGTCGTGTTCCTCGCCGGTCTCGAGGATGGGCTCCTGCCCCACGCCAGCGCCCGCGAGGACGTCGACTCTCTCGAGGAGGAGCGCCGGCTGGCGTACGTCGGGATGACCAGGGCCCGCCGATGGCTGGCCCTCAGCGCCGCGCGCAGCCGCTTCCTGTTCGGACAGCGCCAGCCGACGAGGCCTTCGCGCTTCCTGATGGAGCTGCCGCGGGAGACGTACCGGGACGTCTCCGATCACCCTCTCGCCGTCGCCGACCCGGATGCCGTCGCGCGGCCGCGGCCGCAGCTGGCGCCGGTGCCGGCGGCGCCACCCAAACCGACGCCGCGACCGGGCCGCCGCATCCCCGCGACCGTGCTCGACCAGGACGGCAAAGGATGGCGCCCCGGCGACCGTGTGCAGCACCGCCGCTTCGGCACCGGCGTCGTCCTGTCCTGCCAGGGCCGCGGACCGCAGCTCAAGCTGGTCGTGTACTTCGATCGCGCCGGCCGGAAGACCCTGGTACCCCACATCGCCCACCTGGAGAAGGCATGACGCCGCGCTCGGCTGGCCTCGGCCTCGCCGCGGCCTGACAGGGTGGGAGATGCCGACTGACCACCCGCCGCACGCGCCCGGTGCCACCCCGGGACCGGGTGCCCTCGGAACGTGTGTCGCCGCCGCGCTGGCGCTTGCCCTGGCGGCGGCCCTGCTCGGCGCCGGTCCCAGCTGGCGGGACGGCGTCCTCGGCGGCGGCGACGCCTGGCAGACGGTGTGGAACTTCGACCATGTCGGGCGCGTCCTGGCCGGAAGCGAGCCGCTGTGGTTCTCCGACCGCGTGTGGGCCCCTGAGGGCGCGAGCCTGCGCGCCCACACCCTCGCCCCGACCCTCAGTGTCCCCGGCGCCATGCTCGCAGGCGCCGTCGGTCTGCCGACGGCATACAACCTGCTCGTGCTGGCGACCTTCGCGCTTGCCGCGGGAGCGACCTACCGTCTCGCTCGCCGACTCGGGATGTCGCCGCCGGCGGCAGTGCTGGCCGGGCTCGTGCTCGCCTTCGCCCCGGCCAGATTCGCGCGCGCCTGGGGCCACCTCAATTTGCTCGCCCTGGGATTCGTCCCGCTCGCCCTGGAGGGGCTCGTGATCGCGGCCCGGAAGCGCGGCGGCCGCGCCTGGGGCGGGGCCGTGCTGGCCACCGCGGCCCTGGTTGCTCTCGCCCTCAGCGACTGGTACCTCGCCGTGCTCGGCGCACTGGCCGCCAGCGTCTTCGCCGCTTTCGAGGTGGCCCGCAGCCGCGGGCGGCGCGCCGTCGTCGCCGCGCGGCTCGGCGCGAGCGGCCTCGCCGCCCTCGCACTGGTGGCGCCCTTGGGACGGTCCCTCGCCGCAGATGGGGCGGCCGCGGCACGGGGCCACGATCCCGCCCTGTGCTGCACGGCCGTCACCTCACTCGTGGTCCCGAACCGGGTCCAGGAGATCGCGCGCTGGACGCGGCCCCTGACCGAGCGCAACACCCAGAACATCGCGGAGGGCGCGGCCTACCTCGGCCTGGTGCCGCTGGCGGCGCTCGTGTGGCTGCTCGCCGACCATCTCCGCCGGCCGCGCGATCTCGACTGGGCCCTGACCGCGGGGGTGGTTGCGCTGGTGCTCGCCCTCGGCCCCGCCCCGCGGATCTTCGACGGCCACCTCCCCGTGGCCCTGCCCTACGCATGGCTCCAGCGGCTGGTGCCCGGCCTCGCTCTCGGCGGCTGCGTCAGCCGTTTCGTCCAGCTCGCGATGCTGCCGCTCGCCCTCGCGGTCGGTTGGGCCACGGACCGGGCCCTGACCCTGGGCGTCCGAGGCAGAGTACTCGCGGTCGCCGCGGTCGCGGTGCTCGCCATCGAGTACGCCCCGGTCGCGCCCGCGATCCAGCCATGGCCCGACGATCCCGCCATGGCGGCGATTGCCGCCGCGCCCGGTCCGGGCACCGTGCTCGACCTTGACCCCGGCGTCGGCGCACTGGTCCGCCAGCTCGAGCACGGACGGCCGCAGACCCTCGGCTACCTGTCACGGACCCCGGAGCCGCAGTGGCGACGGCGTCTGGCCGATCCGGTGCTCGGTCCACTGCTCGGCGCGGGACCGGTCGAGGCTGCGCCGCCGCTGCCGGTCGCGTCCGCCTGGCTGCACCGCAGATGGAAGGTCCGCTGGGTCGTCGCGACCCCGGGCAGCGAGTCCGCCGCCCGTTGCGAGGCGCTCGGCCTCACGGTAGAGGCGCGCGGCGAGCGCTCCGAGGTGCTCCTGGTCCCGACTCTCGCGGTTGCTCCGGCCAGCACCGTCGACCTCGGCGAGCCCGACGCACCGCTGGCCCGCTCCGGCGTGATCCTCGAGGGCGTGTTCGCGCCCGAGACGGTCGGCGTCGCGGGGCGCACCGTACGCGGGCGCTGGACCGGCGCCGAGGCGCGCATCCTGGTTCCCGTTCGAGCAGGCCACCTGGTGCTCACCGTCGCCGCGCCGCGCCCCGGCGCACCGCGGCTCGGAGTATCCTGGGCCGGAACGCGGCGCGAGGTCGTGGTCACGGGCGTGGTCGACATCTCCCTGGAGGTTCCCGCTGCCGCGCTCGGTGGAGACGGCGCCCTCGTTCTCGTGCTGCGCGCCGACACGTTCCGTCCGCAACACGACGCACGCGAGCTCGGGGTGTTCCTGGTCACCCTCCGAAGCGACCCGGCCTTGCCGGCGTCCTGAGGGTCGGTCACAATCGCCGAGGAGGTACGGATGACCGAGTGGCATCACACGACCGTCGTGGCGGTCCGGCGCAACGGGGTGGTCGCGGTTGGGTCCGACGGCCAGGTCACCCTCGGCACCACGGTGCTGAAGAACCGGGCGGCCAAGGTTCGACGGCTCGCGGGCGGGAAGGTCGTGGCCGGCTTCGCCGGCTCGGTGGCCGACGCCCTCGCCCTGTTCACACGCTTCGAGGCCAAGCTCGAGTCCTACGGCCACAACCTTGAGCGGGCCGCGGTCGAGCTCGCCCGAGAGTGGCGGACGGACCGCGCCCTGCGCCATCTGGAGGCGCTCCTCGTCGCTGCCGACCGAACCACGACCCTGCTCGTGTCCGGAACCGGCGAGGTGATCTCACCCGACGACGATGTGGTCGCGGTGGGCTCGGGCGGCGGCTACGCGCTAGCGGCGGCGCGTGCCTTGCTCGCCCACACCGAGCTCGCGGCCGCGGAGGTGGTGCGCGAGGCGCTCACCATTGCCGCCGGCATCGACATCTACACCAACGACCATCTGACCGTGGAGGAGCTTCGCTCGTGAGGGCCGACAACCTGACCCCGAAGGAGATCGTCGCCGAGCTCGACCGACACATCGTCGGCCAGGACGCCGCCAAGCGCGCGGTCGCGGTCGCGCTGCGCAACCGCTGGCGGCGGCAGCAC
>CAZQYU010000373.1:0-3569 GCA_964597585.1 uncultured Thermoanaerobaculia bacterium
CGCCGTCTGGCCGGGGATCGGGGACCCGCACCAACCGGTGGGCTGATCACCGGCCTCTCGGGAAGGGCCCGGGCAAGGGCTCGGCAGCCCGGCTCGGCCCAAGATCGAGGTGGTGCGCGGCGTCCCGCAACAGCGGAGCACCGTTGGGTATCCCATTTGGTGCCCGGCACCGCTTTGCCGACTTGCGAATCTCGACGCGCTGGTTCAGGCTCGAATCGAGGGAGCACGCCATGCCGAGAGCACCCCGGATTCTCGAGGAGGGGCGGATTTACCACGTCTACAACAGGGTTGCTGGGGGGTCGTCGGAGTTTGAAGACGCGGCGCTCGCGAGCAGATTCGTGGCCCTGCTTCGCGATGTGGCCCGCCGTGACGACCTCACCGTGCTGGCGTGGTGTCTGCTCGGCAACCACTACCATCTCGTCGTGCGCCAGGGTGCGGTGCCCCTCTCCACCGCACTAAAAAGCCTCCAGCAGGGTGTGACCCGAACCAGGAACTTCAGAAGCCAGATCGATGGGCCACTGTGGCGGGGGAGGTTCCAGGCCAAGCAGGTCGATGACCAGCAGTACCTCATGCAGGTGGTCGCCTACGTTCACCTCAACCCCGTGAAGGCGAAGATTGTGGAGAGCGCGGACGACTATCCCTGGAGTGGTCACGGCGAGATCCTGGGTCGACAGAAGCCGCCAATCGTTGCAGTGGATGAAGTTCTGCTGCTCTACGGTGACAGTCGCCGAAAGGCCATGCGATCGTACCGAGCAGCCCTGGGAAGTGCTCTGAAGTCCGAGTGGAGCGATCAATGCGTCGGATCGTTGCCATGGTGGAAGGCAGGCCACCCGGCGGAAGAGGAAACCCTGATTCTGCGGAAGGCTGCTTTCGTCGATCCGCAAGGGCGCACCACGACGAGGTGGAGACCTCGGTACGGGGCGGAGGAGTGGCTCGAGAAGGCGTGCGCACATCTCCGTGTGGACTGGCGCCGGCTCGCGGACCGAGGGCGCGATCCGGAGACCGTCGAGCTGCGGGAGCTGATCGGGCTGGTCGGCATCGAGCGTTACGGAGTGGGGGTGTCCGAGTTGGCGGCGGTCCTTGGGAAGTCCCGAGACGGGGTGAGCAAGTGGTACAGGAGAGGAGCGCAACGGCGGATGGGCGACCCGGAGTTCGCGGGGGCTGCTGAAGCCCTTGACGAGATGATGAGCGAGGAGCCTTGAGAAAACCTAAGTCGACAAGTCGGTGCCCGGCACCGATCTGCTGATCTGTGGGTGTCTCGCACTGGGGGCGGAGGGGGAGTGGCTCACCGGCAGACCTCCGCGAATGCCCCGACCTCGTGGGCTGGTGGGTCGGCCAGGGTGTGGGACTTGTCCCACAGGATCAAGAGCTCGAGGGTGATCTCCAACCCCTCGAAGCAGATGTTGGCGCCAGCCTCGGAGTGTCGGGCGTGTGGCGGGCAGGCGTCAGGCGCGTGAGCATTGGCGTGCTCGCAATTCGAGAACCAGAGTTCCAGCCTCTCGTGTCCGGCGCCGAAGAAACGAGAGCGCTGGACATACCTCGGACTACGATGTACATTTACCTCGAAGATCGAGGCATGGAGGTGTGAATGAACGTCAAGGGCACCCTCTCGCTCCTGATCCTGCAGGTGCTCGCTTCGGGCCCGAACCACGGCTATCGCATTGCCCAGGACATCAAGGCCCGCTCGGAGGGCGAGCTCGACTTCGCC
Organism: uncultured Thermoanaerobaculia bacterium; assembly: GCA_964597585.1. Taxonomy (GTDB): domain Bacteria; phylum Acidobacteriota; class Thermoanaerobaculia; order Thermoanaerobaculales; family Sulfomarinibacteraceae; genus CAVSIS01. Next base: position 1,709 of record CAZQYU010000373.1, read on the forward strand.
GAGGGCACCCTCTACCCGGCCCTCCACGCGCATGAGAACCACGGCCTGATCGAGTCCTACCAGCGCACGGAGAACGGCAGGCTGCGACGCTACTACCGCCTGACCGAGGATGGGCAACGGGCCCTGAGCCGGGAGCGTGCCGAGTGGCGGAGGCTGGTGACCGCGGTCGACGTGATCCTCGGAGAGGTGTCATGAGCCTGGCGAATCCTGAACCCGTTCCTCCGTTGGTCGAGTCGTGGCTCGAGACTGCGACCAGGAGCCTTGCGGAGACCGCACGCCAGCGGGTTCGCGAGGAGATCCTCGACCACGTCCTCGAGGCCGTCGACGCCGCCACGGCAGAAGGTGTCGAGGCCGAGTCCGCGATCGAGCAAGCGGTGGCCGGCCTCGGAGATCCGGATCGGGCCGGGCGCGCGCTGCGTCGTACCAACCTCAGACCCTGGGAAGCGAAGCTGGTTGGGGGTCTCGCGCGGCCCCAGCCGCGCTGGGTCCTGGCCCTGTACCTCGCGGGGCTGCCGGGATTCGTCATAGCCAATGTCGGCGTGGGCGGGGGATCGGCGGTCACCCCGGTCTTCTTCGCGGCGCTGGCGAGCATGATGCTGGGGATCGCGGGTCGCTTCTGGCTGGCTCGCCGTCTGGCGCGGCGCGGCTCGCTGCGGACCGCCCTCGTCGCCGACGTCTTCGGCCCATGGTTCTTCTACGCGGGCTTGGTCGTCGGAACCAACCTGAACGTGGGCCCCTTCGAAACGGCGGCGCCGCTGATCTACCTCACGATTCTCGTCGGCTGTGTGGGCCTGGTCGTATGGCTGTGGCCGAAGCTCGGGAAACGGCCGTCGGGACCCACCTTGTCGTAGGGCGCCCCCGGCGCGGCGACCGCCCGTGCCACCCCACCTTCATGCCGCACGGTCGAGACGCAGGGGGCGAGAGCCGGCTCCCGGCCCGACCAAGGGTCGTACCACGTCCGAGTCCAGCATTGCTATCCTCGGTCGGTTCGAGAGGGAGGCTGCCATGGCTCGTCGGATGCTCCTCGCGCTCGTGACGTTCGCGGCCGTGTCGGTCGCGGCGGCCGAGATCAACCCCGATCTCTTCAACTCGATGTCGTTCCGGCTCGTGGGCCCGTTCCGCGGCGGACGCGTGACCGCGGTCGCTGGCGTCCCCGGCGATCCGATGACCTACTACATGGGCTCCACCGGCGGCGGGGTGTGGAAGACCACCGACGGTGGCGCGACCTGGCGCAACGTGTCCGACACGCTGCGCGAACTCGAGCCGAAGCCGGAGCCGACCGTGATGGGCGACGTCGACCAGGCCCTGGTCGACAACGAGCTGCTGCGCCCGCCGGTCGGGGGCCTGAGCCCGAACGCCGCCGCAGCCCGGCGTGAGCGCCGCGGCGGAGACGCCTTCGGGGTCGCGTCGATCGGCGCGATCGCGGTCGCACCGTCGGATCCGAACGTGGTCTACGTGGGCACCGGCTCGGCCTGCCTGCGCGGCAACGTCTCCCCAGGCGACGGCGTGTACCGCTCGACCGACGCCGGCGACACCTGGCGCTACCTCGGGCTACCCGAGGCCGGCCAGATCGGCCACATCGTGGTCCACCCCACCGACCCCGACATCGTCTACGTCGCGGTCCTCGGCCACGCCTTCGGCCCCAACCCCGAGCGCGGCGTCTACCGCTCGACCGACGGCGGCCTGACCTGGTCGAAGGTCCTGTTCGTCTCCGCCGAGGCGGGTGCGGTCGACCTGGCGATGGACCCCGGCAACCCGCGCGTCCTCTTTGCCGCCATGTGGCAGGCGAAGCGCACGCCGTGGACGATGATCTCCGGCGGCCCCGGCAGCGGTCTCTACAAGACCATCGACGGCGGCAACA
>CAZQYU010000374.1:0-3566 GCA_964597585.1 uncultured Thermoanaerobaculia bacterium
GGAAGGATCATCGAATCAACCTGATTGACACGCCCGGCCACGTGGATTTCACGGTGGAGGTGGAGCGCAGCCTGCGCGTGCTCGACGGCGCGGTGGTCGTCTTCGACGGCGTCGCCGGTGTCGAGCCCCAGTCGGAGACGGTCTGGCGCCAGGCGGACAAGTACCGGGTGCCGCGCTTCTGCTTCGTGAACAAGCTCGACCGGACGGGAGCCGACTTCTGGCACGTGGTCGACATGATCAAGGACCGCCTGGGCGCGAACGCCGTCCCGCTCCAGCTGCCGATCGGCGCGGAGGACCAGTTCCGGGGTGTCATCGACCTCATCAACATGAAGGCGATCATCTCCGGCAGCGATTTCGGTGAGCAGGTCGACGTCGGCGACATCCCGACCGAGCTGGCCGCCGAGGCCGCGAACGGGCGCGAAAAGCTGATCGAGGCGCTCGCCGACCTGGACGACGGCATCGCCCACAGCTATCTCGAGGGCGAGGCGATCGGACCGGAGCGGATGATCGCCGTGCTTCGCGAGGCGACGCTCGCCTACCGGATCGTGCCGGTGCTGTGCGGGTCCGCGCTCAAGAACAAGGGCGTGCAGCCCATGCTCGACGCCGTCCTGGACTTCCTCCCCAGCCCCCTCGACGTCCCGCCGGTCCACGGGTTGGACCCGCGCAGCGGGGAAGATGCGGTACGCCACACCGATCCCGGCGAGCCGTTCGCCGCGCTGGCCTTCAAGATCGCGGCGGATCCGTACGTCGGGAAGCTGGCCTTCTTCCGGGTCTACTCCGGGACGCTGAAGACCGGCTCCTATGTCTACAACTCGTCCAAGGGCCACAAGGAGCGCGTCGGCCGGTTGCTGCAGCTCCACGCCAACCACCGCGAGGAGATCGACCAGGTCAGCGCCGGCGACATCGCGGCGGTGGTGGGACTCAAGAACACGTTCACCGGCGACACCCTGTGCGACGAGTCCAAGCCCATCGTCCTCGAGTCGATCACGTTCCCCGAGCCGGTCATCGAGCTGGCCGTGGAGCCCAAGACCAAGGCTGACCAGGACAAGATGGCGCTCGCCCTCCAGCGCCTTGCGGAGGAGGATCCGACGTTCCGGGTGAGCACCGACCAGGAGAGCAGCCAGACCCGCATCGCGGGGATGGGCGAGCTCCACCTGGAGGTGATCGTCGACCGCATGATGCGCGAGTTCAAGGTCCAGGCCAACGTCGGCCGGCCGCAGGTCTCCTATCGCGAGGCGATCCGCAAGGAGGCGAGGGCGGAGGGCCGCTTCGTCCGCCAGACCGGTGGCAAGGGCCAGTACGGCCACGCCATCATCACCCTGGAACCGCTCGAGCGCGGGGCCGGGTACCAGTTCGAGAGCAAGATCGTCGGCGGCTCCGTGCCGCGCGAGTACTGGAAGGCGATCGACGAGGGCATCCGCGATGCCTTCGCAGGCGGCGTCATCGCCGGATACCCGGTGATCGACATCAAGGCCATGCTCATCGACGGTTCGTACCACGAGGTCGACTCGTCGGAGATGGCGTTCAAGATCGCCGGCAGCATGGCCGCCAAGGCCGGCGTCCAGAAGGCATCCCCGGCCATCCTGGAGCCGGTGATGAAGGTCGAGGTGACGACGCCCGAGGATTTCATGGGCGATGTCATCGGCAATCTCAACAGCAAGCGGGGGCACATCGATGGCATCGACGAGCGGGGGAGCTCACGCGTCGTGCGCGCGCTCGTGCCGCTCGCCGAGATGTTCGGCTATGCCACCGAGCTCCGCAGCATGACCCAGGGTCGGGCGGTGTACTCCATGGAGTTCGCCCGGTACGCCGAGGTCCCGACCAGCATCGCCAACGAGCTGATCGCGAAGTCAAAGAGCTAGCGACACCAAAGGAGCGACGAAGGAAGCATCCATGGCCAAGCAGAAGTTCGACCGCAGCAAGCCGCACGTGAACGTGGGCACCATTGGTCACGTCGACCACGGCAAGACGACCCTGACGGCGGCGACCACCAAGTACCTGGCACTGTCCGGCGGCGCCGACTTCCGCGCCTTCGACTCGATCGACAACGCTCCGGAGGAGCGCCAGCGCGGCATCACCATCGCGATCGCTCACGTCGAGTACCAGACCGCGAACCGCCACTACGCGCACGTCGACTGCCCGGGACACGCCGACTACATCAAGAACATGATCACCGGCGCCGCCCAGATGGACGGGGCCATCCTGGTGGTGTCCGCCGCGGACGGCCCGATGCCGCAGACCCGCGAGCACATCATCCTGGCCCGCCAGGTCGAGGTGCCGGCGATCGTCGTGTACCTCAACAAGGTCGACATGGTCGACGACGAGATGCTCATCGACCTCGTCGAGATGGAGGTGCGCGAGCTCCTCAGCAAGTACGAGTTCCCCGGTGACGACATCCCGGTCATCCGTGGCTCTGCGCTCAAGGCCCTGGAGGCCACCGCGGACAGCCAGGACGCGCCCGAGTACGCCTCCATCAAGGAGCTCCTTGATGCGGTCGACAGCTACATCCCGACACCGGTTCGCGATGTCGACAAGCCCTTCCTGATGCCGATCGAGGACGTCTTCGGGATCAAGGGTCGCGGCACCGTGGCGACCGGACGCATCGAGCGTGGCGTCGTCCACACCGGCGACACCGTCGAGCAGGTGGGCATCCACGCCAAGAGCCGCCAGCTGGTGGTGACCGGCGTCGAGATGTTCAAGAAGACCCTCGACGAGGGGATGGCGGGCGACAACGTCGGCCTCCTCCTCCGTGGCATCGAGCGTGACGAGATCGAGCGAGGCCAGGTCCTGGCCAAGCCCAACAGCGTCAAGCCCGGGACGAAGTTCAAGGCCGAGGTGCTCGTCCTCAGCAAGGAAGAGGGTGGACGCCACACGCCGTTCTACTCCGGCTACCGGCCGCAGTTCTACCTGCGGACGACCGACATCACCGGCTCCATCGCGCTCCCCGAGGGCGTCGAGATGATCATGCCGGGTGACAACGTCAACATCGACGTCGAGCTGATCACGCCCATCGCCATCGAGCAGGGGCAGCACTTCGCGATCCGCGAGGGCGGCCACACCGTCGGCGCCGGAGTGATCACGGGGCTCATCGGCTGACCATGGCCAGACAGCGCATCCGCATCCGGCTCAAGGCGTACGACCACAAGCTGCTCGACCAGTCGGCCGAGCAGATCGTGGAGACGGCGCAGCGAACCGGTGCCGACGTGGCGGGACCTGTCCCGCTGCCGACCCGGATCGAGAAGTACACCGTCATCCGCGGGCCCTTCGCCCACAAGGACGGACGGGAGCAGTTCGAGATCCGGACGCACAAGCGTCTGATCGACATCGTCGACCCGTCCACCAAGACGGTCGACGCGCTGATGCGGCTGTCGCTGGCGGCCGGCGTGGATATCGAGATCAAGATGTGATGCGTGGGCGGCGCCATCGGTGCGTCGCCCGCCCATCCGCCATCAGGAGGAAGCACAGACAGTGCCGGCAGGACTCATCGGGCGAAAGCTCGGCATGACGCGCATCTTCACCGAGGACGGCTCCGTCGTCCCGGTGAGCGTCATCGAGGCGACCCCGAA
>CAZQYU010000375.1:0-2222 GCA_964597585.1 uncultured Thermoanaerobaculia bacterium
TCTGGAGTACGCCCGCCCTGCGGCGCTGGGTTGCGGGCAGCGCCCGCGCTGAGTCTCTGTGCCTCTGTGGTATTCAGAGCGCTATCATCCCGCCCCTGGAGGTGCGCGATGGCAGCGTGGTTGATGCCGGTGGTCTTCGGCCTGGTGGTCGGCGTGGCGGCCTCGTTCACGGGTCTCGGCGGCGGCTTCCTGATGGTGCCGCTGCTGCTGTTCCTCGGCTACACGGCGCAGAAGGCGGTGGGGACGTCGTTCCTCGCCATCCTGGTGATCTCGGTCTCCGCGCTGGTCGCCCACAACAAGCTCGCCAACGTCGACTACCGCATCGGGCTGCTGCTCGGCCTCGGTGGAGTGGTCGGCGCCCAGGTCGGGGCGCGCCTGGTGGAGCACGTGTCGACCGACAGCTTCAGGAAGATCTTCGCGGTGGTGCTGGTCGGGCTCGCGATCTACATGTTCGTCAAGAAGTAGCCGGTCCAAGCGGGTGCTATCCTCCCTGTGCACGAACGGCCGATTCGGGCTAGGGGAGGCGGAATCATGGCGGAAGAGACTCAGAAGGTCATCTACTCGATGGTGCGAGTGGGGAAGTACCACGGCACCCGGCAGGTGCTCAAGGACATCTCCCTCGGCTACTTCTACGGCGCCAAGATCGGCGTGATCGGCCTCAACGGCTCGGGCAAGAGCACGCTGCTGCGCATCATGGCCGGGCTCGACGACGAGATCGAGGGGCACACGGTGTGCGCCCCCGGGTTCACGATCGGGTTCCTCGAGCAGGAGCCTCATCTGGATCCGGCCAAGACGGTGCTCGAGGTCGTGCGCGAGGGCGCCGGCGAGGCGGTGGCGCTGATCGAGGAGTTCGAGCGCATCAGCGACGCCTTCGCGGAGCCGATGTCCGACGACGAGATGACCGCGATGCTCGACCGCCAGGCGAAGGTCCAGGACCGGATCGACGCGATCGGCGCGTGGGACCTGGACAGCCGGCTCGAGCTCGCGATGGACGCGCTGCGCTGCCCGAGCGGCGACACCTCGGTGGCGGTGCTCTCCGGCGGCGAAGCCCGACGGGTCGCGCTGACCCGTCTCCTCATCCAGCAGCCCGACATCCTGCTGCTCGACGAGCCGACCAACCACCTCGACGCCGAGTCGGTGGCCTGGCTCGAGCGCCACCTCAAGGAGTACCAGGGAACGGTGATCGCGGTGACCCACGACCGCTACTTCCTGGACAACGTCGCCGGCTGGATCCTCGAGCTCGACCGCGGCCGCGGCATCCCGTGGAAGGGCAACTACTCGTCCTGGCTGGAGCAGAAGCAGGAGCGTCTCCGGGTCGAGGAGAAGGCCCAGAGCCAGCGCCAGCGGACGCTCGAGCGCGAGCTCGAGTGGGTCCGGATGGCGCCCCGCGCGCGCCACGCCAAGGGCAAGGCCCGGCTCTCGCAGTACGAGGCTCTGCTCCAACAGGAACCGGAGCGCATGGCGCGCGACCTCGAGATCTTCATTCCGCCGGGGCCGCGTCTCGGCGACCTGGTGATCCGCGCCGAGGGCCTGCGCAAGGCGTACGGCGACCACCTGCTGTTCGACGGCCTCGACTTCTCGCTCCCGCCCGGGGGCGTGGTCGGCGTGATCGGCGGCAACGGCGCCGGCAAGACGACTCTGTTCCGCCTGATCACCGGGGAGGAAACCCCCGATGCGGGCTCGATCCGGATCGGAGAGACCGTCCAGCTCGCCTACGTCGACCAGAGCCGCAGCTCGCTCGACCCGAAGAAGACCGTCTGGGAGGAGATCTCAGACGGCCAGGAGTTCGTGCAGCTCGGTCGGGTCCAGGTCAACTCCCGCGCCTACGCGTCCCGGTTCAACTTCGCCGGCGCCGACCAGCAGAAGCTGGTCGGGTCGATCTCCGGGGGAGAGCGCAATCGTGTCCATCTCGCGCGCACGCTGCGCTCGGGCGGCAACGTGCTGCTCCTCGACGAGCCCACCAACGACCTCGACGTCAACACGCTGCGCGCCCTCGAGGAAGGCATCCTCGCCTTCGCCGGATGCGTGGTGGTGATCAGCCACGACCGCTGGTTCCTGGATCGGGTCGCGACCCACATGCTGGCGTTCGAGGGCGACAGCGCGGTGGAGTGGTTCCAAGGGTCGTACTCGGACTACGAGGTCGACCGCAAGCGTCGCCTGGGAGATGCCGCCGACCGCCCCCACCGCGTCACCTACCGCTCCCTCACCAGGGACTGATGTAT
>CAZQYU010000375.1:2322-3539 GCA_964597585.1 uncultured Thermoanaerobaculia bacterium
GCGGGACATCCAGGCTCAAAAGGTGCGGCCCCGCCGGGTCCGGGCGGGGCCGCGAAGGAGGAGGGAGCGGGACCGCTCGCCTCGAGCAGAGGTACGCACTGCATGAGACAGGGTTTCACGGGAGCCCGTCGGACAGAGGCCCGGGGTCGGTCGTGGTGAGCCGAGGCGCCCTCGGGGGCCTCTGCCCGACAGCCTCCCGTGACGCGTTCCACGCGTCCAGGGTGCGGGCCAGGGACGGACGCCGCCGATCAGTCTTCCGGGCGTTCGCCGGGCGGGGCCATCTTGACCAGGCGGGGGTCGAAGCGGGCGATGACCGCGACCAGGTCGCGCTGGGCAGCCATGACCGCGTCGATGTCCTTGTAGGCCATCGGGACCTCGTCGAGCCCGGCCGAGATCAGGTGCACGCCTCGTTCGGCGAGCAGCGCGTCGAGCTCCCGTCGGCTGAACCGGCGTCGGGCCTCGGTGCGGCTCATCCGGCGCCCGGCGCCGTGGGCGGCCGAGCGGAGCGAGTCGGGGTTGCCGCGCCCGCGCACGACGTAGGCCGGCGAGGCCATGGAGCCCGGGATCACGCCGAGGTCGCCCTCGCCGGCGGGCGTCGCACCCTTGCGGTGGACGACGACCTCCTGTCCGCGGTGGCGCTCGATCCAGGCGAAGTTGTGATGGTTCTCGACCCCGGCGAGCACCGCCGCGCCCAGGTGCCGCACGACCTGGCGGTGGATCAGCTCGTGGTTGGCGGCGGCGTAGCGGCCCATGAGCTGCATCGCCTGCCAGTACTCCCGCCCGTTGTCGCTGTCGAGGTCGAGCCAGGCGAGGTGGGCGAGCTCCTTGGGAAGATCGCGGTGCAGTGACCTGGCGAGGCGGCTGTAGTGGTCGGCGACCGCCGCGCCGGTGCCGCGGCTGCCGGAGTGGCTCAGCAGCGCGAGGTAGCGGCCCGCTTCCAGACCGAGCTCCGGAGCCGCGAGAGTCAGCACGCCCAGCTCGACGAAGTGGTTGCCGCTGCCCGAGGTGCCGAGCTGGGACCACGCCTTGTCCTTGAGCCGCTCGGTGATGGGGCTGACCCGCCAGTCCCGGTCCATGACCTCGTGCCGGCGGCGGTCGCGAAAGATCGCCCCGACGCCAAAGCTGGTTTCGGCCACGATCGCCCGTCGCAGGCGGTCCGAGCGCCGGTCGAGCTCCTCGGGCGGCAGGTCGAGGACCGAGAGCTTCATCCGGCACGC
>CAZQYU010000376.1:0-3537 GCA_964597585.1 uncultured Thermoanaerobaculia bacterium
GGCAGGCCCGCTGCAAGGTACTCGAACATCTTCATCGGCGAGGCGCAGTGCGCGAAGTGGGGAGTCGAGGGAAAGGGCATCGTGCCGACATCGAGAGCCGCCAGCCACAGCGGCACACGCTCGGGGAGGACCCGGCCCGGAGCAACGAGACGGTCGTCCGCGAGATCGTGCGCTCGCCAGCGCTCGCGCAGCGCCTCGACCTGAGCGGCGGGACCGCCGACCACGGCGAGGGTGATCGGAATGTCACGGAGTCGGGCGACCGCATCGACCAGCTGTTCCACCCCCTTGGCCATCCCCATCGTGTGCAGCTGCCCGACGTAGCCGACGATGAAGGCCTCCGGCGGCAGCCCGAGCGCGCGGCGTGCGGCGTCGCGGGAGGGAAGCGCGGCGTAGTCGCCGGCTCGATAGCCGTCACGGGCGACCAGCGCGGCCCGGGCGCCGGCTGCCAGTGCCTCAGAAGCAATCCCGTCGGTGACCGCAACGACGAGCCCGGCCCGACGCACGCAGGCGTCGTGGAGGGCGCGGCCGCGGCGGCTGATCGGGAGCTGGTGCGCCTCGTAGACCAGGCGACGGGAGGGGATGAGGGCGCTGACGACGAGCAGCGGGAGTGCGTCCCTGCTGTAGATCACCGTGGCGCCGCCCGCGCGGCGCGCCGTAGCCAGCAGGCCGACGCCGAACGTCGCCGCCATCACCCGGAAGGCGCTCGCCTGCAGGCGTGCCGACCGCGAGCGGGGCTCGAGGCAGGAGACCCGCTCAATGGCGAACCCGTGCGGCACCCGGTAGTGGTCCCGCGGGTCGATCTCGGCCGACAATCCGGGCTCCGGGCGCCGGTTGGCGAGCATCAGCGTGACCTCGGCTCCGGCGGCGGCGAAGGCTGCGCAGTTCTCCACGATCTGTAGCCCGTGCGCGAGCACGGTCGGCAGGCGGGCGGTGGAGGCGTAGAGCAGCTTCACGGGCCCCCTCGCGGCCGCGCTCGTCCCGTCTCGGCACTGCGCCCTGCGGCCGCGGCCTCGAGGGTCGCGACGGTCCGCTCGACGAATCTGTGCCACTCGAAGCGTTCGAGACCCACGGCGGTGCCTCCCGCGAGGCGCTGCTGGACCCCGGGTGCGAAGGCGTCGTGCAACGCTGCCGCCAGGGCGGCGGCGTCGGGGTGCGGCACGAGCAGGCCGTTGACTCCGTCCCGAACCACCTCGGCGTTGCCGCCCCGTCGGCTGGCGATGACCGGCGTGCCGAGCGCCAGCGCCTCGAGCAGGGTGTGGGAGAGGCCCTCGTAGGCCGAGTAGACCACGACGTAGTCCGCCGCCCGCAGCCGGAGCGCCAGGTCGGCGCGCGACAACGCACCGCAGAAGGTCGTCGCCGCACCGCGCGCGGCGGCCAACGCGACCAGCGCGGCACGCTCGGGTCCGTTGCCGGCCACGACCAGCTGCACACCCTCGAACTCGGCAACCGCCTCGATCGCGAGGTCGATCCCCTTCCAACGCGTGAGGCGCGCCGCGGCCACGAGGTAGCGGCCGTCGGCCGCCCAGCCCAGGCGACGCCGAGCCTCGAGCCGCGAGAGGTCGGCTGCGGCATCCGCCCGCACTGCGTTGGGGATGATCTCGACCCTCCGGGGATCGGTCCCCCACCCGAGCACCAGCCCGCGTAGGAAGTCGCTCGGAACGACAACGCGGTCGGCCCGGCGGGCCTCCCGGGAACGCCACGCCTTGAACGCCTCGACCCGCCACCCTTGGCGCCGTTCCTGAAACGTCTCCAGGCCCTCCTGGGGCTCGATCCAGCCGCGATTGACGGCCCGCTCCCACGCCGGGTCTCCAGGGACGCGCAGCACCACGGGGGCGCGGGAGCGGCTGGGCCGAGGAAGGCCGAGGCTGAGCACCAGGACAACGTCAGCCCATCTCGCCCGCCTTGCATAGGCCGCCGCATAGCGGGCGAGGCGCAACGGAAGCAGTCCTCGCGGCACCCGGGTGAGGTCGCAACCGTCGTCACCAGGGTGCCGGTCGCCATAGGCGAGGACGCGGACCTGGTGGCCGCGGTCCCGGAGCTCAGGAAGCAGGCCCTCGAGGTAGGTGGCCGGCCCGCCGATCTCGGGCGCTGCGATCCCCGCGGCGACGAAGACCTTCACGGCGTGCTCACGGCGCCTGCACGGCGAACGGTGAGTCGCGGTTGGGATGGTCGAGATCATGTCCGGGGTCCGCGGATGGGTGCCCGGAAGCCGGAGACTGCGTCGGCACCAGCCGTGCCGTTCGCAGCCACGCGGCCAGAGCGTCGGCGGTCACGGCGTGGCCGGCGACGGTGAGGTGGCCGTCGCACGGAAAGTAGAGCCCCGCCGGCGCCGCGCGATACCGCGGCAGCAGGTCCAGCGTCGGCACGCCGGCGCTCTCGAGGAGGTCGACCATGGCATGCTCGGGACGGTCGCGATCGGCCCGCGCCCGATCCGCTGCAGGCAGCTCCGCGAGGGCCGCCTCCCACGCCTCGCCACCGAGCTGGCGGCGATCGGGGATGACGAACGCCGCCAGACGGGCCCCGTCGGCTTCAACAGAGGCCTTGAGATCAACGACGATGCGGCCGGTGACCACCCATGCGTCCTGCCACACCGCATCCGGCGGCAGGTAGAGTCCGAGCGGCACGCGCTGAGCCTCCGGGCCGACATTCGGCGCCTCGCCTGGCCGGAATCCGACCGTGATACGGGCCGCGCGGCCGCCGCGCGACCACACTCTCGCCGCAAGGTTCGCGGTGTAGATGTGGAAGCGAAGCCAGCGCAGCAGGCGGCGGTGGAGCGAGAGACCCGGCTGGTGCAGCACGCCGTCGGGCGTGAGATAGGGATGCTCGAGCTCCCGGACCCGCATCCAGGCTCGCGCCAGGGGCGCATGATTGTCGATCAGGTCGTTGCCCAGGTACACGCCGAGCAGGACGAGGTCCGGATGGTAGCGTCGCCCCTCGTGCAGGTAGTACAGGTACTCCTGGATGGTGCCGAGACCCGAATGGCCGGCATTGACCACTTCGATCCGCACAGGCCCGGGCGCCGTCTCGTCCAGGAGCCCCTCCAGGCGCCGCGGGAAGCTCTCCTCGAGCGGAACCTCCTGCGCCTCCGCGAAAGAGTCGCCCAGAAGGAGCACGCGGAACACGCCGGGCAACGTGGCGAGGTCGTGCTCGACGTCGCGCAGCCCGCGGCTGTTGTGGCGGACGACGGTTGAGAACTCGCCGCTGGCGCTCGAGTAGATGTAGGCCTCGCCGGGGTGCAGCTCGTAGCCCGCCTCGCGGGCGAACGCCTGCGCCCATGGCGGTGGAGGCTCGAAGCCAAGCGCGACGCGACCCAGGATCTCGACCGCGCCCAGGCCGCACAGGAGTCCCAGAACGGCGGCGGCAACACGAAACAGCCTGGACCGTGCCCGAGCAGAGATCGGCGCCGGCATCACAGATCGCGTCACGTCGCGGCGGCCGTTGTCAGGGGTCCACTCATGGCGGTCGCCCAATGATACGACACCGGTCTCCGGCCACGATGGCGCGCCGTCCAGCCCCGCCACGCGCCGTCCCCACCGC
>CAZQYU010000377.1:0-3532 GCA_964597585.1 uncultured Thermoanaerobaculia bacterium
CTCGAGTTCCTCAACCTCGTCGAGCGCAACTTCGGCTGAGCATGGCGGGCCGCACGTCACCCGATCTCGACGAGATGTCCGAGATCAACGTCACACCGATGGTGGACGTGATGCTCGTGCTGCTGATCATCTTCATCATCACCGCTCCGATGCTGGTCCAGGGCCTCAATGTCAACCTGCCCAAGCAGAACGCTCCGGCGATCAACGGCAAGGGTGACGAGCCGATCATTCTCACTCTGACCTCGGACCGGATCATCCTGCTCGGGGACGAGCCGGTCCACCTGCAGCTCCTCGGTGACCGCCTCGGCGCGATGCTCGCGGGCGCACCGAGGCCCGTGTTCCTCAAGGCCGACGAGTCGCTGCCCTACGGATTCGTAATCCAGGTCCTGGCGGTGCTCGACCGGGTCGGTGTGGAGCAGGTCGGGATGGTCACCGCCCCCGAGGGCGGTTGACGGTGGACCCGGTCTCGCGCCTTCTCGTCGAGCGCGAGCGCGCGATGCCGCGGCTGCTGCCATGGGCCGCCGCCGCCTTCGCGCTCCACGCTGCGGTCGCGGTGGCGGTCGCGGTCGCCGCCCGGGCTGGTCCGTCGCGGAGAGTCCATCTTCCCGCTGTCTCGGTACGGATCGTTCGCCCCGAACCTCACCCCGCCGCCCGGTCCGGGCCTCCCTCTCCCGCGCCGGCCGTCGTCTCGACACCGGTCCCACGAGCCACGGCCCGTCCTCAGCCAACCGCACCCGCCGCGACGCCGAAGCCCGCCCGGAAGCGAACCGCAGTTTCCGAAAGTGCCGCCAGCGCCAACGCCATGGCGGCGCGGCGGTCCACCCCGGCACCTCCTCCGACGCCCGCGCCACAACCAGCTGCGGCGGCCGAAGGTGGCGAGGGCGGCCGCGGCCTGAGCCTCGGCGGAGGCGACAGCTCGTCCGGTCAGACCGCCATTCCGTCGGACTTCCAGTTCACGTTCTACGTCGAGCGGATGCTGGCGCTGATTGAGTCCAACTGGTACAAGCCGCCGGTCCCCCACGGCACCCGCGCCATGGTCCGTTTTCGGATCACTTCTGCCGGACGCCTCGAGGCGATCGAGCTGGAGGAGAGCTCGGGTGTCCCGAGCTTCGACCGCTCGGCACTGCGCGCCCTGTACGCGGCCAATCCCCTTCCACCTCTCCCACCCGCCTACGGCAAACCCAGCGTGACGGTTCACCTCACTTTTTCGGAGTGATCATGCGTTTCAAGCCCGCGGTCGTCCTGGTCGCCGTCGTCCTCGCCTCAGTTTTTCCATCCCGGCCGGTGACCGCCCAGGAGGAGCTCTACCTCGAGCTCACTCAACCCGGCCTGCGCCGCGTCGCCCTCGCCGCACCTCCCTTCATGGTGCTGCCGGGAACGCCGGCCGAGGTCTCCGATGAGTTTCAACGGGTGCTCAGTGACGACCTCAAAGCGGCGGCACCGGTCGCGGTCGTGGAGTCCCGCCTGTACGCCCTGGTCGAGCCCGACCCGCGACCGGAGGTCGCCAACCAGCGCTGGCGTTCGATCGGAGCCCAGTTCCTGCTCTCCGGGAGCGTCGTGCGCGCGGGCGGCCAGGTCGTCGTCGAGGCCCGGATGATCGACCTGGTCTCGGGCGAGGTTGCCCTCTCCAAGCGCTACAGGGCCGGCGTCAGCGCCGTCAAGGTGGTCGCCCACAGCCTCGCCAACGATGTGGTCAAGGCCTTCACCGGACGCCCCGGACCATTCCTGTCGCGTATTGCCTTCGTCTCGGACCGCTCCGGCAGCTCCGAGCTCTGGGTCATGGACTGGGACGGGTCGAACCCGACCCAGCTCACCAAACACGGTTCGATCGCGATCGGCCCGGCGTGGTCGCCCGATGGGCAGCGCATCGCCTTCACCTCGTTCCTGCGCGGCGGACCCGCGATCTACCTCTTGACCCCAGCGGAGGGCTACCTACGGATGCTCTGGGACCGCGGCGGTGTGAACTCGTCGCCGACCTTCTCGCCGGACGGTCGGCAGATCGCCTTTGCATCGTCCGTTGACGGCAATGTCGACATCTGGGTGATTCCCAGCGAGGGCGGTGCGGCAGTCCGGCTGACAACCGCTCGGGCCATCGACACCCAGCCCAACTGGGCACCGAACGGGCGCCAGATCGCCTTCACCTCGGCACGCGGCGGCACCCCTCAGATCTACCTCATGGATGCCGACGGCTCAAACGTGCGCCGACTGACCTTCACCGGCGAGTTCCACGATGAGGCAGCCTGGGCGCTGGACGGCACCCGGATCGCGTGCACGACTCGAGATGGCGGCCGCTTCCAGCTCGCCACCATCGAAACCGTGACCGGCGACGAGCGGGTGATTCCTGGGCCGGGCAACAACGAGGGACCGTGCTTCTCGCCCGACGGTTCGATGTTGGCCTTCGCCTCCGACCGCAGCGGAACCCAGCAGATCTACATCACCGACGCCGAGGGCCGCCCGCGCCAGCTCACCAGCGAGGGCAACAACCACTCGCCGGCCTGGACGTCACTGCCGTCGTCCAAGTGATCCAGCCCGCAGTGCTCGTCGGATACAATGGTCGGGTCGCCACCCCAACGCCGGCCGCCGTCCGGCGTCGACCACACGGAGGAACTCCATGAGCGATCGCAAGTACCGCCATCGCGGGTACCAGGACGACGACCGGGACTCCCGCGAGCCGCGACGCGAAGGGCCGCCTCGGAGCAATGAGGTCTTCCGTGCCCGCATGGAGGGGGCACCGCGTGGGCGAGGCCTCGGCATGCCCGGTGATGCCGTGTTCAAGTGCGCGGTATGCGGCCATCGCGTGAACGGTACTGGCGTCGTGGCCGCCGACAGCCGCTGCACGAGCTGTGGCAAGCCCCTGCACACATGTACCAACTGCGCCTTCTTCGACACCGGTGCCCGCTTCGAGTGCCGCAAGCCGATCCCTGAGCGCATCGAAAACAAGGCCAAGGCGAACGACTGCCGCCTCTTCCAGCCCAAGACGGTGCGGGAGCTCGGTCAGACCGAGCAGCGTGGGCCCACGGACCCGCGTGCCGCCTTCGACGCCCTGTTCAAGAAGTGACTGAGTACAGCGCGAAAGGACCACCCGAGATGACCGCTGAGCAGCACTGGTTCCACCCGTCCAGACGAGCGTACCGCTTCACGATCCTGGTGTTTGTCAGCCTCCTCACCTACGGCTCGTACTTTGCCTATGACTCGGTAGGGGCCATCGCTCCGACCCTGCTCAAGGTGCTCGCGGTCCCACGCAGCGCCATCGGCACCATGTACACGGTGTACAGCATCGCAGCGATCGTCTCGGTGTTCCTGGGCGGCATTCTCATCGACCGCATCGGAACCCGCGCCGCCAGCACCTTCTTCGCCCTGCTGGTGGCGCTGGGTGCCGCCATCGTCGCCCTGGCGCCCAGCATCCTCGTACTCTACGTCGGACGCTTCGTCTTCGGGGCAGGCTCGGAAGCGCTGGTGGTCGCGCAGAGCGCCATCCTCGCCCGCTGGTTCAAGGGCAAGGAGCTTGCGCTCTCCTTCGGTATCGCCCTCA
>CAZQYU010000378.1:0-3510 GCA_964597585.1 uncultured Thermoanaerobaculia bacterium
TGACCACATCTTCGCGGTGAAAGGCATCGGCCCTCAGTAACGCATGGGCGGCCACGGCGGCACCGAAGCAGGCCACACGGGTGGTCCCGTTGAAGCGATGCCGGAACCGGTCGAGGATCGCAGTTGCCCCCGGCCTGCACCACTCGTCACGTGGCGAGCTGGGGGCCATGGGAGGCCGTGAGCTGCGGTGATCTCGCAGGGCACGCGAGTGAGACGTAGCCCGTGTGCTGCACCACATCCCTGACACGGGCACCGATCTGCCCGCCCTCGAGGGCCCTTCGCGAACGATGGTAGACTCGAGCCATGGCAAGGGAGGCTCCTATCTCGTGGGGCGATAGTGACTTCAGCGGGTTTCGGAATCTCCCGGTCCGTCACCCGCTCGTCGTCGAGATGGACGGCGGAGCTCGATGATCACCCCTGGCACCAGCTTCGGCCCGTACCGGATCGTCGCCAAGCTCGGCGTCGGCGGCATGGGGGAGGTCTACCGGGCGAAGGACACGCGTCTGGGTCGCGAGGTGGCCGTCAAGATCCTGCCGGCAGAGTTCGCAGACGACCCCGAGCGGCTGCGCCGCTTCGAACAGGAGGCACGCTCAGCCTCCTTGCTGAATCACCCCGGCATTCTGACCGTGCACGACTTCGGGAACGAAGCGGGCGTCGCCTATCTCGTCACCGAGGTGCTCGAGGGAGAGTCGTTGCGCGATCGTCTCCAGCGAGGCGCGCTGCCACGGCGTGAGGCGCTCGCCCTCGCTGCCGAGATCGCGCGCGCCCTCGCCGCGGCACACGCGAAGGGGGTCGTGCATCGGGACCTCAAACCCGAGAACCTGTTCCTGACCCGCGACGGGCGGATGAAGATCCTCGACTTCGGACTGGCCAAGCTGACCCTGCCCAACCAGGGCTCGCGCTCGCTCCTCGCCGAGGCGACGACGCTCGCCGAACCCACGCGTGGTGGGATGATCCTCGGCACCGTGGGCTACATGGCGCCGGAGCAGGTGCGCGGTGAGCCGGTCGATGGGCGCTCCGATCTCTTCTCCTTTGGCTGCGTGCTGTTCGAGATGCTGACCGGCGAACGCGCCTTTCAAAAAGCGGTCGTGATCGAGACGTTGTCCGCGATCCTCGACGCCGATCCGGTCCTGGCTCTGCCGCGAACCGGTCCGACCGCCCACTTCCCCGCGGTGCTGCGACTTCTCAAGCGCTGTCTCGCCAAGGAACCAGCGGAGCGTTGGCAATGCGCAGGCGACCTCGCCACCGAGCTGGAGCAGCTGGCGCAGAGGCCCGACCCGGAGCTCGAGGGGAGCACCACGGACGTGCGCCCGGGCGTCTCGCGGCTGCTCCCGACCCTCGCCCTCGCGGCCCTCGCCCTCGCCGCCGGGACCGGGCTCGGGCTCGTCCTGCGCGTCGGCGCCCGCACTGAACGAGGTGCACCTCGGCCGGTGACCCGTTTCGCGCTCGAACCTCCTGCCGGTCATACCTTCGGCGACTACAGCTATTACGGACCGCCGGCCGTTTCCCCCGACGGTCGCAGTATCGTCTTCTTGGCCTCCGACGCCGCCCAGAGCGACCTCTGGCTGCAGCGGCTGGACGCGGTCGCAGCGAACGCCATCCCCAACACGGCGGGAGCCATGTTCCCGTTCTGGTCGCCGGACGGCGCCGAGATTGGTTTCTTCGCCGACGGCAAGCTCAAGCGGGTCGTCCTCGCGACCGGAGCGGTGCACGTCGTCTGTGACGCCAGCTTCAGCCTGGGGGCGAGCTGGACGGATCGCGGCACCATTCTCTTCGCGCCGGCCCCGCTCCAGCCGATCTGGAGCGTGCCCGCTCTCGGCGGGACGCCCGCGCCGGTGACCGAGCTTGCCGAAGGGGAGTTCGCCCACGCTTGGCCTGAGGCTCTACCTGGGGGCGGACGGTTTCTCTATCAGGCGCTGACCTCCGACCCCGAGGCTCCCAGGGCCTCGCCGTCCCGCAGGCTGCGCGCGGCGACGATCGATGGCGAGAATCTGGAGCCCGGGGAGCTCGTGGACTCCAGCCTCGTCCGCTTCGTGCCTCCGGATCGCCTGGTCTACGTGAGCGGGCAGGCGCTCATGGCGCGCCGGTTCGACCCCGACTCCCTGCGCTTCGAAGCAGAGCCCGCGGTGCTCGCCGAGCCCGTCGCCCAGGAAGTGAGCCGGGGCGACGCCCCGTTCGGGGTCGGCGGAGACGTTGTGGTCGTCTGTTCGGCCACCGAGCGCAACGCGTTGATCTGGTACGACCGCCGAGGCGACCGGCTCCAGACCGTCGCGGCACCGGGCGCGCTGTGGTCCTTGGATCTCGCCGCGGACGACGCGACTGTGCTGTACTCCCGTATCAACGTCGCCACGGGCACGCGCGGCATCTGGCGTGCGGATACGCGGCGCGGTGGCGAGGTGCCGGTCACGCTCGGATCCGACGTGAGCTGGGACCCGGTCCTGTCGCCCGACGGCCGAAGCATGGTGTTCGAATCCGACCGGCTGGGTCTGCCCGAGCTCTTCGTACAGGAGCTGGCGCCGGGCTCCGAAGCCAGGCTCCTGCGTCACGTCGCCGGACTGAAGTACCCGGTCGACTGGACGCCGGACGGTGAACAGATCCTCCTGCAGTACCGTTCGCCGACATCGCCTTGGGAGGTCTGGACGATTGACGCCGATGGAGAGGCCGCACCCGTGAGCCTCGTCGCCGGTATGGGCGAAACGTCGCGCGCCAGGGTCGCGCCGACCGGGGATCTGCTGGCCTTCTCGGCAAAGGCCTCGGATCGATGGGAGATCTACATCGAGAGCTATCCCCACGCCGGTGATCGCGTCCGGGTTTCCGGCAACGGGGGCGTGCAACCCACGTGGCGCGGCGATGGCGCCGAGCTCTATTACCTGGGTCTCGACTCGAACCTCTACGCAGTGCCGGTCATGCGCCGGCCACGGCTCGACGCCGGCGCGCCGGTCCGCCTCTTCCACGTGCCGGTCCAGGGTCCGCTCAACATCTACCAGTTCTACGAGCCGGCTCGGGATGGGCAGCGTTTCCTCGTCAACGCGCTGGTCGAGGGGCGTGGCGCCTCCTCCCAAGTCATCCTCGGTTGGCAGTCGTTGCTCGCTGACCGATGACCCTCCCTCCCGGCGCGCCAATCGCGGCAGCTCCGGGGCGCGCCTCGGTGCGACGGCTCGTCCGCCGTTGCCTGGGAAGGTGTCGGGCACGTCATGGTGATGTGTGCCCTTCCTGGGGTGGCGCAGCCACGACACTCACATGGGAAGCCGGGTCGCCCCTCTCAGGTGCCTCGCACTTTCCGTCGGCCTGATCGGCTGCGTGTCTCGTCACCGACCCTCGAACCTGGATGGCTTTTCGTCGTAAGGACACCTTACGCGCGCTGGAGGTGGATCCGTGGGGCGATGGCGGGCTTTCTCCTTGACCGTGGCGGTCGTGATCGCCGTGGGTTGTGCTGCCGGCTCCGTCGTGAACCAGGACGGGGCGCCCTCGAAGGCCGGTACCGCACTCGAGCCCCCTCGCCCCGGGCGT
>CAZQYU010000379.1:0-3505 GCA_964597585.1 uncultured Thermoanaerobaculia bacterium
TCTCCAGCGTGGACCGCCAGGCTTGCGCGATCTCGGCGATCTCGGCGGCGCGGTCAGGGTCCCCGGCCAGAAGGAAGTGCTCGGCGGCCTCGTCCAACTGGAGCTCGCGCGCCAGCAGGCGCGCCAGCTGCCCGTGGACGCGGCGTGCGGTCTCGGGCTCCGGCGCGAGAGCCAGGGCCCTGCGCAGCTCCGCGGCGCCGTCGGACGTTCGCCCCACGGCGACGAGCGCCTGCCCCAGCTCGATGGCGACAGCAGGGTCCTCCGGGCTCGACGTGCGAGCCCGCGTGAGCCAGTCGACCGCTTCACCGGGGCGGCCCGCTTCGGCGGCGGTGGTTCCCGCAAGGCGAAGGTTGTCAGACGTCGGTGCCACGACGGCGAGGGCGGTGGCGAGGCCTGCCGCGCGATCGCGCCACGGCTGCATCGACGGGCCATCCGCGCGCGCTTGGTCACGTGCAAGCTGCACCGCCCGTCGGGCGCTCCCCCCCTGGGACCGGGGATCGAGAGTGAAGGCGCACGACAGCTCCGAGAAGGCCTGCTCGCCCTCGCCGGTTCGCAACAGGGCCAGTCCGAGGGCGCGGTGCAGGGCGGCAGAGCCGTCGTCCTCGGATGCCTGCGCCCGGAGCACGGCGACCGCCATGTTCGCCTCGCCGAGCGCGAGCAGTGCCTGGGC
This sequence comes from uncultured Thermoanaerobaculia bacterium, assembly GCA_964597585.1. GTDB lineage: Bacteria > Acidobacteriota > Thermoanaerobaculia > Thermoanaerobaculales > Sulfomarinibacteraceae > CAVSIS01. The sequence continues at coordinate 671 of CAZQYU010000379.1, forward strand.
GTGGAGTAGTGCCAGACCGGTGCGCTCGGCCGGTTCGAGGAGCGAGATGTTCACCGCCCACGCGGCCTCGTCGGCCTCGGCCCACCGGCCGGCGGTCAGCAGACCCTGGAGGTGCGCGACTCGAAAGCGGGCGCTGGTCGGGTCGAGGTCGACCGCGCGGCGCAGGTTGGCGAGTGCCTGGTCGGTCGCGCCGAGCTGGAGCTGGCACAGTCCCAACATCGACGAGGCCGCGGCGTCGAGCGCAGGGCCGGTGTCGCGGAGCGCCTCGAACTCTCGTGCGGCGGTGGCGTAGTCGCCACTGCGGTAGGCGGCAGCCGCGGTCTCCCAGTCGGCCGCGGACGACCACTCTGCCAACGCCAGCACCACGATCGCCACCGCACCGCACCTGCGACACAACCGTTGCATCGTGCGACCCCCGCCACTCCGCGTCGATTCGCCGGCGGCGCCCCCGCTCCAGTCTACCTGCCATCGCTGCCTCGGCTTCAGGCCGTGGCCGGTGGGCGGGTCAGAGCAGGGTGCCGCCCAGGATGAGTCGGGCGAGGCTGAAGTAGATCACCAGCCCCGAGACGTCGACCAGGGTGGCGACGAACGGCGCCGACGCGCTGGCGGGGTCGGCCCCGAGCCGGCGCAGCACGAACGGCAGCATCGCGCCGGACAGGGTGCCCCATGCCACCACCCCGACGAGGCTGAGGGAGACGGTCGCCGCGACCAGCATCCAGTGCTCGCCGTAGGTCTGGAACAGGGCCTGCCAGACCCCGATACGGACCAGCCCGATCGTCGCCAGGATGACCCCAAGTGTGAGGCCGGCGGCGACCTCGCGGCGGACGATCCGCCACCAGTCGCGCAGCTTGACCTCGCCGAGCGCCATCGCGCGGATGACCAACGTCGACGCCTGGGAGCCGGAGTTGCCGCCGCTGGAGATGATCAGCGGCACGAACAGGGCGAGCACGACCGCACGGGCGATCTCGGCCTCGAAGTGGCCCATGGCACTGGCGGTGAGCATCTCGCCGAGGAAGAGCACGGCGAGCCACACCGCGCGTTTCTTGATCATGGGAAGGAAGTGGGTCTGCAGGTAGGGTACGTCGAGGGCCTCCATACCGCCCAACTTGTGAGTGTCCTCGGTCGCCTCCTCCTGGACCACGTCGACGATGTCGTCGAAGGTGACGATGCCCTTCATCCGTCCCTCGGCGTCGACCACGGGCAGGGCGAGCAGGTCGTGGCGCGCGAACAGCCGTGCCACCGCCTCCTGGTCCATGTCCTCCGGCACCGAGATCACCCGGTCCTCCATGAGCCCTCGCACTGCACGATCGGGCGGAGCGGCGAACAACTGGCGGAACGACACCACTCCGAGCAGGCGCTGGGCGGAGTCGAGCACGTAGACGTAGTAGATCGTCTCGAGGTGGTCCCGGGCCTGGCGGCGCAGGTAGCGGATCGCCTCGTCCGCGGTCAGGTCCGGCCGCACTCTGGCGAAGCGCGGACTCATCAGGCCGCCGGCGGCGTCCTCGCTGTACGCGAGCAGGGCGCTGACCTCGCGCCGGGTGGTCTCGTCGAGCTGACCGAGCAGCACCGCGCGAAGCTCGGGCTCGACCTCCTGGAGCAGGTCGGCGGCGTCGTCAGGCGGCAGCGAGCGCAGCCACAACCGGCGCTCGGCGCCGTGCAGGCCCTCCAGGATCTGAGCCTGGGCGTGTGTGGAGAGGGAGTGGAAGAAGTCGTCGGCGTCCTCGCGGTCGAGGAGGTTGAATCCTTCGACGCGCTCAGCCGGGGTCAGGACCGGCCACACGTCGCGCAGGTCCTCGACAGACAGGCGGGTCGTGGCGACGGCGGGTGTCATCGCGGCACCTCGCACGGGGACATGGCGGCGCGGGCGCCGAACGGGCGGTCGGGCATGCTGCTGATTTCATGGCGGGCCATAGGAATCCTCCCGTCCGTCCCGGCGGACGCGAGAAGGCCCAGCGGGACGGGGTCAGGGCGTGTGTCGACTTCCGGCAGGGTCGTCCATCGGTCCTCCGTTCCCAGCGCGGGAGCCTACTCCGGATCGCGCCGCGCGACAAGTGCCCCGAGCCGGCTCCACGACACCAGGCGGACGACTGCGCCTCTCTGCCCGTCTGAGCCTGTAGGTCTCGCCACGCGGCGAAGCGAGGGCCGGGAGAGCCCGTAAGCTGTGGTGATTTCGCAGAACGAGCGAGTGAGGCGTAGCCCAGCTACGTTGATCGAGCGAGCTCAAGAAAGCGCCGCAGATTGCGGCCTCTCTTGGGCCGCAGCCGCCGGGCTGGCGGGACTTGCAGGCGCCTAGTGGACGCGCGGACGAGTCGGCGTGCCTTCCGGGTCGAAGCCGTGGCTGAGCACGAAGAAGAACGCTGCGAAGCGGTCGGCCTCGGTCTCCGAGATGAGCTCGAAGACGTGCTCGTCGGCCTGGTCCTGGGGAACCGCCTCGACGTAGGCGACCTGGTCGCGCTCGACCAGGAGCTCGCCGACCAGGCGCTTGCCCCGGAGGGCCTGGACCAGCAGGGTGCGATCGTCTTCGACTCCGAAGACCCAGTGGAGGTCGTCGTCGTCGTACAGCACCGCCTCGGGCGTGCCGGCCCGGACGATGCAGTTGGGGTGGTCGGTGAGCCAGGCCCAGAAGCGGTCGAAGGGAAGGGTGTAGGGGGCGTCCATGGTCCTCGCTGCGCCGCGGCGCAGCGCCAAGCATAGCGTGCGCCTGCTCGGCGAGTCGACATCCGCGCGTAATCGGGGCATGATGCACGGCAGGTGTCGCCGCCGTGTGTGCGACCGTCCATGATCCTGACCCTGGAGGTCAACATGCGCTGGTTCCTGCCCAAGGACGACGGCTAC
>CAZQYU010000380.1:0-1263 GCA_964597585.1 uncultured Thermoanaerobaculia bacterium
CACCCGGCCACGTGGGCGCGTGCATCGACGTCGCCCTGCCCGAGCAGCTCGAGCTGCAGCCCCTGTGGCTGCCCGCGGGCGAGCCGCTCGAGATCACCGTCACCGAGGACGGCACGGCGGTCAAGGGTGCGCGGGTCTGGGGGCCGCTCGAGTGGTCCGTCGCGACGTCGACGTCCGCCGGCCGGTGGTCGCCGTGCCTGGCGTCCACCACCACCGGTGCCTCGGGGAGGATCGAGGCGCGCACGGTGCGACGGTCAACGGGCGGCGATCTCACCGCCGTCGGAACCGGTGGCCACTGGGGAAGGGTGCAGGGAAGGACCCTCCGGTCGCCCGTAAACCTCAGGCTCGACTCCCGAGCTGTCCGGGTCGCCGTTCGGGACGACCGCGACCGGCCGGTGGCGGGTACCCGCGTCGCCGACTCGCGAGCGCCCGCGGGCCTGGCGGCGGTCACCGACGAGACGGGCGGGGCGGAGGTCGAGGTCGTCGCGGAGGGCGACCTGAGCCTGGTCGCCCTCGGCCGGGGCATGGTCGGGCGAAGGCTGCTGCACGGGGCGCCTCGGGGCACGGTCACGATCCGGGTCGCGGCGGTCGGGAACCTCGACGTCGACGTGGTCGGGTCCTCGCGCTCGATGCTGGTCACGGGTTGGCTGCCGCCGGCGCTCACGCCGACGGTGCGTCCCGCACCGGGGGGCAGCGTCCGCGTGCCGTGGATCGAGGAGCCGAGCGGGTGCCTGCTCGAAGCCGCAGCTCCCAGTCGCTCGCCGCAGAGCCGGCTGGTCGGGACGGACGAGGTGCCGATCGCGGTGGCGCTCGCGCGCGAGGCGAGGGTCGAGGGCACGGTGGTGGACGGCGAGGGCCATCCGGTCGCGGGCATTCCGGTGTGGCTCGAGGTGGCGCCGGCCTGGAGCCGGGGACGCCGCGGCATGGCGCGGCTCAGTCGGCTCACGTTGCCGGTGGCGGTCTCGGACGCCCGGGGCGCGTTCTCGATCCCGGACCTGGAGGGGGGAGACGCGAAGGTGGTGGCGACCCGGGCGGGCTCGCCGGAGGCGAGCTCCGAGCCGCTCGACCTGAAGCCCGGGTCGGTCGAGCAGGTGCGGCTGGTGCTCGAGCCGGGCCACGCGGTCTCGCTGCGGGTGACCGATGCCTCGGGGCTCCCGCTGCCGGGCGCCACGGCCGACGGCTTCATCGACGAGTACGGTGCCGGCGCAGCACGCTTCGCGCCCTACCTCCGGTGGACGATGCCGCCGGACGTGTCCGCCGCCA
>CAZQYU010000380.1:1363-3503 GCA_964597585.1 uncultured Thermoanaerobaculia bacterium
AGCCGGTGGAGCTGCGGGTCCGGCCCGCGCGGCGCCTCGAGGGACGGGTCGTCGACGAGGCCGAAGGCGAGCCGATCGCCGGCGCCCAGGTGCTCGCCCAGTCGAGCATCGAGCGGCCGATCGGCGGCGGCAGGATGTTTGCGACGCGCTCTCTGGGAAGTGCCACGACCGACGACGAGGGCCGCTTCGTCATCGACGACCTCAGGCCGGGTCACTTCCAGGTCCGCGCGACAGCGACCTCGTACCGCGACCTCGAGGTCGAGGCCGAGATTCCGGAGGCCGAGACGGCGCGTCCGGTGACCCTGCCGCTCGCCAAGGGTCTCGAGATCCGGGGCCGGCTGGTGGACGCCGCGAACGCACCGGTCCCGGGCGTGGCGGTCACCTGCCGACCGGTCGAGGGGTTCTCGAGGGCCTACAGCGTCTTCGATACCCGCCCGTTCTCCGGGCCCGACGGCGAGTTCCTCATCACCGGCCTCGCGCCGGGCCGCTACCAGCTCGACGCGGACGGAGAGGCGGGTGCGCACGCAAAGGCCCAGGCGGACGCCGGCGCCAAAGGGGTGCTCTTGCGGCTCGAGCCGCCGGGTGGGATCCTGGCCCGGGTGGTCGACCCGGACGGCGAGCCGGTGCCCGGCGCCGAGCTGACGGTGATGGGTGCCGATGACCGGATCGTCCGCACCGCGGACGGCCGCGGCGAGGCGCGGGTCGAGCTCCTCACGCCCGGGACCTGGCGGGTCTACGGAGAGGCGAAGGGCTGGGCGATGGCGCGCAGCGAAGTCAGCGTCGAGGCGGGGAAGACCGCCGAGACGACGCTCCGGCTCGAGCCGAGCGGGGTGGTGATCGGGACCGTGCTCGGCCTCGAGCCCGAGGAGCTGCACGTCTGCCGGATCACCGGCGGCAGGGGCGTGGAGGCGCAACCCGACGGCGACGGCCGCTTCCGGCTCGAGGGCGTGCGGATCGGCCGCGTGCAGGTGACGGGGTGGTTGTGGGGTGACGGCCGGAAGCGCACGGTCGCGACCGAGGTGACCGACGCCGAGCACCCCGCCGAGGTCGAGATCGACTTCTCCACGGGCGTCACGCTCTCGGGAAGGGTGCTGCGCGGCCGCCGGGGCTTCGCCGGGTCGGCGGTGACCGCGACACCCCCCGGTGGCCGCGAGGGCAACAGCGTGACCGCGGACGACGACGGCCGTTTCGAGATCCGCGACCTCGACCCGGGACCGCTCGAGGTGGTGGCGCGCGACCTCCAGGGACGTCCGGTGGCCTCGAAGAGCGTGACCGCCGAGTCGGACACCTGGGTCGAGCTCGAGGTTCCCGACGGTGAGCTCAGCGGCCTGGTGATCTCGAAGGAGACGAGACGGCCGGTCGTCGCCGCCTCGATCACGGTCCGGTCCGAGGACCCGCCGCTCGAGCTGCGGGCGCGCAGCGACGGCGAGGGCCGGTTCTCGGTGTCGCCGCTCGAGGACGGCCAGTGGACCGTGCGGGTGGAGGCGGACGGCTACACCACTCGGGAGACTCCGGTGACGCTCTCCGGTGGGTCGGTGCCGGAGTTGACGGTCGAGCTCGAGCCCGAGCAGGCGCTCGAGCTGATCGTGCACGAGGCGGACGGCACGGTTCCCGATCGTGTCAGGCTGGTGGCGAACGCAGCCGCGGGAGACGCCGTCGCGAGCGCGTGGGTGGCCTGCGACCGCAACGGCCTGGCGCGGGTGCGGACCATTCCACCTGGAACCTGGGTCATCCTCGTGCAGGGGCTGGGCGGCGCGCTGCTGACCGCGCAGGTTCCCTCGCGGGACGTCAACGTGGTGCTGCAGCCGACCGGTGTGATCGAGATCCTGGTGCCGATCGACGCGCCTCCGCCGGCGTGGCGGGTCCGTCTCATCCAGGCGGGCAGCGGGTTGGTCATGCCGGGGATCCCGTACGCCTCGTCCCTGGTGGGCGGCTGGTGGTCCCTCGACAGCGGCGCGGACCGTTCACGGATCCCCGCGGGCGCGTGGACGGTCGAAGCGCTCGACCCGTCGGGTCAGGCGCATCGTTACGACGTCCAGGTCACGGCCGGCGGCACCGCGACGGTGCGACTGGAGTAGGCGTGTCCGGGCGCCCAGCGCCCGAACAGGCCAGTAAGGGGTGAGGAGTAAGGAGTGAGGCT
>CAZQYU010000381.1:0-3500 GCA_964597585.1 uncultured Thermoanaerobaculia bacterium
CGAGGTCGTCAAGCACGCCTGGATCGCCGACCGCGGCCTGCTCGAGCTGCTCGACCGGCCGATCGAAGGTCCCTCGTCGCTGTCACCCGGGCGCTGGCGTGAGCTGGTCGCCCGGGCGGTGGCGGTCAAGGCCGACGTGGTCGAGGCCGACGAGCGCGAGGCCGGCCGCCGCGCCGCGCTCAACCTCGGCCACACCGTCGGCCACGCGCTCGAAGCCGTGACCGGCTACCGCCGCTTCCTGCACGGCGAGGCCGTGGCCTGGGGACTGCTCGCGGTCGCCGAGTTGTCCCTCCGGCGCGGCCTGCTGTCCCCGGATGCTGCTGGCCGACTGCGGACAGCGGTGGCGGCCGTGGGGTCGCTTCCGCCGGTCGCCGACCTCTCCACTGAGGAGATCCTGGATCACCTCGCACGGGACAAGAAACGTGACGACGGTGGTGTCGCCTGGGTGCTCCCCACCGACGAAGGGGTCGTGCTCGGCCAGCGCGTGGCCACCGCCGAGGTCCGCGAGGTCCTCGCGACCCTGGGACGCGAACGGTCATGAAAACCACAGAGGCACAGAGGCACAGAGGTACGGGACCACCCTCCATCCCAGAGGGGCTGGCGCCGAGCTCGCCCGTCGGCGCGCGAGCTCGGCGGCAGAATCCTCGGGCGGGCAGGAGACCCTTGTGCTCCTCAGTGCCTCTGTGGTTCAGATGGGGCGGGCGGGGTTTGTGTCTCCCTGTCTCCGTGGTTCATCTTCGCGCTCGCGCCGGGGTAGGATAGGCGTCTGATGGCGAGCACGGTGGAGCGGACGGAGGCGCTGCCGCAGCGGCTGCCCCATGAGCCTGAGGCGGAGCGGGCGGTGCTCGGCGCCGTGCTGCTCGACCCGGGGTCGCTGCTGCGCGTGATCGAGGTGCTGCGCGCCGAGGAGTTCTACCTCGACAGCCACCGCCTGGTATTCCAGGCCTGCCTCGACCTCCAGGAACGCGGACAGGGGGCCGACCTCCTGACCGTGACCAACCATCTGCGCGAGCAGGGTCAGCTCGAACGGGTCGGAGGAGCGAGCTATCTCGCGTCGCTGGTCGATGCCCTGCCGGACGTTGCCCACGTCGCGTTCTATGCCGAGATCGTCCATGACAAGGCGGTCAAGCGACAGCTGATCGCGGCTGCGCAGCGGATGCTGACCACCTGCACCCTCGACCAGGGCCTCGCCAGGGAAGCCGTCGAGCAGGCCCAGGCCGATGTCTACCGGATCGCCGAGGACGCGCTGTCCGGGGGGCTGGTGCACATCCGCGAGGTGACCCGGCGCGAGGTCGCCAACCTCGAGGCGGCGCGCAGCTCCCATTCCACCCTGACCGGTCTCGACACCGGCTACACCCGGCTCAACGAGTTCACCTCCGGTCTGCAGCGCAAGGACCTCGTGATCCTGGCCGCACGTCCGTCGATGGGCAAGACGTCGCTCGCCCTCAACATCTGCACCCACGCGGCGCTGCGCTGCGGCGCCAGGGTCGCCATTTTCTCGCTCGAAATGTCGGCCGATTCACTGGTGCGCCGGATTCTCTCCGCGGAGGCGCGGGTCGACCAGAAGCGTTTCGCCACCGGCTACCTCGCCAAGGCCGACTGGCCGCGCCTGACGATGGCCGCCCAGACCCTCGAGGAAGCGGCGATCTGGGTCGACGACACGCCCGGGATGTCGGTCCTCGAGCTCTCGGCCAAGGCGCGGCGGCTCAAGCAGGACAAGGGCATCGACCTGGTCATGGTCGACTATCTCCAGCTGATGTCGGGCGGCGCCCGCTTCTCCAGCCGCAACGAGGAGGTGTCCGCGATCTCACGCGGGCTCAAGGCGGTGGCCAAGGAGCTCGACGTCCCGATGCTGGTGCTGTCTCAGCTCAGCCGCCAGCCCGACCGTCGTGGCGGAGATCACCGGCCGCAGCTCAGCGACCTGCGCGAGTCGGGCTCGATCGAGCAGGACGCCGACGTCGTTCTGTTCATCATCCGGCCGGCGATGTACGATCCAGAGGTCGACGACCGGCGCCTGGCCGAGCTCATCATTGCCAAGCAGCGCAACGGCCCCACCGGCCAGATCGACCTTGTCTTCCAGCACGAGTACACGAGATTTGAGAATGCCGACCTCGCGCACGACGAGGGCGAGGCACCCTGGTAGGGGAGGTGCGGGTGATTGCCTGGCTGGAGAGCTTCGGCCTGATGATGCTGCACCTGCTCGAAGAGCTGGGCCGCTTCTTCTACATCGCGGCCCAGTCCTTCCTGTGGACGGTCCGGCCGCCGTTCGAGCCGCGCGAGTGGCTCAAGCAGATGGTGCGGGTCGGCTACGACTCGATTCCGGTGGTCTTCCTGACCACCATGTTCACCGGGATGGTGCTCGCGCTGCAGACCTACCGTGGCTTCGAGCGTTTCCACGCCGAGGGCTTCGTCGCCTCGGTCGTCGCCCTGTCGCTGACCCGTGAGCTGGCACCGGTGCTGACCGCCCTGATGGTCGCGGGCAGGGTGGGCTCGTCGATGGCGGCCGAGCTCGGCACCATGCGCGTGACCGAGCAGATCGACGCGCTGTACGCGATGGCGGTCGAGCCGGTGCAGTACCTGGTGGTGCCGCGGGTCGGATCGTCGGTGCTCATGTTGCCGCTGCTCACGCTGATCGGCGACGCGATCGGCATCCTCGGCGGCTACGTGATCGCGGTGGGTCTCTTCGGTGCCAACAGCTACCTCTACTGGGACCGGACATTTCAGTACATGGAGGTCAACGACGTCACGTCCGGGCTGATCAAGGCGGCGTTCTTCGGCTTCGTCCTCTCGGTCACCGGCTGCTCCAAGGGGTTCTACACCTCGGGAGGGGCGGAGGGGGTCGGCCGCGCGACCACCGCGGCGGTGGTGATGGGCTCGCTGTCCATCCTGTTGTCCGACTTCTTCCTCACCAAGATCCTGTTCTGAGGCGGCGATGGAAGCTCAGGCACAGCCCGAGATCAGCGTCATCTCCCTGGTCAAGTCGTTTGGACCCAACCGGGTGCTGGACGGCGTCGACCTCGAGGTCATGCCCGGAGAGTCGGTCGTGGTGGTCGGCGGCTCGGGCGCCGGCAAGACCGTCCTCATCAAGCACCTCATCGGTCTCTACCTGCCCGACGAGGGCCACGTGGTGGTCGATGGCGTCGACCTGACCGCAGCCAGCCCGGAGATCGCGCTCGAGCTGCGCAAGCGCTTCGGAATGAGCTTCCAGGAAGGCGCCCTGTTCGACTCGATGACCGTGTTCGACAACGTCGCGTTCCCATTGCGCCGGCACGCCCGACGGAGTCGGGAGGCGATCGCCGAGCGCGTGCGGCAGTGCCTGCGCCTGGTCGGTCTCGACGACGTCGAGAGCAAGATGCCGGCCGAGCTGTCGGGCGGGATGCGGCGCCGCGTCGGCTTTGCCCGCGCGATCGCGCTCGAGCCCGAGATCCTGCTGTTCGATGAGCCCACCACCGGGCTCGATCCCATCAACACCGCGCGCATCGCTGCGGTCATCAACGGCA
>CAZQYU010000382.1:0-3497 GCA_964597585.1 uncultured Thermoanaerobaculia bacterium
TGTAGGCGACGTAGCCCATGCTCGCGTAGGGCTCGTCCTTGCCGTTGCGCACGATCAACGTGCCCGCCGTCGCGGTGTAGTCGATCCGCGTGCCGTCGATGACGATGCTGTGGGTCGTGACCGAGCTTTCCGACTTGGGAATGTCGGGCTTCGCTTCTGGCTTGTCGGTGTCCTTTTTCGGTTGTGCGGCCCCGGCCGCGGATGCGGTGGCCACGGCCAGCATCATGACGACAGCGCTCATCATTCGTCTCACGTGGTCCCTCCTTGTCGTGCACGCGGTGTGACTGGATTCGTGACGAGGCGCCGGAGACCTCTCCCCGCGGCGCGGTCCGCTCATGCTACGACAACCCGTCCCGACTGGGGGGAAGCGCACCACCGGTGCCCGGCGCGGGGGAGCCGCGGGCGACGCCATCGCACCGGCGCGGCGAGTTGAGTATTGCAATCTTGGTGGTATCATCGGTGGTACGGAAAGGTGGTGTCATGGCGCCTCGAGAGAGCATCAAGGTCACGTACTCGCTCCCCGAGCCGCTCGTCGAGAAGATTCGCTCGGTGGTGTCCGAGGGTGCGGCGCCTTCTTACAGCGCCTTCGTCGAGCGTGCGCTCGAGGAGGCTCTACGCACCGAGAGCGAGCGCAGGCTCGCGAATGAGCTCGCGGAAGCGGCCCGGGATCCGCTCTTTCTGGCCGACATCGCCGAGGCCGCGCGCGACTTCGAGCACGCCGACGCCGAGGTCGAACGAGACGACGGATGAGCAACGAGCCCTTTCAGTGGTCGCTCTTTCGCGCGGCTCTCGACCCGGTCGAGGGTTCCGAGCAGGCAGGGACACGCCCGGTGCTCGTCGTGTCGAGGGAGACGGTCAATCGGGCGCTGCCGATCGTGGCGGTGATCCCACTGACCACCCGCAGGCCGGGCCGGCGGGTCTACAGCACCGAGGTGCTGCTCCCGGCCGGTGAAGCCGGGCAGCCGGATGAGTCGGTCGCCATGGCGCACCAGGTGAGGACGATCTCCTCGAACCGCCTGCGGCAGCGCCTTGGAAGCCTCACTTCCCCTGAGCTTCGGGCTGCAGTCCGCGCCGCGCTCAAGCTGTACCTCGATCTCGAGTAGGTGTCTTCTTCCCTCTTTCAGGGTTGGCAGAGACGCGAGCTCAGCGAGCGAACCCGCCCTGCTCCCGTACCGCGCCGCCTCCTTGTTCTCCCGATCGTTCACCCCCGGCGAAGCCGCCGTGCTCTCTGCCTTCTACACAAGCAGAGACTCGAGCGCAGCGAGAGGATCTGCTCTCACTGAGCGGCGACGTAGACGGCATCGCCGGTGTCCTGGTCGATGATGCTCAGGTAGCCGCACAAGGACCCTTGGGCAGAGTCTCTCTCGAACACGACGCTGCCGGCGTCCAGCGAGCTGATGCCGAAGCTGGGGAGGCCGACCTGCCGCTGCTCGTAGGGCGCGAGGGTCCACCGGATTTGGGCCACGACTACCCCCACCTCGTCGAGGACGGTGACGGTCAGCGCAATCGCGTGCGAGGACGTGTTGAGCACCCCGACGTTGGTCCGTTTCTGCGCGCTCTGACAGGCGCCGGGCGCAACGGTCCGTGTCGCGGTGTTCGCCGCGAACGCAGGAATGCCCTGGCCGTACGAGCCCTGCCCCGCGGTGTTCGGCGTCGAGGTCTGCGACGTCACGAAGAGGAAGGGGAGCGGTCCGTCGAGCCGATCCAGCTCCCCGAGCAGGTAGAGACCACCGGTCGTGTCCGAGCCCCCGAGCCCGGCGACAAGGTCGTCGAGCACCGCGGTGCCGTGGGCCGGGATGGTCGCGAGGAACGTCGGCGCGGCGATGGCGGCGGAGTTGTCCCGGCCCTGAGAGAGGAAGGCTCCGTAGACGTCCGCGGAGTCGTCCGAGCCGTTGTGCAGCCATCCGTTCGTGGTCCAGAAGGTCCCCTGCTGGCCGTGAGCCGAAGCGGCCGCCGGGATGAAGAGCTCCTGCGTCGTCGTGTCGGACTCCTCCAGCGCGAAGTACGCGTCGTCGACGAAGGTGATGCTCGACCGCGTCTCGGTGGCATCGTTCGGGTTCGTGATGGCGGCGACCACCCAGGCGTGAGTGGCGCTTTCCGGTGCCACGACGTGGGAGGAGATCCTCATCCACTGGTCCCGCACCAGTGGCTCCGGCTCGAGGTAGTCCGAGTAGAGGTAGTGGTGCGGCGCGGCGTACCACCCGATGACCATTGGCGCGCCGAGGGCAGGGTTGTCGGGGCTCGGCATGAAGACGCTGACGGCAGCGGAGTAGGTCGCCCCCCCGGTGACCGGTACCTCCTGGTAGACGCCGTTCGAGCCGCCGCCCCGGTAGAAGAAGAAGAGCTCGAGGGCGCCCGGACCGCTTCCGCCGGCGAACGGGCTGCCGACATCGTCCCGAAAGACGGCGTCCACCCACCCGCCCTCGGTCCAGCCCAAACCGTCACTGTCGAAGGAAGGGTTCTGGAGCAGGTTCTGGGCAGTTGCGGGGACGCTCGCGGTCACGGCGATCAGCAGAGCGGTGAGCAGCGCGAAACGATTCGGAAGCACCATGGTCAACCTCCACTGTTGGCACGATGTGTGTTTGTACCAAAGCTATGTTCTCAAGTCGTGGTTGTCACTTGGCCGGGCGCTCGACACGACCTCGATCCCAGGGGCATCTCGGCGCTCACGCGTCGCCGAGCTCTCCGCGGAGGAAGGACAGCCTCTTTCTCTTCGCCACCGTGGGCGCTGAGCGACGGGACGCATGCGCCGCGCTGGTACCCGCCGCCGTCCGGGCGCCGGGCCGCGACCTTCGCGGTCCTGCCGCGCATGGCGCGGATGCGGGCGCGGCTCGCCCGTCAGGGTCGGGGCTGGAGGGAGAATCTCTCCTTCGCGTCGCTTCGACGGACGTAGAGTGTCTTCCTCACCTTGGCGACGACCTCACCGCGGGCGGTGACGATCTGGGTGGCGAGCTCGGGTTCGACGCTGAATCGCTCCAAGGCGGCCCGGCGGATCTCGTCGACACGGGTCGGCTCGATGACGAAGGTCGCGAACACCGGCTCCGACACCGCCTTGACGAACTCGATCTCAGCGGCCTTGTCCCAGACGATGTGGTCGCTGCCGAGCTGCTGGACGAGGAGAAAGACGAAGAAAGGGTCGCACATGGAGTACAGGGAGCCCCCGAAGTGGGTGCCGAAGTAGTTCTTGTTCCACGGGCGCACCCTGAGCGAGACCGTCACCCTCGACAGGTCGTCGGCCACCTCGACGACCTTGATTCCGCTGGCCAGGTACGGAGGCCAGTAGGAGATGACTCTGAGAACCGTCCGCGGAGACAGGCGCACGGCGGGACGATAGCACGCGGCCGGCCTGCGGTGACTGCTGTGGTTCGCGATGGACGCGCGACGCCGGGGTCGCGTGGCAGGCACCTCTGATCACGGCGCCACCCTGACCGGCGTCACCAGGGCCGGGTCGCCGCTGGCGTTGTCGACAACCGAAGCGTAGGCGGCGTAGCGCGCCC
>CAZQYU010000383.1:0-3481 GCA_964597585.1 uncultured Thermoanaerobaculia bacterium
GCGCCGGCGCCGACATCCTGATCACCTACCACGGCCGGCAGGCACTCGCGGAGGGCTGGCTGTGAGCGCCGGGCCGCGCTCCCGCGAGCTCTACCGGCGCGCCTGCGAGCTGCTTCCGGCGGGGGTGAACTCGCCGGTGCGGGCGTTCCGAAGCGTCGGCGGCGAGCCCTTCTTCTACGCCTGCGCCGCCGGCTGCCACGTCACCGACGTCGATGGCCGCCGGTACACCGACTACGTCGGCTCCTGGGGTCCGCTGATCCTCGGCCACGCCCACCCCGCGGTCGTCGAGGCGGTGTGCGAATCCTCGCGGCGGGGCCTGTCCTACGGCGCGCCCTGTCCGGCCGAGGTCGAGCTCGCCGAGCTGGTGGTCGGCGCGGTGCCGTTCCTCGAGATGGTCCGCTTCGTGTCCTCGGGCACCGAGGCGGTGATGTCGGCTGTGCGGCTCGCGCGTGGCACCACTGGGCGGGACGGGATCGTCAAGTTCACCGGCTGCTACCACGGCCACGTCGACCACCTCCTGGTCTCCGCGGGCTCCGGGCTCGCCACCTTCGGCACACCGTCGTCGGCCGGAGTCCCCGAGGCCTTCGCCGGGCACACCTTCGTCCTCCCGCTCGACGACATCGAGGGCCTCGAGTCCCTGATGGCCGAGCGCGGGGGCGAGATCGCGGCGGTGATCATCGAGGGCGTTCCGGCTAACTCGGGCCTTCTGGTGCAGCGGCCGGAGTACGTCCGCCGTCTGCGGGAGCTGTGCACCGCAGCCGGCGCCCTGTTCATCTTCGACGAGGTCATCACCGGTTTCCGGCTCGGCCCTGCGGGTGCGGCCGGAATGTACGGCGTCATCCCCGACCTCGTGACCTACGGCAAGGTCATCGGCGGCGGCATGCCCGTCGGCGCCTACGGCGGACGCCGGGACCTCATGGAACAGCTCGCGCCGCTTGGCCCCGTGTACCAGGCCGGAACCCTGTCGGGAAACCCGGTCGCGATGGCCGCAGGGATCGCAACCCTCGATGAGCTGCTCGCGGACGAGGGTCAGGCATGGTGCGACCTCGAGGGTCTCGGTGCACGCCTCGAGACCGGCCTGAGGGAGGTCCTCGACCGCCGCGGCCGCCCGTGGTCGGTCGTCCGTGTCGGCTCCATCCTGTGGCTCGCGCTCCAGGACGGCCCGCCGCCGAGAAGGTACGAGGACATCCGCCCGGAGGCCGCCGCACGTTACGCCGCGCTGCACCGCGAGCTGCTCGCGCGCGGAGTCTCGCTCGCGCCGTCGGCCTACGAGGTGATGTTCATCTCCACCGCCCACGACGCCGACGTCATCGACGAGACCCTCGCCGCATTCGATGCCGCAGTAGCGGAGGTCGCGTGATCCGGAGCAGCGGGAATCCACCACCAAGACACCAAGACACCAAGAGGCCGGTGCAGCTTCGTGAGCGTGGAGGTTCCGGCATGAACAGGTTCCTCGCCGCCTGCCGGAGACAGCCGGTCGACCGGCCGCCGGTGTGGGTCATGCGCCAGGCCGGGCGCTACCTGCCCGAGTACCGTGAGGTGCGCTCACGCGCCGGCAACTTCCTGACCATGTGCAGGACGCCCGAGATCGCCGCCGAGGTCACCCTGCAGCCGATCCGCCGTTTCGGCCTCGACGCCGCGATCATCTTCTCTGACATCTTGACGCCGCTGGTCCCGATGGGGATCGAGCTCGACTTCACCCCCGCACCGCACATCGCCAACCCGATCCAGGGGCCCGGCGATCTCGAACGCCTGGTGGTCCCGGAGCCCTGGGGCGGAACCGAGTACCTCGGCGAGGCACTCGAACGGGTGCGGGCCGCGCTCCCCGCCGAGGTCGCCCTGATCGGCTTCTGCGGTGCGCCCTGGACCCTCGCGAGCTACGTCATCGAGGGCACCACCTCGCGCTCCTTCACCCGCACCAAGCACTTCGCCCTCACCCACCCCGAGGCCTTCAACCGCCTGCTCGACACCCTCGCCGACGCCATGGCCGCCTACCTGCGTACGCAGGTGGCGCACGGCGCGCAGGCAGTCCAGGTGTTCGACTCGTGGGTCGGCGCGCTCGCCGCGGACGACGCCCGCCACTGGGCGCTGAGGCCCGCGAGTCGACTGCTCGCCGCGATCGCCGATCTCGACGTACCCCGCATCTACTTCGCCCACGGCGGGACCCACTTCCTCCACGACCTGGTCGACATGCCGTGCGAGGTCATCGGTCTCGACTGGCGCGCCGACCTCGAGCGCGCGCCCCGGCTGCTGCCTCACCACGCCCTCCAGGGCAACCTCGACCCCGGCGTCCTGATGGGCCCGATCGACGAGATCCGGCGGCGGACCGAGGCGATGCTCGCGATCGCCCCACGCTCCGGCTACATCGCCAACCTCGGCCACGGCATCACGCCCGAGGTCCCGGTAGCGGCGATGGAGACCTTTGTGCGCACCGTCCAGGCCTCGCAGACCACCGGGTTTGACGCCACTCCCGGACCGGCGCAAGATTGAGATCGAGTATGAATGACACCTCTCCCCTCGGCCTCACCGCGCTGACTCCGAGGCTGCTCGCCAAGTATGACCGGCCCGGGCCGCGATACACCTCCTACCCGACGGCGCCACTGTTCCACGCCGGCTTCGACGAAGCCGCCTATCGTGAGCGGCTCACAGTGGCCGCCGACGTGACCGACGCACCGCTGTCGATGTACGTCCACATCCCGTTCTGCGAGGCGCGGTGCACGTACTGCGGCTGCAACATCGTGATCTCGCCGCACCACGGGCCCGAGGTCGCCTACCTCGAGGCGGTCGAGCGCGAGCTCGAGCTGCTTGCGGCGAGTCTCGGATCGCGCCGCCGGCTGAATCAGCTGCACTGGGGCGGCGGCACGCCGACCTACCTCACCCCGGCTCAATGTGAGCGGCTCTACAGCGCCATCACCACCCGCTTCGAGGTCGCCCCCGACGCCGAGGTGGCGATTGAGGTCGATCCCTGCGTGACCTCGATGGAGCACCTCGAGACCCTGCGCGGTCTCGGCTTCAACCGACTCTCGATGGGTGTACAGGACCTCGACCCCGCGGTCCAGGAGGCGGTGCGCAGGGTGCAGCCGCTCGAGCTCAGCCGCGAGCATGTCGACGCGGCGCGCCGGCTCGGCTTCTCGTCGGTGAACGTCGACCTCATCTACGGCCTGCCGCACCAGAGTGAGGCCCAGTTCCGGCGCACCGTGCGCATCGTGGTCGCCGAGCTCGCCCCGGACCGCGTGGCCTGCTTCTCCTACGCCCATGTGCCCTGGATCAAGCCCCACCAGCGCCAGCTCGACGAGGCCACTCTACCGCGCGGGTGGGAGAAGTTCCGCCTCTTCGCCGGCGCCGCGGACGAGTTCACCGCCGCCGGCTACCGCTTCGTCGGATTCGACCACTTCGCACGCCCCGACGACGAGCTCGCCCGCGCCCTCGACGAAGGCCGGCTGCACCGCAACTTCATGGGCTACACCGTGATGCCGGCGAC
>CAZQYU010000384.1:0-3478 GCA_964597585.1 uncultured Thermoanaerobaculia bacterium
TCCTGATGCTCAGCCTGGCCGCTGCCGTGGCGTGCGGCACCGGCCCCGGCCGCACAAAGCTCACCTACCCCGAAGCCCGGACCGTCGACGTGGTCGACGACTACAACGGCGTCAAGGTGGCCGACCCCTACCGCTGGCTCGAGGACATCGACTCGCCCGAGGTTCACGCCTGGGTCGAGGCCGAGAATGCACTCACGAGGTCCTACCTCGACGCGATCCCCGCGCGCGCGGCGCTCATCGCACCGCTCGACGCCCTCTACCGCGTGCCCGGCGTGACCCAGGCGTTCGCCTCCGGCACGCGCGTCTTCTGGCTCGCGAATGACGGCAGCCAGGCCCAGGACGTGATCTGGGTCCAGGCCGGGCCCGACGCCGCGCCGCGGGTGCTGCTCGACCCCAACGGCCTCTCAGCAGACGGCACGATCGCCGTGTTCTGGCCTTCGCCCTCCCCCGACGGCAGCCTGCTCGCCTACGCCCTCTCCGATGGCGGCTCCGACTGGCGCACGTGGCGGGTGCGCGACGTCGCGACCGGTGAGGATCTACCCGACCGGCTCGAGTGGTCGAAGTTCTCGAACGCCAACTGGGCCGCGGACGGCCGTTCCTTCACCTACGCGGCCTACGACCAGCCGGCGGCGGGCAGCGAGCGCGAGGCCATCTCCTCCGCTCCGCGCCTGATGCGGCACCGGATCGGAACGCCCCAGAGTGAGGACGCACTGGTCTACCAGCGACCGGACCAGCCCACGTGGATGTTCGGCGCCGAGGACACGGAGGACGGCCGCTGGCAGGTGCTCAGCATCCGGCGCGGCTCCGAGCGCAAGAGCATGGTGCTGGTGCGCGACCTCGCTCACAAGGGCGCGGACTTCGTCCCGCTCATCGACAACTTCGACGCGGGATGGAACCTCATCACCTCGGAAGGCGACGAGCTGATCTTCCGCACCGACGACGCCGCGCCCCTCGGCCGCGTGGTCGCGATCGACGCGCTCCACCCGGAACGACGGCGGGAGCTGATCCCCGAGGGCGCCTCGGTGCTGAGCGACGTCACCGCCGCGGGCGACACGCTGATCGTCCACCGCCTCGTCGATGCGACCGCGAAGCTCGAGCTGGTCGGTCTCGACGGGGCCCCGAAGGGCGAAGTGGCGCTACCGGGCCCGGGCACGGTCACCCACCTCGACGGCCGGCGCAGTGCCGCTCAGGCATTCTTCACCTACCAGAGCTTCGCCGCCCCGCCCACGATCTACCGCCTCGATCCGACGACCGGGTCGGCGACCGTGTTCCGCAGCCCCGAGGTGCCCTTCGACCCGGCGGAGTTCGTCACCGAGCAGGTCTGGACCACGAGCAAGGACGGCACCAAGGTGCCGATGTTCGTCAGCCACCTGAAGAGCGTGACGCCCGACGGCAACGTTCCGGTGCTGCTTCAGGGCTACGGCGGCTTCGACGTGCCCGTCGTGCCGCGCTACCGCGACTGGATCATCCAATGGCTGCGCATGGGCGGCGTGTTCGGCTCGGCCAACCTGCGCGGCGGCGGCGAGTACGGACAGGCCTGGCACGACGCCGGCCGCCTTGCCAACAAGCAGAACGTGTTCGACGACTTCATCGGCGCCGCCGAGTGGTTCGTCTCGAGCGGCTGGAGCCGGCCGGGACGGATCGCGATCAACGGCGGCTCCAACGGCGGGCTCCTCGTGGGCGCCGTGTTGAACCAGCGCCCGGACCTGTTCGCGGCGGCGATCCCCGAGGTCGGCGTGATGGACATGCTGCGCTTCAACAAGTTCACCATCGGCTGGGCCTGGGTGAGCGACTACGGCTCCCCCGAGGATCCCAAGATGTTCCCCGTGCTGCGCGCGTACTCGCCCTACCAGAATGTGAAGCCGGGAACCCACTACCCCGCGGTGCTGGTGATGACCTCGGACCACGACGACCGGGTGGTCCCCGGACACTCGTTCAAGTACACGGCCGCGATGCAGGCGGCTCAGGCCGGCGACGCGCCGATCCTGCTCCGGGTCGAGACCCGGGCGGGGCATGGCGCCGGCAAGCCGGTCACCAAGCAGGTCGAGGAGGCCGCCGACAAGCTCGCTTTCCTGGTCCACGAGCTTGGGATGAAATGGCCCTCCAGCTGATCGAGACCTTCCCGCAGGCAGCCGTCGGCGAAGCGGCGGCTGCCGGCGGGACTTGACACCAGCGGCGCGGATTGCTAGCTTTTCTCTCCCGGCGCGAGCCGGCGCTGAGCGGGAGTAACTCAGCGGTAGAGTGCAACCTTGCCAAGGTTGACGTCGCGGGTTCAAATCCCGTCTCCCGCTCCATTTCCCCCCTCTTTCCCCCGCCCACCCGGGCGCGAGCCACAGAGACACAGAGACGTTAGAAGCAAGACGCGAGAAGCAAAATGTGGGATCGCTGGCCGCAAGATCGAACACTGGCGCGATTCTGAGCT
This sequence comes from uncultured Thermoanaerobaculia bacterium, assembly GCA_964597585.1. GTDB lineage: Bacteria > Acidobacteriota > Thermoanaerobaculia > Thermoanaerobaculales > Sulfomarinibacteraceae > CAVSIS01. The sequence continues at coordinate 2,423 of CAZQYU010000384.1, forward strand.
TTGGTCTCACGAGTGCTTGGGTCTCTGAACACCAGGACACCAGGGTGCGACGGTTTGAGCGTTTCCACGCGAACGTGCAGTCATCCGGGAGTTCGCAGTGCGCCTCCATGCGCTGTACCTTTCGCGTCTCGCTTCGTGCGTCTCCGCTCTGTGATTCAGTCGGCTTCGCCGGCGCCACGGTAGAGCGCGTCGAACCGCGCCGCCAGCTCGACGAGCGAGCGGTCGGCGCCCGCCATCCAGCTCGCGCGGACCAGCTCGGCCACCGGTTCGGTCGCGGCGGCAGCACCCTCCCGCCGCGCCCGCAGCAGCAGCCCCAGGCCGTGGCGGGCCCCACCTGCGACCCTGCGCGCCACTCCCTTGAGCGGGCTCGTATCGGCCTCGCGCAAGGCCTGCTCGAAGATCCGCAGCACAGCGGCGCGATCGACGTCCGGGGCGAGATAGCCCGCCCGGGCGAGGTGGTCGATCAGGTAGGCACGGTGCCAGTACTCGCTGATCAGCGACGCCGCATCGGCGACCGCGAGCACGTAGATCACCTTGTGCCACACGCTCCGCAGCAGCGACCGTCCGACCGTGATCGGCACCCCCAGACACCCTCCGATCAGGGCCGAGCCGAAGCGCCGACCCAGGCAGCGATCGGCCTCGGGGTCGAGGGTGATCCCGCGCACCTTGGCGACGGCGCGCGGGATCCTGCGTCGGAAAAAGCGCTCGAAGGCCAAGTCGAGGAGCGGGATCGGCACCAGGGCCGAGAGCCCGGCGCAGGTTGCGTCGGCCCACAGCCGCCAGTCGGCGTCCGGGGGCGCCGGCGCAGCGGGCGGGGCAGCCGCGCTCATGACTCCGTGAGCACCGCCCTGTAGCGCACCCGGTTGGCGCGGACCGCGCCGAGCGCCCGGTTGATCTCGGCGAAGGGGAAGCGCTCGATCACCGGCTCGATCCCGAATCGGTCGGCGAGGTCGAGCATCTCGGTCATGATCGCGCGGCCGCCGATCGGCGAGCCGGTGATCCGGCGCCGCTTGCCGAGCAGCTTCCAGAGTGGATGTCGGAGTGGCAGATGCCGCA
>CAZQYU010000385.1:0-3463 GCA_964597585.1 uncultured Thermoanaerobaculia bacterium
AGTACGCCCGATGGCAACGGTACGTGCTCTGACCGAAGGCACGGAAGCCCAGCGCTGGGCGGAGGTCTGCGACGAGGTCGTCCTCTGGGGCAACCTCCGCCCGGAGTTGCTCCGAGGCGGTCCGCCGGATTCTGGAGACCACGATGGAGGACGAGCTCGAGGCCGAGCTCGAGGCCGCCCGGTACGAGCGGACGCCGCGGCGGACGGACCTGCGCAACGGCTCGTACCAAGGGACGCTCGTGACCGAGCTCGGGGCGACCGACCTGCGCGTCCCTCGCCGGGCTGGGCCCGTACCGGCCCTCCTTCCTGCGCGCCGCCGCCAGGCGCACCGCGACGGTCGACAGCGTCCTGCGGGCCGGGCGTTCCTGCGCGGCCTCTCCACCCGGGAGATCGCGGCCCTCGCCGCCACCCTCACCGGGGTGTCGCTCTCGGCCTCGGCCATCAGCCGCCTCGCCCGCGAGCTCGACGCCCAGGTCGCCGCCTTCCACCGCCGGCCGATCGACTTCCCCGCCCGCTACCTGCTCGCCGACGGGATGTGGGTGTCGGTGCGGAACCGGCCGGGCAGGGCATAGCGGCGGGTGGTGCTCGCGGTGTACGGGGTCGCCGCCGACGGCCGTCGCGAGTTGCTCGACTTACGGCCAGGCGGCGTCGGACTCGGCCACCGAGTGGTCGCGCCTCCTCACGTCCCTGGTCGCCCGGGGCCTCGACCCGGACGCGGTCGTCCTCGTCACCGCAGACGGCGCGGGCGGGATCGCGGTCGCGGTCGCCCCCAGAGGCTGCCCTCCAGCTCTGCTGGACCCACCGCCTACAGGGCCCGCACTCGCCGGGGCCGCCGTGGAGGCGTACTGGCGCTGGGCGAGCACCTAGCGAGAGCGCCATCCCGTGCTCGTGCGCAACCTCGAGCGCGACCTCGACGCCCTGCTCGCGGTGTTCGCACTGCCGGAGCCGCTCCGGGCCAACCTGCGCACGACCAACCTGATCGAGCGCGCCTTCCGCGAGCTCCGCTGCCGCCGGCTCCGCCCGATCGGCAGCCTCACCGACCGCCGGTCAGCCGATCGGCTTCTCCACGGCCAGGTCGTCCGCCTCAACGGGCTTCTGGCCGCTCGCCCGCTTGCTGCATTCACGCAACAGGCTTGACGTCATCGGGTCGATGCGGACGCTGGACCCTCCGAGCGCCGCGAGGTGATGCACGGGCCCTGTGGGACGTCCTTGACGGCATCGGTCAGAATACAGATGGCCGAGGAAGACTCGTCAGTCAATCTGACCATTCGGTATGGTCCGTCCCGGGTGCCGTGGCGGCGACCCGGCCAAGTCCTGGGAGGGAGTTTGCGTTGTCCACTGAAACGCGCACATACCGGAGCGCCGAGTGGTTCGAGGCTGGTGGTGTCGACGGCTTCCTCCAGCGGACCGCCATGAAGGTCCAGGGCTTCTCGGAGGGTGACTTCACGGGCAGGCCCGTCGTGGGCATCGCCAACAACTGGAGCGAGCTGACCCGCTGCCACTTGCACTTCCGCCAGCTCGTCGAGGCCGTGAAGCGGGGCGTGTGGCAGGCGGGTGGCTTCCCGCTCGAGTTCCCGACCCTGACGATGGGTGCCGACCTCGCCCGCCCCGTCGGCATCTCGTTCATGCATCGGAACCTGATGGCCATGGAGGTCGAGCAGACTATCCGCGCATACCCGGTCGACTCCGTCGTCATGCTCGGCGCCTGCGACGAGACGATCCCCGGCATGCTCCTCGGGGCGGCGAGCACCGACATCCCCACCATCATGTTGCCGGGTGGCCCGGGCCTCAACGGGAAGTGGTGCGGCGACGACGTCGGCTCATCCACGGACACCCACCGGCTCTACATGGAGTACCGTGCCGGGCGGATGAGCCCGGAGGATTGGCGTGAGCTCGAGAGCCACATCGAGCGCTCCCCCGGCCACTGCATGACCATGGGCACGGCCTCCACGATGGCCTGTATCGCCGAGGCGCTCGGCATCGCACCCACGACGGCCGCGGCGATCCCCGCGGTCGACTCAAACAGGCTGCGACTTGCCCAGTACATCGGTCACCGAGCCGTCGAGATCGCCGAGCAGGACATCCGCCCCTCGCGAATTCTCACGGATGCGGCGTTCGAGAATGCGATCCGTGTCCTGTCCTCGGTCGCTGGGTCGACGAACGCGGTCATCCACCTCGTAGCGATCGCGCGCCGTCTCGGCCTGGAACTGCCGCTCACGGCGTTCGACCGGCTCTCCCGGGAGACGCCTGTCCTGGTGAACCTCAAGCCGGCTGGCAAGTACCTGATGGAGGACTTCTATTACGCGGGCGGCGTCCCGGCGCTCATGTCACAGTTGGCGACCCTGATCCGGCTCGACGCGGAGACGATCACGGGCGCGACCGTCGGCGACACCATCAAGGGCGTGAACGTCGTGAATACTGAGGTCATCCGGAGCATCGACACTGCCATCGCACCCGAGGGGGGCATCGTCGTCCTCCAGGGAAATCTCGCCCCGAACGGCGCGATCCTCAAGCAGACCGCGGCGTCGGCTGACCTTCTTGTGCACGAGGGTCGAGCCGTGGTGTTCGAGAACCATGACGACCTCGCGGCGCGCCTCGACGATCTCGACCTCGACGTCGGACCCGACGACGTCATCGTGCTCAAGCACGGCGGGCCGCGCGGTGCACCGGGGATGCCTGAGTGGGGGAGCATCCCGCTTCCGCGCAAGGTCCTCGAGCAGGGCGCGCGCGACATGGTCCGTATCAGTGACTCCAGGATGAGTGGCACGGCGTTCGGTACGGCCGTGTTGCACGTCTCGCCGGAAGCGGCCGTCGGCGGGCCGCTCGCCATCGTTCGCAACGGAGATGTCATCTCCCTCGACACGTCCAACCGCCGACTCGAGGTCAGGATCAGCGACGAGGAGATCGCGCGCCGCCTGGCCGAATGGCAGCCCCGCGACACGGGCCCGACTCGCGGGTATGAGCGGCTCTACATTGACCATGTAAACCAGACGCACGAGGGGTGCGACTTCGACTTTCTCGAGGGCCGGAGCCCGGTCGCGGACGAGCGCTCGATCCCGATCTCGGGCGAGCCGGTACTCTGAGCGCCGCACCCGTTGTTGTCACGGTTGGCGGACGGATGTCGGCCACCATCGCTCACCGAGGTGAACTGTGACGGAGGCCCGCGGCGGGGTCATCTACCTTAACGGCCGTATGGTGGCTTCCGGGGAGGCTGCCGTCTCCGTGTTCGACCACGGCCTGCTTTACGGCGACGGCGTCTTCGACACGATGTTCGCGATGCACGGATGGGTGTTCAAGCTGGAGGCGCATGTCAACCGGCTGTATCGCTCGCTCCACGCCGTCCGCCTTGACCTCCCAATGAGCCGGGAGGAGATGACCGACGCAATCCTCGCCACGGTGCGCGCAAACACCCTCAGGGACGCGTACATCAAGGTCCTGGTGACCCGAGGCGTCGGACCCGAGC
>CAZQYU010000386.1:0-3461 GCA_964597585.1 uncultured Thermoanaerobaculia bacterium
CACGCCTCGGGCGCGGTGTTCTCCGGCGCGGACGGCCTCATGAAGCTCGGCAGCCTCGCCGGCATCGCCGCGGCGGCGGCCTACCTGGGCTTCCTCGGGGTCGGGATGGTTGCCCTGGCGACCCTTGGTCACGTCGGTGGCAACCTGGTCTTCGGCAGGTGACCACCCCGGGCGCGGGTTGAGAATGAGTGTCCAAATTTCTCACCACGTCAGGTCGCGAGGGCGCCAAGAAGGCTCTCAGCACGGAGTGGCGATCCGCGAGCAGATGGTATAGATTGAGATTCGGTTTCAATCCAGGATCATCGGTGTGGACGTCGCCGCGCCGTGGAGGGGAGTGAACGATGGAGACCGCTCTGCAGAACGAGGGATTCGTCCGCTGTTGGAATGAGATTCTGACGCCCAAGTGGCTTCGTTTCAGGCACCTGTTGTCGGGCAACGGCGAGGAGCACAGCAGGGTGGCCTTCGCACAGGGGATCTTCGAGGTCCGTCCGGGCGAGCACGTGCTGGACATCGGCTGCGGCTTCGGAGAGACCTGTCTGGACATGAGCCGGATGGTGACCTCGAGCGGCAGTGTGCTCGGGATCGACTGCACCGATGCCTTCGTCGATGTCGCTGAACGCGAGAGAATCGAAGCGGGCGCAGAGAACGTGCGCTACGAGCTCGCCGACGCCCAGGTCCATCCCTTCCCCGAAGAGCGGTTCGATGTGGCTTTCTCCCGCTTCGGTGTGATGTTCTTCGAGTCTGCGGTGTCGGCCATGCGCCAGGCCCACCGCGCGCTCAGACCTGGCGGACGACTCTACCTCGTCGTGTGGCGCAGCCTGGCCGACAACCCCGCGTGGAGGGTGGCCAAGGAGGTTGCCCTCAGCTATCTCCCTCCCCCGGGCGACGGCGCCTCAACCTGTGGACCGGGCCCGTTCTCGATGGCCAGCGAGGAGACCGACCGGCTGATGCTGAAGGCCGCGGGCTTCTCGCAGGTGGACCGCTTCGAGCGCATTGACGTCGACATGTGCATCGGGCGGGACATCGAGGAGGCCATCGACTACCAGATCCTGGTCGGTCCCTCGGGAGAGATCATCCGCGAGGCGGGTCCCGAGGGTCAGGCTCGGCTTCCCGAGATCCGGCGCGAACTCGAGGTCATTTTCCGAGAGCACCTGCGCACCGACGGGGTCTACATGCCGTCCAGCTCGTGGGCCATCGCAGCCACCAAGACCTGAGCCATTGTGGCCTGCTCCGTCCGGAGTGCCACAATGCGACGGTGCACCGCGCTCAGACCCGCAAGACCGTTCGATCGTCGCCGGCGACGGCGCGCCTGGTCCTGGCCTTCGGCAGGCTGTGCGCAGGCCTGCCGTTTGCGTGGACGCGACGGTTGGGGCGACTCACCGGCGGCGCCGTGGCGCGCGTTCCGAACTCGCTGCGGGCCATAGCCGACCTCAACCTCAGTCTCTGCTTTCCCGACCTCACGGACGGCGATCGCCGTCGCCTGGTCCGTCGCGTGCTCACCGAAAACGGCGCCACCGTCCTCGAGATGTTGTCGATCTGGCGATGGCCGGCGGAAAGGCTCCGACGGCTCGAGCGCGAGGTCGAGGGAATGGACCTCTTCGAGCGGGCGATGTCCCGCGGCCGGGGTACCCTGCTCCTGGCCCCGCACCTCGGCAACTGGGAGTTCCTCAACGCCTTTCTGATGCGGCACACCCAGTTCTTCGGCCTCTATCGACCGCCCCGCATCGCCGAGCTTGACGACTTCATGCGCCGCGCCAGACAGCGCACCGGATGCATCATGGTGCCGGCGACACCTGCCGGCATGCGGCCGCTCTTCAAAGCGCTGCGGAACAACCACACCGTGTTGATCCTGCCAGACCAGGAGCCGCTGAAGGGGCACGGCGTGCACGCTCCGTTCTTCGGCGTGCCCGCGCTGACCATGACGCTGGTGTCGAAGATCCTCGGACGCACCGGGTGCGAGGCGTTGTTCGTCACGGCGGAACGCTGCCGGGAGGGAGGCTTCCGCATCCGCTTCGAGCAACCTCCGGAAGGTCTCGCCGACCCCGATGAGGAACGCGCCGCCGCCACCCTCAACCGCGGCGTCGAGACCTGCGTGCGCCGCTGCCCCGAGCAGTACCTCTGGACTTACAAACGCTTCCTGACGGCGCCACCCGGCGAGCCGACGCCCTATCGCGCGATCTGGAGCAAGCGCCGCCTGCGTCGCAATCCGTGGCCTCCTCCGACGGCGACCCCGTCACCGTAGCCTGACCTGCTCGACGACGAGATCGTGCTTCCCGAACAGTTCAAGAAGGTCCTGAGCCACGATCAACCCGGGTGGAGTGTCCGCACGCCAACGAGGGCCGTCCGACACTCCCCGAGATCAGGAGGACCGCCGCGCGCGCGCCGGCGGCCGGGCTCAATCTCCTCGCATCGCCCGGGTGCCGTCCTCATCTCCGCGCTTCGGCAGATCCGCCCAGTACCAGACCGCGACCACCCCGTCGTTGCTGTCTTCTGAGTGGGAGATGCTGATCAGCTCCTCCGGCCGCAGGGTGGAGGCGAACGCGGCGGCCTGGGAGAAGAGCTCGTCCCAGGTCTGCAGCGTGCCGCGGAACATCTTGTACTCGATCTTCTCGAACATGCCTTCTCCCTCGCCCGCGAAGTGACATGAGAATCGTAATGCTAGAATTCCTATACATTAACCCAAGCATGGAAGGCAGGTTCGCGATGCCTCCAGTGACCAACCATCGTTCCGGCTGTCACGACGCGGCCCGTCGTTGCGCCAGAGTGCCACTGGAGGCACGGCACCCCTCCGTCCGCCCATGTGCGAAGCCGTCGAGCGGGGGCGGGCGCACCGCGCAGGGTCCCCTTCAAGCGACGTCCCCCCGGGCCTTCGTGATTCCTGCGACTCATCGCCTCCCGTGGCGCCGCCTGGCTCGTCTCGTGCCAGTCGTTCTCGCCGGTTTCGTGGCGGTGGCAGGCGAACCACTGTGGGCGCAGGATGTCTGTCACATCACAGACATCGATGCGTTCTTGGAGACGTGCCCCACCAACGATCCCGCCCTCGGCAGGATCCTGAGCGACTTCACGATCACGCGGGACGGCGTACCCGCAACCTTCAACCCTTCCGCGTGCACTGAGCCGGTCTCCGCGATGCCGCTGACCGAGTACACCGACGAGCTGTCGGTGCTGCACATGCTCCGGACCATCTACTACCTTGACCGCGACCGCTGCAACTACCTCCCGTGGACTCCGCTTTCACTCTACGACTGGTTGCGCTCCAAGGTCCAGGTTCTCAACATCGACTCCTCCGCCTCATCCAACTCCTGCTGTGGAACCTGGCCGGACGGGCGGCTGTACATGACGCTGACGCCTTCGGACGATTTCAACCGCAACTACCACCGAACTTGGGAGGGAATGGCGGAGTTCCTCGCGCTGCTCATGCACGAGGCGAGGCACGCGGACGGCTTCGGCCACGTGAGCTG
>CAZQYU010000387.1:0-3439 GCA_964597585.1 uncultured Thermoanaerobaculia bacterium
ATCGACAGAGTCATGGAGCCCACGTTCTTCCCGACGCCATTGGCATTCCGAGAGTGGCTGACTCGACACCACGCGACCGAGCGGGAGCTGCTGGTCGGCTTCTTCAAGAAGGGCACGGGCGAGCCATGCATCACGTGGCCCGAATCGGTGGACGAAGCACTCTGCTTTGGCTGGATCGACGGAATCCGCAAGCGGATCGATGATCGAAGCTACACCATCCGTTTCACGCCTCGGAAGCCCGGGAGCATCTGGAGCAAGGTGAACATCTCGCGCGCTCGAGAGCTCATCGAACAAGGCCGCGTGCACCCCGCAGGCCTGGCAGCTTTCGAGGCCCGGCGGGAGAACAGATCTGGTGTCTACTCGTACGAACAACGAAGGCCCCAGCTCGAACCTCCCTACGACCAGCTCCTCAGACAGGACAAAGCTGCGTGGGACTTCTTCCAATCTCAGCCGCCCTCGTACCGAAAGGCTGTCAGCTGGTGGATTGTCAGCGCCAAACGCGAGGACACACGACTCAGGCGCCTCGAAAAGCTCAGGGTCTACTCCGCCAAGGCTCAACGAATCCCTGAGTTCTTGTCCGGGAAGGCCGCTCGATGACCTGCCTTCGGTGCCACGCTTGAAGAGGCCAGGATGTGCAGGCCGTCCACACCTGTTGTCCTCCTGCAAGGCTGAGCCCCAACTGAGCGCTCCGCGGGATCAACCCTGGATGGGAGGCGGTACAGATGGATGGCAGCGGTCTCTTTCGTATGTGTCACGTCCGATGTCGACCCCAAGGACGTCGAGCGCCGCTGGCTTGAACGGCTTCCCCGCTTCAAAGCCGTGCCGGGGCTGATGCAGAAGATGTACGGGTATGACGAAGCGACAGGGGATGTCTGCAGGACCTACTTCTTCGAGAACGGCGAAGTGCTCGCTGCTCATCGTGGCTCAGAGCTCGCCAAGACAATCGCGGGTGCATACGACGCAGTGGACGTCCGGGTGGAGAAGTACTCCGTGCTCTGCTCGCTGTGGCCTGACCGTGGACCGTTCACCGACGTCGCCCCGCCCGACGCGTGGCCTAGCGAAGAGGTGTGTCGTCGGAGTGCTCCGGGCGCTCGGCTGACGCCGCTCAGGGAAGAGTTCAGGTGACAGAGACGCCGCCCGCTCGCGGAATGGGCTCGTGTCCGGTCGGGATCGTGCGGCGGCCCTCGCCAACGGAGCTCTCATGCGACGAAACGACAAGGAAGTCACCGAACCATGGCTCACTACTCCGGACGTGAGTGGGAGCTCGACCCGCTCGTCTTGGCCCGCACCCGGGTCTGGAGAGTTGCGATCCTCTCGGTGTCGGGGAAGCGCGCTGAGCACAAGGACGTGTAACAGTTCGACGAACCCTTGGCGGAAGACTCGCGAGGCCGGGACACGAGGACTGATGGGAGATCCATTCCCCGGCTGCTTCACCCCAGGCAGCGATAGGATGGTCTCACGAGGAAAACGGCGAGCATTCATCGCTTTGGCGAACGAGCCTCCTTCGACGGAATGGTGATGCTGCCGTTCACGGGCGCGAACGGGGGACGACCGTGGCAGACGTCCAGGTGAATCTCGAGGCCATCGGGCCGGTCGCACTGATTCGGCTCAACCACGGTGTGACGAACCCCATCGGCATGAGGCTCGTCTCCGAGCTGTCCGGGCTGATCCGGGAGGTGCGTGACCGGTCCGATCTCCAGAGCCTGGTTCTGTCGAGTGCCAGCGAGAAGTTCTTCTCCATCGGTTTCGACATCCCGAACCTGATCGACGCCGGTGAGGCCGAGTTCGCCGCGTTCTTTCGAGCCTTCAACCACGTCTGTCTCGACCTCTATACGCTGCCCAAGCCGACCGTCGCGGCGATCACGGGTCACGCGACGGCGGGTGGGTGCATCCTCGCCCTGTGCTGCGACTATCGGCTCATCGCCGCGGGACGGAAGTTGATCGGCGTCAACGAGATCAAGCTCGGGGTGCCACTCCCGTATCCGGCCGATTGCATCCTGAGGGGCCTGCTCGGTCTGGGGGCCGCCCGCGAGGTGACCGACCGTGGCGAGTTCTATCTCCCGGAGGCGGCACGTGCGCTGGGTCTGGTCGACCAGGTCACACCGCCGGAGGAGGTCGTGCCGGCTGCCGTGGCCCGGGCCGGTGAGCTGGGGGCGATGCCGGAGGGGGCATTCGCGGCGATCAAGCGCAATCGGGTCGAGGAGATCGAGGAGCAGGTCCGAAACCGCGGAGAAGAGAAGGAGCGCGAGTTCCTCCTGCGCTGGCTCTCCGAACCGACCCGCCGGCGCCTTGTAGAAGCGGCCGCTCGGTTTTGACCCCGTCGGGTGTTGGACGCTCCGTCTGCACCCTCCGAGGAAACGAAACCCCGGACGCGAGCTCGACTCCGCGCCCAGGGAGGGCGCAACCTCCACCACGAAAACGCACTCGGTGAAAGGCTCCACGATCGCGACGATCTCAGGGGAGGATGACGCTGCGGGCGATCTCCCGGCTGAAGCGCTCGGCCCCGGCGGTGCTGAGGTGGGTGTAGTCCATGAAGTCGGCGTCGGTGAGCTGGAGACGTTCGCGCGCCTCCGGCGTGTTGAAGTCGACGAACCGGAGGCCGCGTTGCTCGGTGAAGGCCGTGATGTAGGTGGCAAACTCCGCCAGCATGTCGGGAGGCATTGCGGCCCGGTAGTCGGGGTGGTCCGGCGGGTCGTAGAGGGCCACCCGGCAGCCCTCCTTGCGGCAGCTTTCGACGATGGCCTCGAGGGCCCGCACCGTCGGACCACCGATGCTGTACCGCTGCCACAGCTCGCGACGATCCTCGTCGATCTCGCGGCGGAGCATCCGGTCCCTCTGCTTGGCGGAGTCCTCGGCCAGACTCCGATCGGAGCTCACCAGCAGGCCCCGGTTACGTTCGATCTCCGTCAGACGTTCCTGCGACCGTCGCGATCCTGGTCTCATGAGGATCCAGGACGCCAGACTCGACCATCCGCGCAGCTGCCCCTTGATGGCGGAGAGGACACGAGTACGGTCGGTCAGGGAGGGAAGTAGCCGCAGCAGGTCGGAGGTCGAGCTGTACCACTCCAGCTCGCCGTGAAACCGGCGGTTCGCGTTGACCGAGCCGGGGCCCAGCTCGAGGATGACGACCTTGGGCACGCCGTCGTTTGCCATGGTGTCGCGGAACATCCACCATGAGGCGGCGGTGTTGACCGCCAGCTGCGCCAGGCTGTAGGCATCCATCTTCCGACCGGTCGCCTCGAAAACCTCCTCCTCGACGATGCGTGGGCGAATGCACGCAGTCCGTGACGTGCCCAGGAGCAGCACGTCGGCCGCCCGACCTCGGTGCTGGTACGCGTACACCGGCAGGATCGAGTCGTAGGCGATCGGCTGCCAGTACTTGAGCCCGAGGCTGTCCGCCAGCGGGTTGCCGATCAGCACGATCGCCACGGCCCAAGCG
>CAZQYU010000388.1:0-2227 GCA_964597585.1 uncultured Thermoanaerobaculia bacterium
CTTGCGGATCTTTCGGTGCAGGGTGGTCGTGTGGATGCCGAGCTGACGGGCGGCCGCGGTCCGGCTCCAGCGATTGTCGGCCAGCACCTTGAAGATGAACGCGGCCTCCGCTTCATCGAGGGTCGAAGCGCCTGCGCCGGTGGGTGAGCCGTCCTGGGTGAGGAACCACTCGGGAAGGTCCCCCTCCTCGATGAGGCGCCCCGCGCAGAGCACGTAGGCGTGCTCGAGGATGTTCTCCAGCTCGCGGACGTTGCCCGGGTAGGCGTAGTCCATCAGGCGCCGCAGAGCGGACCGCGAAAGCCCCTCGATCACCTTGCCGCGGACCATCGAGAGGCGGCGCAGGAAAGCGTCGGCGAGCAGGGGGATGTCAGCGGCGCGCTCCCTGAGCGGCGGCATCTCGAGTCGGATCACGTTGATCCGGTAGTACAGGTCCTGCCGGAACTCTCCCTGGTCCACTCGGTTCGACAGGCTCCGGTTCGTCGCCGCCACGATCCGCACGTCGGCGGTGTGCGGGGTCACCTCTCCGAGGGGCTCGTAGACCCTGTCCTGGAGCAGACGGAGCAGCTTGACCTGTACCGAAACGGGGAGGTCACCGATCTCGTCCAGGAAGAGGGTCCCTCCCTCGGCCGCCTGGACGCGGCCCGGCTTGTCCCGGTCCGCGCCGGTGAAGGCACCGCGGCGGTAGCCGAACAGCTCGGATTCGAGGAGGCTCTCCGGCAGCGCGCCGCAGCTGACGGTCACCAGCCGCCGGTCCCGGCGGGCGCTGGCGGCATGGATGGATCGCGCGAGCAGCCCTTTCCCGGTGCCGCTCTCACCCTCGATCAGGACCGTACTGTCGCTGAGAGCGATGGTGGGGACGATCTCGAGCAGCTTCTTGACCCGCGCATCCGCCGTGATGATCTCCGGTGTGTCGGCCGTCCGCTCGACCTCCTTCAAGAGGTGCTTGACGAGATTGAGGTCGCGGAAGGTCTCGACGCCGCCGATGACGTCGCCGTGGTGGTCTCGGAGCAGGGCGGTGGAGACAGTGACGGGGACCCGCCTTCCGTCGGCGTCGCGGATGGTGATCGCCAGGTTCACGATCGGGTTGCCGGTCTCCATCGTGTAGCGCAGCGCACATGCCTCCGCGCAGATGTTGGAGCGGAAGACCTCGCTGCACCGCCGTCCCATCGCGTCCTCACGCGAGACCCCGAGGGTTCGCTCCGCGGCGGCGTTGAAGCACGTGATGCGCCACTCGTGGTCGACCGCGAAAACCCCGTCCGAGATGCTGTTGACGATCGTCTCGAAGCGATCGTCGCAGCCCTGACCTCCGATCACGGATCCTGGCCTGGCGGGGTTCGGACCGACCCGACGGGTCATCGATCGCCTCCTCGCTCGAATGCGGTCTGCACCTGAGCGTTCTTGCTCGTGTCTCTCTTTGAACAGTAGCACGCTTGCCTCGGTCTGGGCGTGAGCTGTGGCGTGGCGGCTCCGGTGTCATCTTCGGAAATGTTGTGAGCCGAGCACTTGCGGGAGGTCTGACCAGCGAGCCCTGTCCTGGCACGCGCCGTGCTGTCTAGCGGGGTGACAGCGGGACGGTGGCCGATCACGGTCCCCCACGGGAAAGGAGAAGGGCGATGGAGGTGAAGAACGGCGACACGCTGTACGTCGGACCCGAACCACACAAGGCGGCGCGACCCATGAGGGTGGTTGTGGCCGAGGACGGTTGCACGTGGCTGTGCGACGCCGACGTCGACGAGAGCCGGGATCTCAACGAGCAGGGCTGCTGGCGCTGTGCGGAGGTTCCGTTCACCCGCAACGACTGAGCGCCTCCGCCGGGGGGCCGGGCTCCCGGTGCCCCCGGTGGACCGCCCGCCACAATCGAGAGGAGGCACGCCATGACGCCGATCAACGTTCTTTCCAGCCACGAGGTCTTCAGCTTCCTGCATCCCGACCAGCTGGATGCCGTCAGTGACGTGGCCGAGGTGGTGTCGTTCACAGCAGGCGAAACCGTGTTTCGCAGCGGAGAGCCGGCGGATCACCTCTTCGCCGTGCTCGACGGCCGCGTTTCCCTTCGACTTCCGAGGGAAGGGGGCGTGAGCCTCAACATCGAGGAGCTCACGAAGGGGGCCCTGTTCGGCTCGTGTGTGTGCTTCGACCTGAACCAGTACTCGCTCAGCGCCGTGTGTACCGAGAAGAGCGAGCTGCTCAAGATCAGTGCCGCAGGTCTGAAACGGGTGATGGACAACGA
>CAZQYU010000388.1:2327-3409 GCA_964597585.1 uncultured Thermoanaerobaculia bacterium
GGGGAAGCCGCCGGTCGCGTCGCCGAAGCCGGTTTCGACGGCGTCGAGCTCCAGCTCGGCCTCGGCTACCTGCCGGCCCAGTTCCTGTCTCCCAGGACGAACCTCCGCAACGACGAGTACGGCTGCAACGGAGGGCGCGGGTGGCGTTTCGTGAGCGAGCTGGTCGCGGCGGTCCGCGAGCGTCTCGGCGACTCGATCGCGTTGACTGTTCGACTTTCGGCGGACGAGAAGGTGGAGGGGGGCCTGTTCCTCGCCGATGCCATCGAGCTCGCCCGCCGCTCGCAGGGTTGGGGGGTCGACGGGGTCCACGTCGCGACCGGCTCGGCGTGCGACACGCCCCCCTGGTACTACCAGCACATGGCGCTGCCGCAGGGGGTGAACGAGGAGCTGGCCGCGGCGACCCGAAGCCAGATCTCCATCCCGGTGATCGTCGCCGGGCGGCTGGGCGATCCGGAGCGCATCCGTGCCGTCCTCGACGGGAGGATGGCGGACATCGTGGCCCTCGGCCGGCCGTTGCTCGCGGACCCGGATCTCCCTCGCAAGATGGCTGAGGCTCGCGAGGACGAGATCATGGCCTGCGGGTCGTGCCTGCAGGGCTGCCTCGCGCAGGTGAAGCGGGGTGGACCCATCGGCTGCATCGTCAACCCCGAGGTCGGCGGCGAGGGCGCTGTCCCCCCAACCGCCGCCGCGGTCGGTGAGCGGCTCGTGGTGATGGGCGGTGGCCCTGCCGGCATGCAGGCCGCGCTGTCGGCATGCAGGGCGGGATATTCCGTGACCCTGCTCGAGCGTCAGCCGCGTCTGGGCGGGCTCTTCACTCTCGCTCCGGCGTCGCCTGGCAAGGAGACGATGGCTCGCCCGCTGGAGTCAATGATCCGGGCTGTGGAGAGCTCCGGAATCGAGGTCCGGACCGGCGTCGAAGCCACGGTGAGCACCGTCCTCGCTCTCGAGCCGGATCGCGTCATCGTGGCCACCGGCTCCGAACCGGTGATTCCGCCGATCCCTGGGCTCGACGACCCACTGATTGCGGAGGACATCCTCACCGGACGCAGAACCCCCGGGCGTCGCGTGCTGGTCCTCGGCGG
>CAZQYU010000389.1:0-3407 GCA_964597585.1 uncultured Thermoanaerobaculia bacterium
CACATGTCGGACGAGCAGCTGCGCAAGCTGCGCCTCGGCGGGCACGACCCGAAGAAGGTCTACGCGGCCTACAAGGCGGCTGTCGCGCACAGGGGTCAGCCGACCGTGATCCTGGCCCGGACGATCAAGGGCTACGGACTCGGCGAGGGCGGCGAGGGCCGCAACATCACCCACCAGCAGAAGAAGCTCAACGTCGACGAAGTCCGCGAGTTCCGGACTCGGTTCGGGATCCCGATCTCGGACGATCAGGTGGCGGCGGCGCCGTTCTACAGGCCGCCGGGCGACAGTCCCGAGATGATCTACCTGCACGACAGGCGGCGAGCGCTCGGCGGGCCGGTACCGAGTCGAGGAGTGCGCTGCGAGCCGCTCGGTGCACCGTCGGACAAGCTCTTCGAGGAGTTCCTCTCGGGCTCCGACGGCCGCGACATCTCGACCACGATGGCATTCGTCAAGCTGCTCACGAACATGCTGAAGGACAAGCAGATCGGCCGCCTGATCGTCCCCATCATCCCGGATGAGGCGCGGACCTTCGGGATGGAGTCACTGTTCCGGCAGGTCGGGATCTACTCCCACGCGGGTCAGCTCTACGAGCCGGTCGACGCGGACACCCTGCTGTACTACCGCGAGGCCACCGACGGACAGATCCTCGAGGAGGGCATCACAGAGGCCGGCTCGATGGCCTCCTTCATCGCAGCCGGAACCGCCCACGCCAGCCACGGTATCAACACGATCCCCTTCTTCGTCTTCTACTCGATGTTCGGCCTCCAGCGCATCGGCGACCTGATCTGGGCGGCCGGCGACGTCCGCGCCCGAGGCTTCCTGATGGGTGGCACATCGGGCCGAACGACGCTCAACGGCGAAGGGCTGCAGCACCAGGATGGCAACAGCCACCTGCTGGCGTACCCGTTGCCCAATCTCCGCGCCTATGACCCGGCCTTCGCCTACGAGCTGGCGGTCATCATTCGCGACGGGATCCGGCGCATGTACGTCAACCAGGAGGACTGCTTCTACTACATCACGGTGATGAACGAACCCTACGCGATGCCTCCTGCGCCCGAGGGTGTCGAGGACGGCATCCTGCGCGGCCTCTATCGCGTCCGTACCTGCCGCTGGCCCGACCGGCGCGAGCGCGCCCACCTCTTCGGGTCGGGTGCGATCCTGAACGAGGTTCTGAGGGCCCAGCAGTTGCTCGAGGAGCGCTTCGACGTTGCCGCCGACGTGTGGAGCATCACCAGCTACAAGGAGCTCCACAGCGACGGCGTGGATGCTGACCGCTGGAACCGGCTCCACCCGGGCGAGCCCCGCCGCCAGTCCTGGATCGAGCAGTGTCTGGCCGACACCGAAGGGGTCTACGTGACCGCGTCGGACTACGTCAAGGCCCTTCCCAACTCGGTTTCGAGGTGGTTCCCCAAGGCGCCGGTGACGCTGGGCACCGACGGCTTCGGCCGCTCGGAGACGCGGCCGGCCCTGCGCAGGTTCTTCGAGATCGACGCCGAGCACGTGGCTGCGGCCGCTCTGTCGGCGCTGGCCCAGGAGGGTCGGATCGAGGCCGATGTCGCGCGGAGCGCGATCTCCGACCTCGGGATCGACCCGGACGTCGAGAACCCGGTCCGGCGCTGAGATCAGGAAGGGAGCAGGCAATGTCGACCACGATGTCCCTCCCCGAGCTCGGCGAGAACGTCGAGTCCGCCCTGGTCGTGAAGGTCCTCGTCGCGGCCGGCGATCGCATCGAGCGCGACCAGCCCGTGATCGAGGTCGAAACCGAGAAGGCCTCGGTCGAGGTCCCGGCGACGGTGTCCGGGACCGTGTCCGAGCTCCACGTCGCAGAGGGCGAGCAGATCCGATCGGGAGAAGCGATTCTGACCCTGGCGGACGACGACGACGCGACGGACGCCGGAAGCACGTCTCAGACCGAGTCTGGTGGGTCGCCGCCAGACCCCGATCGAGACGACGAGCCGTGGCCGGAGGCGGCGAAGGCGGATGCCGAGGGGCCCCCGACGGCCTCCGAGCCAGCCGCGGCCGGCGGCGGCGAAAGCCCGGAATTGCAGCAGGCAGAGGCGGACCGGCCCACGGACGAGGCGCCCGCCGAGCGTGAGATCGTCGTCCGCCTCCCGGAGCTCGGCGAGAACGTGGACGGAGCCGACGTGGTCAAGCTCCTGGTCGCGGTCGGCGACCGCGTCGAGGAGGGACAGGGCATCCTCGAGCTCGAGACCGAGAAGGCCACCGTCGAGGTTCCTTCGAGCGCCTCCGGAGTCGTGCAGGCGGTCCATGTCAGCGAGGGCGATCGGATCACCTCCGGCACCGAGCTGATGACGGTGCGTGGCCGTGGGAGTGCATCGGCAGCGGCGCCCGCCGCCGCGGCGACGGATGCCGCCACCGGCAGTGGTGAGGAGATGGGCCCGCGGCCGCCCGCCGAGCCGATAGCGCCCTCTGACCCGCCGACCTCCCGGACCGGCGGACCCGCGACGCGCGAACAGGTCGCTCCTTTGTGGTCAGGCAGCCCGACACCGCGCAAGCGCGTCCCCGCCGCTCCCTCGGTGCGGCGATTCGCGCGCGAGCTCGGCATCGACATCACCGAGGTCTCCGGCACCGGCCAAGGTGGCAGGATCACCTCCGAGGACGTCAAGGAGCACGTCAAGGCGAGCCTCGTGCGGTCCTCCGGAGGAGCGCAGCAAGCACCGGCGCTGCCCGACTTCAGCCGCTGGGGCGAAGTGAGCTTCGAGGAGATGACCAGCATTCGCCGGATCACCGCCGAGCAGATGGCGCGCGCCTGGCACACGGTCCCGCAGGTCACCCAGCACGACCTCGCCGACATCACCGACCTCGAGGAGCTCCGCGCACAGTACCGCGCACGGATCGAAGCCGCGGGGGGCAAGCTGTCCCTGACCGCGATCCTGGTCAAGGTCGCCGCGGCGGCGCTGCGGGTGTTCCCGAACCTGAACGCGTCGGTCGACATGGAGAACCGGCGCATCGTACGCAAGCGCTACATCCACATCGGCGTGGCGGTCGACACCGAGCGCGGGCTGCTGGTGCCCGTGATCCGGGACGCCGATCGCAAGAGCATCGCGGTGATCGCGCGCGAGCTCGACGACCTCGCCGAGCGTGCCCGCAATCGCAAGCTCGGGCCGGACGAGATGCAGGGCGGCACGTTCACCATCTCCAACCTCGGAGGGATCGGCGGGACGGCTTTCTCCCCGATCGTCAATTGGCCCGAGGTCGCGATCCTCGGCGTGTCGCGCGGCCGCCTGCAGCCGGAGTGGAAAGACGGGCAGTGGCGACCTCGGTTGATGGTCCCGCTCAGCCTGAGCTACGACCACCGGCTGGTCGACGGCGCGGATGCGGCCCGCTTCACCAGCTGGATCGCCGAGGCCCTCGAGAGCCCGCTGCTGCTCGTCCTGGAGGGATAG
>CAZQYU010000390.1:0-3370 GCA_964597585.1 uncultured Thermoanaerobaculia bacterium
GTGGCTGGTGGCGCCGAAGCTGATCGACGCGCTCGCGGCCTCCGGCGGCGCCGGGTAGGGGGAGTCGATGCCGCGTCTGGTTCCCGGGTCTGGAGATGCACAGCCCGCGTTGCCGGTCCGCCTCGCCTGCGTCGACATGGGGTCGAACGCGATCCGCTTCGTGGTCGCGGAGTTCGCCGGCGAGCGCGAGTGGACCGTGCTCGCCAGCGAGCGCAGCCCGGTCCGTCTCGGGCACGGCGTCTACTTGTCGGGCAGGCTCGACGGCGCTGCAATGGACGCCGCCGTGGCAGCCCTCGCCGGCTTCCGCACGACGATGGACGAGCTCGACGTCCTCGCCTACCGGGCGGTGGCGACGAGCGCGGTACGGGAGAGCCGCAACGGCGCCGAGTTCACCGAGCGGCTCGAGAACGAGGCCAGGATCGAGCTCGACGTGATCAGTGGCTCCGAGGAGGCGCGCCTGGTCCACCTCGCGGTCGCGTCGCGGGTGCCGCTGGGCGACCGCCGCTGGATCATGGTCGACCTCGGAGGGGGCAGCGTCGAGGTCTCGCTGGTCGACGGCAGCGGCATCCTGTGGAGCGAGTCGCACACCATGGGCTCGGTGCGCCTGCTCGAGGAGCTCACCGAGGCCGGCGCGGAGCCGGGGCGGTTCCAGCGCCTGTTGCGTGAGTACGTGGCGACGCTCAAGCTGCCTTCCGCGGCCGGCCACCTCGACGTTGCCGGCTACATCGCCACCGGCGGCAACATCGAGGAGCTCGCGCGGCTCGCCGCTGCGCGCTCGGTCGAAGGGACCAGCGTGCTCCCGACCGACGACCTCCGGGCGGTGATCGATCGCCTGGTCCGGACCAGCTTCCGGCAACGGGTCGACGAGCTCGGCCTGCGCGAGGACCGGGCGGACGTGATCCTGCCGGCGGCGGTGGTCTACGAGCGTCTCGCCGAGCTGGCGTACGCGAACGAGATCCTCGTCCCACACGTCGGCATCAAGGAGGGGATCCTGCTCGACCTCTTCGCCGACACGGTCCAGCTCGGAGGGCGCGAGGACCGGCAGGAGCGCGAGGTCCTCGCCGGCGCGCTGGCTCTGGGCAGGAAGTACATGTTCGACGAGGCCCACGGCAGCCACGTCGCCACTCTCGCGCTGTCACTCTTCGACCAGCTCGCGAAGCCTCTGGGGCTCGCCCGCGGCGACCGTAAGCTGCTCCAGGCCGCAGCTCTGCTCCACGACATCGGCCAGTTCGTCAGCTACCGAGCGCACCACAAGCATTCGCTGTACCTCATCGGCTACTCGGAGCTGCCCAACTTTTCCGAGCACGAGATGCTGCTGGTGGCGAACGTCGCCCGTTACCACCGCAAGAGCGAGCCGTCGTCGGGTCATCTGATGTTCACCCAGCTCGACGGCGATGAGCAGCGCCGGGTGAGCGGGCTCGCGGGCGTCCTGCGCCTCGCCGACGCCCTCGACCGCGAGCACGTCCAGAATGTTCTTCAGGTGAAAGCGTCGGTGACGGACCAGGAGGTCGTGCTCACCCTCGAGGGCCGGGGCGATCTGCTGCTCGAGGGCTGGTCGCTGAAGCGCCGCGCGCAGATGTTCTCGTCGGTCTTCGGGCGCAAGGTCCGGTTCCGGGTCGCGGAGTCGGGCTCGTGAGACCGGGAGCGATACCGCAGAGGCACAGAGGCACAGAGAGTTCACAGAGGGCCCCCACCCTGCCGAGGTTCACGGCCGGAGCTCGCGTCGGGCGCGAGCTCCGGCCGGGTCGCTCGGGCGGGTGGGGGCTCTGTGCTCCTCTGTGTTCTCCGTGTCTCTGTGGCTTTTCTCTCGCCGGTGGCGGAGCATGACGACCGCGCCACCTGTCCGGTGTCCGTGGTGCGGCGATGACCCTCTCTACGTCGCCTACCACGACCGCGAGTGGGGCGTACCGGTACGAGACGACCGCACCCTGTTCGAGTTCCTGATCCTGGAGGGTGCCCAGGCGGGCTTGAGCTGGCTGACGATTCTGCGCAAGCGAGACGGTTACCGCCTGGCCTTCGCGGGTTTCGACCCGAAGCGCGTCGCAGGGTTCGGCCCTGCCGATGTCGAGCGCCTGCTCGCCGACCCCGGCATCGTGCGCAACAAGGCCAAGATCTCGGCGGCCATCGACAACGCACGCGCGTTCCTCGAGTTGGTCTCCCGCCACGGCAGCTTCGCCGACTGGATCTGGGCGTTCGTCGACGGGCGTCCGATCCACAACTCCTTCCGGACGATGGCCGAGGTGCCGGCATCGACGCCGGTGTCCGAGGCGATCAGTCGCGAGCTCAAGCGTCTCGGCTTCCGCTTCGTGGGACCGACCATCATCTATGCCCACATGCAGGCCACGGGCATGGTCAACGACCACCTCGTCGAGTGCTTCCGCCACCACGAGCTCGCAACGACTGGCTGAACCGGGCCCTTTACAGCGCCGCGTGGCGGGACTAGCCTGAGAGTCACCACACAATCTGGAGGCTCTCATGTCGCCGAAGGTGCTCCATGCCGTTCTCGTCCTGTCGCTCGTGGCGACTGCCGGATCGATCGGCGCCGCCCCCGGCCTGCGGCCCGAACCCGCCCTCGTCATCGAAGGGTCGGTGGTGCGCGCCGCGGGTCTGGAGCCCGGTGACCGTCTGTTCGCGTCGACCCCGCGAGTGCTCGCAGGAATCGATCGTCGGGTCGAGAGTGCGCAGGAGGACTGGGTCGACGCTTCAGCGCTCGGTCTCGCCCCCGGCGAGGTCGCCGTGGTGGGCGTCGAGCGGCTCCTGCCCGGCGGTACCAGGCTCCAGATCACCCGCGCAGTGGCCCTCGGTCCCGACGGCCAGCTCACGAGCGGACCGGCGGCCCGGACGACCCTGCGCCGCGGGTTGCGCCTGACGCCGGTCGCCGGTGCTCAGCTCGTCGGTGCAGGCCTCAGCCTCGACGACCAGGGTCGGCTCAAGGTACCCGGCGACGACCCACGCCTGGGCGAGCTGGCGGCGCGAGCGGCCACGATCGAACCCTACCTCGAGGCCCAGGTCCAGACCCTGGCCGACTCGGTGTCGGGCTCGAACGGAAAGGACGAGTACTTCACCGACCATCTTTGCGGCGCCTTGGTCTACCTCGGAACCTCGATCCACATCACGAGCGCTCCGGCGGGTGCCATCGTGAGCTCGATGGACGTCTCGTACACGGTGTGGCACTCGGTCGACATCTCCCGCTTCCGGACCGCGATGTTCCGCATGCAGGGCGGCGTCTGGGGCAGCCCGATCCAGCTCTACACCGGCGGCGAGACAGGT
Source organism: uncultured Thermoanaerobaculia bacterium (assembly GCA_964597585.1). Classification (GTDB taxonomy): domain Bacteria; phylum Acidobacteriota; class Thermoanaerobaculia; order Thermoanaerobaculales; family Sulfomarinibacteraceae; genus CAVSIS01. The sequence goes on from CAZQYU010000390.1 coordinate 3,271, forward strand.
TCGCACACCTGGACCGACACCCAGACCGGCCTCACGAGCTACGCGGGGCGCGAGGTCAACACCGACTACATCCTCGGCTGCTGCAATCGCTACGCCTCCG
>CAZQYU010000391.1:0-1934 GCA_964597585.1 uncultured Thermoanaerobaculia bacterium
GCCCTGGCCCACGAAGCCGAGCGGGTGGCCGTGCTGTGCCACGTCTCCCACCCCTACGTCGATGGAGCGTCGCTCTACTTCACCTTCTTCTTCCGCCTCGCCGACGACCTCGAGGCGAACCTCGCCCGCTGGGCGCGGATCAAGCGCGCCGCCGGCAAGGCGCTGGTCGCCTCGGGCGCCACCATCAGTCACCACCACGGCGTCGGCCAGTGGCACGCGCCCTGGCTCGACTCCGAGATCGGCCTGCTCGGCCACGACCTGCTCGGTGCCGCCGCCCGCGCGATGGACCCTACGGGCGTCCTCAACCCTCACGTTCTCCTCGACCCGACCGATCGGCTGGAGGATTGACGGGCCGCCGACATCCGGAGACGGACCATGTTCCAACCCCACTGGCGCGCCGAAGCCCTCGCCCGCTGCTCGCGGCCCTTTGACCTGATCGTGATCGGCGCCGGCATCACCGGCTGCGGGATCACCCTCGACGCCGCCCAGCGGGGCCTCGAGGTGCTGCTGGTCGACAAGAACGACATCGCCGGCGGGACCTCGTCGCGCTCCTCGAAGCTGATCCACGGCGGGCTGCGCTACCTCAAGCAGATGCAGTTCCGGGTCACCCGCCTCGCCTGCCGCGAACGCGACCGCATGCTCTCGCTCAGCCCGCACCTGGTGCATCCGATCCGCTTCGTCTACCCCGCTTACCACGGCGACCACACCCCGGGGTGGCAGATCGACCTCGGCCTGTGGATGTACGACCGTCTCACGGCGCGTCCGGAGAAGCACACCCAGCTCGACACCGATGCCCTCGCCGAGCTGCTGCCGGGCCTCGAGGTCGAAGGTCTCGACCGAGCCCTCGCCTACACCGACGCCATGGCCGACGACGCCCGCCTGACATTGGCCGTGGCCGCCACCGCCCACGCCTACGGCGCCGCGGTGCTCACCCGCTGCGAGCTGCTCGAGGGCGTCCGTGACCCCGACGATCGCATCCGCGGCCTGGTCCTCGCGGACCTCGAGAGCGGCGCCAGCCTGACCGTCACGGCCGGGGCGGTGATCAACGCCACCGGGGTGTGGACAGACGCCGTTCGCGAGCGCCTCGCGCTGCCCGGCCGCCACCTGCGGCCGTCGCGCGGCGCCCACGTCCTGCTCGCCCCTGAACGCCTCCCGCTCGGCGCCGCCGTCACCATGCCGTCCCCGGACGACGGTCGGCCGGTGTTCCTGATCCCGCACCCCGAGGGCATCCTGGTCGGAACCACCGACCTCTACCACGACGGGCCGCTCGACGACCCGCGGCCGAGCGAGGCCGAGGTCGACTACCTGCTGCGCGCGGCCAGCTCCGCGTTCGCCGGACCGCCGATCGCCCGCGACGAGGTGCGCGGCTGCTTCGCCGGCCTGCGGCCGATCCTCGACACCCACGCCGACGACCCCTCGGAGGCGAGCCGCGAGGAGGGCATCTGGGAGGAGGCCGGGCTGCTCTCCGTAGCGGGAGGCAAGCTCACCACCTGGCGCAGCACCGCGGAGGAGGCGGTCGACGCCGCACTCGGGTTGCTCGGCGAGGAGAGGACGCGCTTCACCGCGCCGTGCGCGACCCGCGGCACGCCGCTCGCCGGGCTGGCGCCGGTCGACCTCGCCGACCGCCTCGCCCGAGCCTCGGGGCTCGCTCCCGAGCTTGCCGGCGGTTTCGCCCGCCGCCTCGCCGCGACCGCCTGGCCGGCCCTCGAGCTTGCCCGCGACCGGCGCGACCTCGAACCGCTCACCGATGGCGTCCCGCTCACCGCCGCCGAGGTCCGCGCCCACCTGCGCTGGGGCGCCGTCCTTCACCTCGACGACCTCCTCCTGCGCCGGGTCCGGCTCGGTATGTGGCAGCCCGAGGCGGCGCGCGCGGTGCTGCCCGCCCTGCGCCCCGTCGTCATGGAGGCATTGGACTGGGACGGCGCCCGCTGGGA
>CAZQYU010000391.1:2034-3366 GCA_964597585.1 uncultured Thermoanaerobaculia bacterium
CCGTGCGCGAAGCGCACGATAGGAGGATGCGGGGCCGCGTCCTCCGAGGACTCGGCCCCGCAGACTCCTCGTGCTAACCTGACGCCGCGATGACGACCCCGGCCCTGTCTGTCGTGGTCCCGGTCTACAACGAGATCGGCAACCTCGACCCCCTCGTCGAGCGGGTCCGCGGCGCGCTCGAGCCGACCGGGCTCGACTGGGAGCTGGTGCTGGTCGACGACGGCTCCACCGACGGCTCGTCGGAGAGGCTCGACGCCCTCGCCGCCGCCGACCCGCGCCTTCGCGTGCTCCACTTCGTCGCCAACCGCGGCCAGTCCGCCGGGCTCGACGCCGGCTTCCGTCACGCCCGCGGCGCTCGAGTGGCGATCCTCGACGCCGACCTCCAGACCTACCCCGAGGACCTGCCGCAGCTCCTCGAGGTGCTCGAGCGCGAGGGCGTCGACGCGGTGGTCGGGATCCGCGTCGAGCGCCAGGACACCGGATGGAAGCGGTTCAGCTCGCGCTTCGCCAACGGGGTCCGCAACCGGCTCACGCGCGAGCACATCACCGACACCGGCTGCCCGATCAAGGTCTTCCGCGCGCCGTGCCTGGTCGACCTGCCGCGCTTCAACGGCATGCACCGCTTCCTGCCGACCCTGCTGCGCCTCCACGGCTCCACGGTGGTCGAGGTCCCGGTCCGCCACGCGCCGCGGCTGTCGGGGAAGAGCAAGTACGGCACCCTCGACCGCGCCTTCCGCGGCCTGCGCGACGCGCTCGGGGTGCGCTGGCTGCAGGACCGCCACCTCGACTGGAGGCTGCGGTGAGGCCGTGGCGGGCGGCGCGGCCCGTGGCCGTGCTGCTCGTGCTCCTCGCGGCGCTGGTCGCGGGCGCCCGGGCGGCGAAAGCCGGCCCGCCCCCTGCGGGAGCCGAGGTGATCAGGGTCCAGGTCAAGCCGTTGCCAGTGGGCGTGCGCCGGGTCGAGCTCGCCCCTTCGGCGGCGCCGGACGGTGTCCCACGCTACGTCCTCCACTACCTCGACGGGCACACCGAGCGGGTCAGCCCGGACGAGTTCGCCCGCCGCCTCAGTGCCGAGGCTGCCGAGCGCGGCTTCCTCTACCGGCTGCTCAACATCACCAGCCCGATCGGCATCGGCTGGGTCGTGCTCGGGCTGCTCGGCCAGGTCCTGTTCACCGGCCGGATGCTCATCCAGTGGCTCGCCTCCGAGCGCGAACGCCGATCGGTGGTGCCGGTCGCCTTCTGGTGGATGAGCCTCGCCGGGGCCAGCATGCTGCTGATCTACTTCCTGTGGCGCAAGGACATCATCGGCGTGCTCGGGCAGAGCGCCGGGTGGGT
>CAZQYU010000392.1:0-3357 GCA_964597585.1 uncultured Thermoanaerobaculia bacterium
TAGAATCCCTCCGCCATGCGACGCTCATCTCTCCTCCGCTGGTTGTTCGGCCTCATCGTCATCGCCGCTCTGGTCGCGGTCGCCTTCCGGTACGTCTCCCACCGCCGGGAGACCACCGACCAGGCCCAGTTCCGGACGGTCGCAGTCGACCGCGGCGATGTCACCATGACGGTGACCGCCACGGGCTCGCTGTCAGCGGTCACCACGGTCCAGGTCGGCAGCCAGGTGTCCGGCATCATCAAGGCGCTGTACGCCGACTTCAACACTCGGGTGAAGGCCGGCCAACTGCTGGCAGAGCTGGACCCGACGCCGTTCGAGGCCCAGGTGGAGCAGCGGCGCGCGGACCTCGTGCAGGGACAGGTCCAGCTGCGCAACGCCGAGATCGCCCTCCACCGCCAGGAGCGGCTGCTCGCCTCGGGTCTCACCTCCGAGGCGGAGTACGACTCCGCCAAGGCGGCGGCCGACGGCGCCAAGGCTCTCGTAGAGCAGGGCACGGCCGCCCTTTCGCAGGCTCAGACCAACCTCCAGTACACCAAGATCCGTTCGCCGATCGACGGCGTGGTGGTCTCGCGCCAGTACGACGTCGGCCAGACCGTCGCGGCGTCCTTCCAGGCGCCGACCCTGTTCACCATCGCCCAGGACCTGACCCAGATGCAGGTCCAGGCCGACGTCGACCAGGCCGACATCGGGCGGATCCGCACCGGGCAGGTCGCCCGGTTCACGGTCGACGCCTACCCGGAGCACGAGTTTCGCGGCACGATCACCCAGGTCCGGCTCAACGCCACCGTCAACCAGAACGTCATCACCTACCCGGTGATCATCGAGGTTGCCAACCCTGACGGACGGCTGCGGCCGCAGATGACGGCCGACGTGACGATCGAGGTGGCCACGGTCCACGACGTGCTCAGGGTGCCGAACGCCGCGCTGCGCTTCCGGCCGACCGAGGAGAGCGACGTGGAGGCGGCAGCGCCGGCTGGAGCGGCCGCCGCGTCGCGGCCACCGGGAGAAGTCGGGGGGGCGGCGGGTGCGCGTCGTGCGCAAGGCGGTGCCGGTCCTGACGGTGGGCAGCGGCCCGAGGGTGGGCGGCGAGCACAGGGTGCCGTCGCGGAAGCAGGCCCGACGGGTCCTGCGCGTGTGGTCTACCGTCTCGCTCCGGACGGCAAGCTGCAGCCGGTCCCGATCCGCACAGGGCTCACCGACGGGCGCGTCACCGAGGTCGTCTCGGGCGGGCTCGAGGAGGGCGACCGGGTGGTCGTCGGCCTCGCCACGGCGCGGGTGTCGGTCAGCGGCAGGGGACCCCGGATGCGTGGGTTCTAGGGATGGCGCTGGTCGAGCTCGCAGACGTCGTCAAGGTCTACCGGATGGGCGAGGTCGAAGTGCGCGCCCTGGCCGGGGTGAGCCTGGGAATCGAGACGGGCGAGTTCGTGGCGATCATGGGGGCGTCGGGTTCCGGGAAGTCGACCCTGATGAACATCCTCGGATGCCTCGACCGGCCGACCTCGGGGACCTATCGCCTCGGCGGCGCCGACGTCTCGTCGCTCGACGCCAACGCCCGAGCCGAGATCCGCAACGCGCGGATCGGCTTCGTCTTTCAGAGCTTCAATCTGTTGGCCCGGACCTCTGCGCTCGAGAACGTCGAGCTGCCGCTGATCTACGGCACCGGCGCGCTGAGCGGGGCCGAGCGTCTGCACCGGGCGGCCGCGGCGCTCGACCGGGTCGGGCTCTCGGGGCGCGAGGACCACTACCCGTCCCAGCTCTCCGGCGGGCAGCAGCAGCGTGTCGCGATCGCCAGGGCACTGGTCACCGACCCCCCGATCCTGCTCGCGGACGAGCCGACCGGCAACCTCGACACGACGACCTCGGCGGAGGTGATGGGCGTCTTCACCGAGCTCAACGCGGACGGCAAGACGATCATCCTGATCACCCATGAGCCGGACATCGCCGCCTGGGCCCGGCGCAGAGTCGTGCTGCGCGACGGTCTGGTCGTCGAGGACATCGTCACCGAGGGCGCGGGCCCGACCGGAGGTGGAGCGTGAGAGTCGTCGCCGTGCGCGTGGCGAGCATCGCGAAGGTCGGCATGAAGGCGATCCTGCGCAACCCGATGCGTTCGACCCTGACCATGCTCGGCATCATCATCGGTGTCGCGTGTGTGATCGCGATGGTCTCGGTCGCGTCCGGAGCGTCCCGGTCCGTCCAGGAGGCGATCGGCTCGCTGGGGACGAACTTCATCATGGTCTTCCCGGGCGCCGTCACCCAGTCGGGCGCCCGCATCCACGGCGGTGAGTCGACCCTGACCGAGGACGACGTCGAGGCGGTCCGCAGGGAGTGTCCGTCCGTGGCCTACGTCTCGGCGGGAGTCCGCAGCGCCGGGCAGGTGGTCGCGGGCGGTCTCAACTGGGGAACGGCGATCTACGGCGTCGGCGTCGACTGGCCCCTGATCCGAGCCTGGAACACCAGCCAGGGGGAGTTCTTCACCGAGGCGGAGGTGCGCGCCGGTGCCAAGGTCTGCGTGCTCGGCGCCGCGGTCGCCGAGGCGCTGTTCCCGGATGGACGCGCCGTGGGCCAGGTGGTGCGGATCAAGAACGTGCCGTTCCGGGTGCTCGGCGTGCTCGAGCGCAAGGGCGGCACCACCATGGGCACCGATCAGGACGACCAGGTCGTCGCGCCCTACACCACGGTCATGAAGCGGCTCATGGGCACGACCCGCATCAGCATCATGTACGTCGCGGCGGTATCGTCCGAGGCGGTGCCCCGGGCCCAGGAGGAGATCGAGGCGCTGCTGCGGCAGCGGCACCGCATCCAGGCCGGCCAGCCGAGCGACTTCATGATGCGCTCCCAGGAGGAGATCGCGGGCCGCGCCGCCGAGAGCTCGCGTACCATGTCGCTGCTGCTCGGGTCGGTGGCCGCGATCTCGCTGCTGGTGGGCGGCATCGGGATCATGAACATCATGCTGGTCTCGGTCACCGAGCGCACCCGCGAGATCGGGGTCCGGCTGGCGGTCGGCGCCAAGGCGCGGCACATCCTGCTCCAGTTCCTGCTCGAGGCCGTCATCCTGTCCGTGGTCGGCGGCGGCATGGGCATCGCGCTCGGGATGGGGGTCAGCCGACTGCTGTCCCGCCTCGCCGGCTGGCCGACCATCGTCGGTGGCGGCTCGATCGGGCTCGCCTTCGGGTTCGCCGCCCTGGTCGGCGTGTTCTTCGGTTTCTACCCGGCGCGCAAGGCGTCGCGGCTGGACCCGATCGAGGCGCTCCGGTACGAGTAGCATTCTGCGGGCGCAGGCTCTTCACCACCTGTGTCTATGTCAATGCCGTCGGGAGCCTGCGCCTCGCAGAATGCTTCGATGGGCTTCGCCCATCG
>CAZQYU010000393.1:0-3354 GCA_964597585.1 uncultured Thermoanaerobaculia bacterium
TCGATGCCGAGCACGAGCAGGTGGCTGGCGATCGCGCCGAGCATGACCCCGAGACCGATGCCGGCCCCGAGCCATGCCGTCCGCGGCACGAGCAGCAGGAGCGACGCGAGGAGCTCCATGCAGCCGGAGGCGTAGCGGCCCCACGGCTCGGCCCCCAGGGAGGAGAAGATGAACACGCTCTCCGGTGCGCCGGTGAACTTGAAGTAGAGGGTCTGCAGCAGGATGACCGCCGCAACGATCCGAACCGCCCAATCCAGCCACCGTGTCATCTCCATCCTCCCATGGCCACCATTGTCGAGTGCCGTGCGGCGGCCGTCTGCCAGTGTCGGAGAGATTCGCCGTGACTCCAAACCAGGTTACCCAAGGTGGCTGGTCGGCAGTCGGCCAGTGCCCATCCTCATCGATACGGTGCAAGCCAATCCTGGACGTCGAGGCGCGGGATTCGCGCGAAGTGACGAAGGTTGCCGGTCGCGAGCGTCGCCTGATGGCGGATACAGATCGCACCGATCCGGAGGTCAGGCTCCGAGACAGGAGTCCCGGAGCGCTCCAACTCGGCACGGAGCTCGCCGTAGATGCGGGCCGACTCGAGATCGAAAGCGAGCACCCGCAGGTTCGGCCACACCCGCTCGTCCAGGATGGCGAGGAAGTGCTCGGCCCTCCCGCTGCGCCACGCGCCGTAGACCAGCTCGCCGGCGGTGATGGCGGTCGTCGCCTGCTCCTCTGGATCGAGATCCGCGACTCTGCGGATGAGGCCGGTCGGCGGGTTGGACCGCATCACGTACGACACGACATCGGTGTCGAACACGATCATCCGAGGTCCTCCACGTCGCGATCCGGCGACGCCGCCCGGGCGGCACGGAGGTCGGAGAGCAGGCCGTCCAAGTCGGGATACTCCTCCCATGCCCCGACAGCGGCGGCGAGCCCGCGCCTCGGCCGCGAGCTCAGGGCCGGCGGCTGCTCGTCACCAGGAGGGCCGATCATCGCGACAGTGCGGCCTCGCTTCAGGACCGCAAACCGCTCTCCGCGCACCTCGATCCTGCTCAGGATTGCCGAGAAGCGCCGTTTGAGCTCGGCCACCCCCAGAGATTCTGACATCATGACCTCCTGTCATGATGTTACCATGACCGTGCCTGCGAAAGCGGTGATCTGTTTGGGAGCCCGTGGTCCAGGCGCGACGCGGAGGCTGAGCTGAAAGCAGCCAGCGCCGGCCGCTCGCAGCGGCACGCCCCGGCGCCGGGCCTCAACGCGGCGTCGAAGCACCCTCGACGATGACGATGTCCTTCGTCTCGAGGGAGGCGCGCACACGGTCGTCGGAACCCGGGTCGACCGGGCGGGTGAGGTCCCACAGCACGTGCACCCGGAAGCCGTCGTCCGCGGCGTCCTCGGCGGACCACAGGACGCAGAAGTCGCGCGCGAGGCCGGCGAGCCAGACCTCCTCGACGCCGCGCTCCCGCAGGTAGCCCGCGAGGCCGGTGCGCGGGCGCTCGCCGTCGGCGTCCCAGTTGTTGCGGAATGCGCTGTAGGAGTCGACCCGGGGGTCGGCGCCCTTGCGCACGATGGCGGCCAGAGGCTCGCGTGGGAGGCTCGGATGGAGGGCGGCGCCGGGGCTCGCCTGGACGCAGTGGTCCGGCCACAGGGTCTGCGGGTGACCGTAGAGCTCGATCTCGTCGAACGGGCTGCGCCCGGGGTGGCTCGAGGCGAAGGAGACGTGTCCCGGCGGGTGCCAGTCCTGGGTGGCGACGACGAGCGGGAAGCGGCCCGAGACGACGAGGGAGCGCAGGGGCTCGAGGATCGCGTCGCCGTCCCCGACCGCGAGCGCACCGCCGGGCAGGAAGTCGGGCTGGACGTCGACGGCGAGCAGCGCGGAGGCCGGCCGGCTCATGTTCCACCCCCCTTGCCGTCTCGTCTGCTGCCTCGCAGGCGCGCCACCAGCCCCTGCTTGAAGTCCCACAGCGCCTGGCTGAGGGACACGTGGTAGACGTGGGGGTTCATGAGCCGCTTGACGCCGGGGTCGAGGCGCTCGAGGTCTTCCCTGCGCCGTTCGCGCATTGCTTCGATGGTCGGGGGCTCGCCGACGCGGCGGCCGTCGCGCACGACATCGACGTGGAGCGGCTCGATCGAGCTGATCCGGTGCCGCTGGAGGACGCGGTAGCGGCCCTCGTCGGTGGGGTGGCGCAGAACGAGGGCATCGCCCTCGCGTGGGTCCTCCTCGGCCAGGGTGATGAGGTCGCCTGTCGCCTTGCCGCGCGCATCGTACACGCGCCACGCGCGTTTATCTCCGGGATTGAGGGTCTTCGCCTTGGACTCGGAGAGCTTGATCGCCGGCTGCCAGGTGCCCTCCTCGGCCATGGCCACCAGCTTGCAGACGCCGTCCAGCGCGGAGTCGCCGCGGGAGGTGATGAGTCGGGTGCCGATGCCGTAGATGAGTCGGCTGACGAGGTGGTCGGCGTCGACGCCGTAGCGCGGCGCCTCCTCGAGGATCTGGGTGATGATCTGCCAGATCACGAGCTCGTCGAGGTTGTTCGAAAGCACGATCGCGACCTCGGGAAAGCCGGCGGCGTCGAGCTGCTTGGCGGCCTGGATGGCGAGGAAGGCGAGGTCGCCGGAGTCGAGCCGGATGCCGACCGGCCGATGGCCCGTGCGGCGCAGCTCCTCGAAGACCTTGATCGCGTTCGGGACGCCGCTGGCCAGGGTGTCGACGGTGTCGACCAGGAGCGCGCAGTCGTCGGGGTAGAGCTCGGCGTAAGCGCGGAAGGCGTCGAGCTCGCTTCCGCCGAGAGCGATGAAGGCCTGGACCATGGAGTGGGCGTGGGTGCCCTTCGGCTGGAAGCCGAGGATGGCCGACATGGCGGTGTTGGAGGTGAAGTCGGCGCCGCCGATGAGCGCGGCACGCGCGCCGGCATTGGCGCCGCGTTCGTGGGCACGGCGCATCCCGAACTCCAGGATCAGGCCGCCGCGGGCCGCCTCGCGAATCCGCGACGCCTTGGTGGCGACCAGGGTCTGGTAGTTGAGGTGGTTGAGCAGGGAGCTCTCGACCAGCTGCGCGAGTGCAAGCGGACCCTCGACGACCGCGAGGGGGACGTTCGGGTGGACGACGCGGCCCTCCGGGATCGCGCGCAGTGCGAGGGCGTCAAGACGGCCGTTATCCTCGAGCCAGGCCAAGAAGTCGTCACCGAAGAGGCGCGCCCCTGAGCGTCCCTTCAGCGATGCGAGGTAGGCGATGTCGGCCGGGCTCGAACGCGTGTCGAGCATCCACTCGACGAACCACTCGAGGCCGGCGAAGACGCTGTAGCCCGCGGTGTGCTCGCCGTAGGCCGGGTTGGAGCGGTAGAAGTAGTCGAACTGGGACGGCCG
>CAZQYU010000394.1:0-3348 GCA_964597585.1 uncultured Thermoanaerobaculia bacterium
CCGATCCGAGCCTCTTGCCGAGGTGCAGCGCCAGCTCGAGTGCGCTGCCGCCATTCAGGGATCCGTCGAGGCCGACCGCGAGATGTCCGTACATCCTTCAATCCTCCCGGTGGAAGCAGATTCCGGCATATCCGACGACCGAGCTGCGATCGCCGCTGACGTCGCCCGAGGTCGCGTAGTCGACGAGGTGCGCACCGGTGGCGCCGAGAACGCGCGCGGCAGCGATCGCCACGGTGGCGGGAACGACACCACACATCGTGATGCGGTGGGCGTGTACGGTCTCGTAGAGCCGGCGTGGGTCGAGGCCGAGGGCGGCGTCGATCGCGAGCCGGTCCCGGTCCCGGGCGACCTCGTCGGGCTCGTAATGCGTCATGTCGGAGGATGCGACGATGCCGACCGGCTCGCCGGCGCCTCGGATCACCTCGGCCAGAGCCCCGCCGAGCGCCTCGCACGTGGCCAGGCTCAGGTGTCCAAGGCAAATCGGCAGCACCACGACATCCGGCCGTCCCATCTGAAGGAACGGGAGGTGGACCTCGAGGGCGTGCTCGCGAAGGTGTGCGGCGGCGTCCTCTCTGGCATCGGGAAACGCTCCGATCAGCGCGTTGCCGAGCTCGCGGTCGAGCGGGGGATCGCCAAGTGGGGTGTGCCAGCTCGCCTCGGGAGCGACTGCGATTGCTGCGCCGAGCCCGGTGTGGTTGGGTCCGAGCAGAACGACCCGCCGCGGCAGACGGAGATGGCCGTACATCTTGCCGGCGACCGAACCCGAGTAGACGTATCCCGCGTGCGGTGCGATGCACGCGAGCAGGTCGTGCCGGGTCGTGGCCTCCACCGTGAGGCGCTCGACCATGCTGCCGAGCGAGGCCGGGCTGGCGGGGTAGAAGACGCCGGCGACGGCCGGCTGGCGGACTCGGGGCTCCATCTCTCGGCCCTCCCTTCCGCACCACCCCTCCCGGCGGGGCGGTGGTCACGGTGCCGCGTCACCCTCCTCAGAAGGTAGCGCCCGGCTCCTTCGAGCGCCACGTTCTGCGAGCAGCTCGACGAGGACGGCGTCGGCCGGCGGCGTCTCGTAGCGGCGGAGCTCGGACGGCTCGACCCAGGCGAGCTCCTGCCCGTCGAGTGGCAGCGGCCTGCCCGCAACCAGGATCGCCTCGTAGAACAGGAGCAGGATGGCGAGGCCGGGCTCCTCGTGGACCGCGAAGGTGATCGGCGCGCCGATCCGGGCCTCGACGCCGAGCTCCTCGGCGAGCTCGCGGGCGAGGCCGGCGGCGGGGCTCTCGCCCTCGTGCACCTTGCCACCGGGGAACTCCCACAGTCCGCCCATGTGGCGGTCCGCCGGCCGTCGCGAGAGCAAGACCCGCCCTACTTCGTCCCAGATCACGGCCGCCGTCACGATGATCATCGATCTGAGAGTAGCAGCGAGCGCCACCGGGAACGAGCGAGAGAAACCACCAAGACACCAAGACGCCAAGAGACGGAGAAACCTCGGGTGAGCTCAAGCACGGAGGCCCCACGTGGCTCCTTCGATCTCGCCGAACGACGAACGCCGTGGATCGCTCGAGGACGTTACCACCCGGTGTTCCGCCAGGCGTCCAGGCCTCGTGCCACTCCTCAAGGAAGCAGGGCCCAAGCGATGCGAGTCTGCTGGTCGCCAAGCTGATGTTCCCCTCAGAATTGATCCCGCAAGGTGGGCGCCGAGAGCTGAACGATCTCTTCTCCATTCTTGAGATGGCTTGGTGTCTTCGTGTCTTGGTGGTTCATTCCCTCCGAGGCCGGTCGCAGGCGGCGCTGTAGAATGGCGCGCATGTCTGGAAGCTTCGACCGTCTGGTGGCGATCATGGACCGGCTGCGTGACCCGGGCGGCTGCCCGTGGGATCGCGAGCAGACCCTCGACACGCTGGCGGCCTACATGCTCGAGGAGGCCTACGAGGTCATCGAGGCGGTCGGCCGACGCGCACACGCGACGCTGCGCGAGGAGCTCGGCGACCTCCTCCTGCAGATCGTGTTCATGGCCCGGATCGGCCGCGAGGAGGACTGGTTCGACATCGACTCGGTGTGCGACGCGATCTCCGAGAAGATGATCCGGCGGCACCCCCACGTGTTCGGCGAGGTCGAGGTCGCCGACTCGGGTGAGGTGATCCGCAACTGGGAGGACATCAAGCGCTCCGAGCGAGCGGAGCATCCCGAGACGTCGGCGCTCGACGGCGTGCCGGCGGCGCTACCGGCGCTGCTCAAGGCATTTCGCATGACCGAGAAAGCGGCAGCGCTCGGTTTCGACTGGCGGCGCCCCGCCGATGTCGTGGACAAGCTGCGCGAGGAGGTCGAGGAGCTCGCCGTGGAGCTCGAGGATGGAGATTCGGCCTCCGAGGAGCGGGCCCGCGACGAGCTCGGCGACGTCCTGTTCGTGATGGCCAACCTCGCTCGGCACCTCGGGATCGAGCCGGAGACCGCGCTCCAGCGCGCCAACCAGAAGTTCATGCGCCGCTTCCGCGACATGGAGCGCAGCGCCGCCCGAGACCGGGGCAGGCTGCGCGACTACGATCTCGAAGGCCTCGACCGCCTCTGGAACCGCGCCAAGGAGCGGGAAAAGGAAGTCGAGTAGAGAGCTCGGGCGTTTTGCTCAGCGGCCCGGGCGGGTGCCGGCGAGGACCGGAGCCCCCAGCGCCCACCACGACAGGGCGGCGGTCACCCCGACGAAGAGCAGGGTCCACAGGTGGCTGGCGAGTCCGGTGGCGGCGGCGGTCTCGACCGGGATCCCGAGTGCGGTGAAGGCGGCGGTCCAGCCTGCCTCGAGCGGTCCCAGGTTGCCGAGCGCCGAGATCGGCAGCAGGTTGGTCAGCGAGGCGGGTACCGAGCCGGCCACCACCGTTCGCAGCGGCCAGTGGTGCCCCATCGCGACCAGCAGGCGCCAGGTGACCAGCCAGATGCCGCCCCACAGCGCGATCGAGACGGCGGCCGCGGCTGCGAGGCGGGCCGGGCGCCGCCGCACCGCCGCCGCGGCGCGAGCGAGACGCCGCACCCGGCGCGCCCAGCGACGACCGCGCACCCCACGTGGAGCGAGCAGGCGTGTCGCGCAGCGATCGGCTGCGGCGAGAGCGAGGGGGAGAGCGACCGGCGACAGCACGAGCGCGGCCACGACGAGAAGAGTGAGCGGCCGGGCGACGCCCCAAACTGCGGCAGCCGCCAGACCGCTCCACACGCCGAGCGCGGCCACGTCGAGCAGGCGCGACGCGACGAGGACGACGAGCCCCGATGCGAGGTCAACGCCGGCCAGCCGCTGCAGCAGGGCCGGTAGGGCGAGCTCGCCGAGCCGTGCCGGCAGCAGCAGCGCGGCGCCCTGGGCGGCCATCG
>CAZQYU010000395.1:0-3348 GCA_964597585.1 uncultured Thermoanaerobaculia bacterium
CCACGACGTCGACCAGCCGCGCAACCTCGCCAAGAGCGTGACCGTCGAGTGATGGCGCCGCTGCCCGAACGGATCGCCCGGGGCCGCGAGCGACTCGCGCAGCGGCTCGAGCGCACCCTCGAACCGGGCGGTGCGGGCGTGCTCGTGCTCGCGACCCTGGTCGGCTCGCTCTCCGGTCTGCTCTCGGTGGTGTTCTGGTGGGCAATCCACAGGATCGACACCTTCGACCGCGGGACCGCGGTCCCGTGGATCGCCTCGACGCTCGGCGCTCCCTTCGGCCACCCGGAGCTCTACCTGACCCTGTTCCCTGCGATCGGTGCGCTGGTCATGGCGGTGCTCACACTCAAGGTGTTCCACGTCCCGCACCGTCTCGGCGTGCCGGGTGTGATGTTCGACGCCCGAACCAGCCCCGGCTCGCTGCCGCTGCGCATCGTGCTGGTCACCTTCATCGCCTCGGCCCTGATCATCGGCTTCGGCGGCTCAGCCGGCCGCGAGGCTCCCGTGGTCGCGATGGGGGGCATCCTCGGTGGCTGGGTCGGGCGCAAGCTCGGCCTCTACTCGAGGCGACGTCAGATTCTCATCGGCTGTGGAACCTCAGCCGCCATCGCGGCGGCATTCAACGCGCCGCTGGCAGGGGTCTTCTTCGCCCTCGAGGTGGTGCTCGAGGACTACTCGGCCGCGACCCTGTCGCCGGTCGTGCTCGCCTCGGTCGCCGGCACTGCAGTCGCTCGCGCCCTCGAGGATCCGGCCCTGAGCCACTTCCAGGTTCCGCCCTACCACCTCGGAGCGTGGTGGGAGATCGGCCTCTACGCGGGCGTCGGCCTCGCGGCGGGCCTGGTCGCGCCCCTGTTCGTGCGCGTCGAGCACGAGATCCAGCGCTGGATCGCGCGCTCGCGCATTCCGAACCTCCTGCGCCCGGCGGTCGGTGGGCTCGGGGTCGGCGCGATCGCCATCCTCCTGCCGCAGGTGATGGGCAACGGCTACGACCACGTGCAGTCCGCGCTGGCCTCACCGACCAGCGCACAGATCCTGCTCGCGCTGGTGTTCGCCAAGCTGCTCGCAACCTCGCTGACACTCGGCAGCGGCGGTTGGGGGGGCGACTTCGCGCCGCTCCTGTTCATGGGCGCAATGCTCGGCGGGGCCTACGGGCGTGCGCTCGACCTCTTCTTTCCCAGCCTCGGCCTCTCCCCGGGCGCCTACGCCATGGTCGGGATGGGAGCGATGCTGACCGCCGCCGTGCGCTGCCCGATCACCGCCATCCTGCTGCTGTTCGAGCTCACCGGCTCGTACCAGGTCATCCTTCCGATCATGGCGGCGTGCGCCGTGGCGACCCCGGTCGCGAGGGTGCTGCTCAGGCGCGGCATGTACCACAGCCGGCTCGAGGAGATGGGTGGCCCGGCCGGCGAGCTTCCGGAGACTCGTCTGCTGGCTGCGGTGCCGGTCGGAGACATCATCCGTCGCGACGTGGTCACTCTGGCGGCAAGCACCCCGTATCGCGAGATCCTGCACGTGATCGCGACTTCCGATCAGCTCGTGTTCCCGGTCCTCGGCGCCGATCGGCGGCTGCTCGGCGCGCTCACCTTCGCCGATCTGCGCGGTCACCTCGACGCGGCCGAGCTGGCCGAGTTGGTGGTCGCCGCGGACGCGACCTCGCCCGACGTGCCGACGCTGCGCGAGACGGAGACCCTGGAGGAAGCGATGCACGTCTTCGCCAGCTCCGATCTCGAGGAGATCCCGGTGGTCGCCAAGGGCGACGACCCGGTCTTCGTCGGCGTCCTGACCCGCCGCCAGGCCTTCGCCGCTCGCGAGCGCGCCCTCGCCGAGTGGGAGATGGAGGGCCTGTGAGCGCGCTCCTGGACGCCCTCAACGCGCCGCAGCGGGAGGCTGTCACCCATGGCACGGGCCCCGTACTGGTGCTGGCCGGCGCCGGCTCCGGCAAGACCCGGGTACTGACCTACCGGATCGCCTACCTGCTCGAGACCGAGATGGCCCGCCCTGGTGAGGTCACCGCGGTGACGTTCACCAACAAGGCCGCGCGCGAGATGCGCGATCGGGTCGACGACCTCGTCGACGGCGGGTCCACGGTCGGCTTCGTCGGCACCTTCCACCGCTGGGCGCTGACCCTGCTGCGCCGCCACCCCGAGCCCGCCGGCCTACCGCCGCGCTTCTCGATCCTCGACGGCGACGACCAGCGAGCGCTGATCTCGCGGATCCTGAAGGAGCTTGGCCACGACGGCCGTGACCCGAGCCCCCGCGCGGTACTGGCGCGGATCTCCGCCGCCGCCAACGCGGGCCGCGGGCCGTCCTCCCTCGATGGCGCCGTCGTGCCGCTCGACCGGGTTGCGGCCGAGGCCTGGCAGCGCTACCGCGAGCTCAAGCAGGAAGCTGGGGCGATCGACTTCGACGACATGCTCAGCCTCGCGCTCGCCGTGCTGCGCGAGGACGCGGCGGTGCGCTCCGAGGTCCGCCGGCAGGCGCGATGGTTGCTGGTCGACGAGTTCCAGGACACCAACCCGCTCCAGCTCGACCTGCTCGCGCTCGCCCTGGACGGTGACCGCAACCTCACCGCCGTCGGCGACGAGGACCAGTCGATCTACCGCTGGCGGGGTGCGGAGATGGAGAACATCCTCGCCTTCGAGCGCCACTTCCCCGGCGCACGGGTCGTCGCCCTGGAGCAGAACTACCGTTCGACCGAGCCGATCCTCGCGACCGCCGGCGCGCTCATCGCCCACAACGTGCTGCGCCGGGGCAAGAGCCTGTTCACCACCCGCGACGGCGGCGAGCCCGTGCGCCTGTACATTGCCGACGACGAGCGCGGCGAGGCGCGCTGGGTGGCCGAACGGATCGAGGAGCAGGGCCTCGAGCGCCGTCTCGGCGAGATCGCCGTTCTGATGCGGACCAACGCCCAGACGCGGCCCTTCGAGGAGGAGCTCACTCGGCGCCGGCTGGCGTACCGCGTGATCGGGGGCCTGCGCTTCTGGCAGCGCGCCGAGGTCAAGGACGCCATCGCCTACCTCCGCCTGCTGGTACGGCCCGAGGATGTCATCGCCTTCGAGCGTGTCGTCAACGTGCCCGCACGAGGTATCGGTGCCGTGACCATGGACGCCCTCGCTCGGCACGCCGAGGCGAGCGCCCGGCCGCTTCCGGTCGCCGCCGCCGAGCTGCCGGACACGCTCACCCCGCGAGCCCGGCAGGCCCTCGGCGCCTTCTTCGGCCTTCTCGCCGAGGGCCGCACGCTGCGCGCCGAGCTCGATCCCGGAGACCTGGTCGGGTGGCTGCTCGAGGCCTCTGGACTGCTCGCCCTCTACGATGGGCCGGAGCCGGAGAAGATCGCCCGCCGGGAGAACC
>CAZQYU010000396.1:0-3342 GCA_964597585.1 uncultured Thermoanaerobaculia bacterium
TTCGGCAGGCTCGACATCCTGATCAACAACGCGGCCCGCAACCCGAAGGTCGAAGGTGCCGCGAGCGGTCACCAGTGGTCCCACCTCGAGAGCTACCCGCTCGAGGAGTGGGAGGGGGACCTCGCCGTCGGTCTCACCGGCGCCCTGCTCGCGTCCCAGGTGTTCGGCGGCGAAATGGCGCGACGCGGCCGGGGCGTGATCCTGAACGTCGCGAGCGACCTCGGAGTGATCGCGCCCGATCAGCGCATCTACCGTCAGCCGGGCGTGGCGGAGGAGCAGCAGCCGGTCAAGCCGGTGAGCTACTCGGTGGTGAAGCACGGCCTCATCGGGCTGACCAAGTACCTCGCGACGTACTGGGCCGATCGCGGGGTACGGGTGAACGCCCTGTCGCCGGGAGGCGTGTTTCACCACCAGGACCCGGAGTTCGTGACCCGGCTCAGCGCGCTCATCCCGATGGGCAGGATGGCGCGCGAGGACGAGTACCGGGGCGCGGTGATCTTCCTGGTCTCGGACGCCTCTTCGTACATGACCGGGGCCAATGTCGTCATCGACGGAGGGAGGTCGGTGTGGTGAAGCCGATTCGGCTCGTCGCCCTCGACATCGACGGTGTCCTCACCGACGGAACCGCGAGCCTCGCACCTGATGGGGACGCCGCCAAGAGGGTCTCGTTCCACGACCTCGACGGCGTCACGGCGCTGCGCCGCGCGGGAATCGCCGTGGCCGTGGTGACGGGCGAAGACGACGAGCACGTCGACCGCATTGCACGACGATTCGGCATCGAAACTGTGTGCCGCGGCGCCAAGGACAAGGTCGCGGCGGTCACGCAGCTCGCCCTCGAGCAATCGGTTGAGCTGAGCGAGATCTGCTTCGTCGGTGACAGCGACCGCGACGGCCCCGCCATGGCCATGGTCGGCCTGGGTCTCGCACCCGCGGACGCCACGCCGGGGGCGCGGGCCTCTGCGCACCGCGTGCTGACACGCGACGGAGGGCGAGGCGCCGTGGCCGAGGCGGCACGGATCGTGCTCGATCTGTGCGGGGCGGCTGACGGCGACGACGAGGCTCGCCGCGAGATCACTCGTATCGTCACCGACAGCATCGAGGCGCACCGCCGGATGCTCGACACGGCGGTTCCGGTGCTCGCGCGTATCGCCCACGAGATCCGGACCGCATTCGCGACCGGCCGTAAGGTACTGCTGTTCGGCAACGGCGGCAGCGCCGCGGACGCCCAGCACATCGCCGGCGAGCTGGTCGGCCGTTTCGGCCAGGAGAGTGAGCCGTGGCCGGCGATCGCCCTCACGACCGACACGTCCGTGCTGACGTGCACCGGCAACGACTGGGAGTTCGCCGAGGTGTTTCGCCGGCAGGTGCGCGCCCTCGCCCGTTCGGGAGACGTGGTCGCTGGCATCAGCACGAGCGGGAAGTCGGAGAACGTGCTGCGAGGACTCGCGGCGGCACGCGAGCGTGGCGCGGTGACGGTGGGGTTCACGGGAAGCCGGCAGGGGCCGATTGCAGACCTTACCGACATATGTTTCTGCGCACCCTCCGACGAGACGCCGCGCATCCAGGAGCTGCACATCCTGGCCTGGCACGCGGTCTGTGAGCTGGTCGAGAAGCATCTCGTGGCGCGAGGCTCGGTCCACTCGCGATGAGCATCGTCATCGCCTGCGACAGCTTCCTGTCGCTGCGCAACGTCCGGAATGGGGACCTGGGCCGTCGTGTGTCCGCGGCGACCGGGGAGGACGTCATCGTGCTGGTCGACCCGGCGCAGCGCGCCGGCTCCGAGGCGGCCCGGCCGCCCGGGGTCGAGCTCGACGTGCTCGAGGCGTTCGATCCCTACGGCGACCCGGCGGTGCAGCCGCTCATGTACCGCTCGTACATGACCCGGAAGTGCTGGGCGGATCCGGAGACGCTGTGGACCAAGCTCCGAGCCTCGTCGTATCGGGCCCATCCCCGGCCGGGTGCGGGCAGGGCCTTGAGTCTGGCCCGGGCCCGGTGGCGGCTGCTGTACTACGGCTGGGAGGGCAGGCGAGGCAAGGCAGCGGCTCGCCGGCGTGCCTTCGCCGAGCTGCTCCGCCGACACCCCGTCGCCGATGCCTACCGCCGGCGCCTGGAAGCATGGCGAGCCTCCCTGGTCGTGGCATTCTCACTCGAAGGGCCACGGGAGATGGCGCTCGTCGAGGCGGCCAACGCCGCCGGGATTCCGACCGCCGTGATGATCCGCTCGCGCGACAACCTGGCGGCGAAGATCCAGCACCTGCCCGACGCGGCCGCCTACCTGGTGTGGTCCGACCTGACCCGCTCCATCCTGCTGCGGCTCTACCCCGAAGTTCCTGAGGAAAGGGTCCACGTGAGCGGTTCGCCGCAGTTCGACCGCCACCTCGATCCCGCCTTCAGACTGCCGCGCGAGGCGTACTTCCGACGCGTCGGGCTCGACCCCGACCGCCCGCTGGTGGTCTACACCTGCGCCACCCCGGCGCTGATCCCGCACGAGATCGACATTGTGCAGGGCCTCGCAGACCAGGTGGCGGACGGCCGCATCCGGCGTGGGAACCAGCGCGCCCAGCTCCTGGTTCGCGGCCATCCCCGCGGCTTCGGCTCGTCATACCAGCTGTTGCGCGAGGCACGATCTGACGTGGCGGTCTTCCCACAGCCGGGACCCTCCCCCTACCACAGTGCGGAGCACGAGAGCCAGGTCGTGAAGCTGATCCTCGAGGACGAGCCGGTCCACCTCGCGACCCTGGCGTACCAGGACGTGCAGCTCAACGTGAGCGGGACGATGAGCGTGGACTCCGCCATCCTCGACAGGCCGATCGTGAACGTCTACTACGATCCTCCGGGAGTCCCGGCCGGGCTGTCCGTGCGGCGGTTCTACGACCGCTCGGACTACCGGCCGATCGTGTCGAGCGGCGGCGTGCGCCTCGCCCACAGCGCCGAGGAGTGCGTCGAGCTAGTCAATCGGTACCTCGACGAGCCGGCGCTCGACGCCGAGGGCCGGCGCTGGATCCGGGAGACCGACTGCGGACCGCTCGACGGAAGGGCGGGGGAGCGGATTGCTGGCGTTCTTGTGTCACTTCGCGGACAGAGTCTGATGGGGGTTCAAGCATGCTGAGATCGTTGGTTGTCACCGGGTCGAGCGGACTCATCGGTTCGGAGGTTGTGGCCCACTTCGACCGGCTCGGATGGCAGGTTCATGGTATCGACAACAACATGAGAGCGGAGTTCTTTGGCAGTGCCGGGGATACAAGGTGGAATCAGCGCCGTCTTCAGGAGAAGTGCCGCAGCTTCACACACCATGAGCTGGACATTCGCGATCGAGCAGGCGTGAGGAGCCTCTTGGCGGAG
>CAZQYU010000397.1:0-3320 GCA_964597585.1 uncultured Thermoanaerobaculia bacterium
CGCCGCCGACGCCGAGGCCGGCGATGAGGGTGGTGACGTTGTAGCCGAGGTTGTCCAGCAGCAGCAGGAACGCCGCCGACCACACCACGACCCGGACCACATAGGACAGGCCCTGCAGGGTCGTCATCGCGCCCGGGTCGGTCTCGGCGTGGAGCTTCTGCTGGCGCTCGAGCCAGAAGCTGACCGTACGGTTGGCCCACAGGACCGCTTGGATCGTCACCGCGAACGCGAACAGGGCGCCGACGCCGCGCTCCAGGCTCGGAGGAAGGGTCAGGAACTGCGCCCCCGCCGCCAGGGACACGATCGCCAGGAAGAGGCCCTTCGTCGCGCGCACCAGCTCGACGATGAGGTCGTCGGCAATCGTGACGGTGCGTTCGGCGAGGCGGGCGAGCCGGCGCCGCACCAGCGCGACCACGACGCGCAGCCCGAGGTAGCCGAGAACGGCCACTGCAAACGCAACGAGCCAGGCAAGCACGGTGTTGCCGAGCACCTTCTCGGCGAGGAACGGAACCGACTGCAGGTGACCGGCGAGGGCGTCGAGCATCGCGCTCGCCGCGGGGTTCGGGGTCGGGGTGGGTATCGGGGTCGGCACGATCGGGGCTCCTCCTCGATATACAGGTAGCACGCGGTGCCGCGGGCGCCGTCTCAGAACAACTCCCCGGTCCGATGACGTGTTCCCAGGCGGGTCCTCGACGAGACCGGAGCGTGCTTTCCTCCGGCTGCCGCGAGATTGTAGCTCCTCCAGCACGACGGGCCCACGTCTCGCGTCCTGCCGCTCGCGCCTCCCGCTCTGCGTGCACCTCTCGCGCTCCAGGTATCGCGCCTTGCGCTTCGCGCAGCGGACGCACAACCAGCGAGACGGTCTCCTATCCCTCCATGGCCTCCGCCAGCGGCCGGAACTGGAGGCCGTAGAGGAGCTCGAGGTAGCGCCGGGTCTCGGTCCGTTCGAGGTTGGTGGCGTAACGCCAGAATCCGTAAATGCACGACAGGTCGAGCATTCGTCGTGCGTAGCGTTCCCAGGTGTAGCGGCTCTCGACGCGCTCGATCGCAGCGCGTGAGACAGCGAGCCAGCGGTCCGAGTCGTCCGCCGCGCGCGCAAAGAAATCGGCCATCGCCTCCGCGGCCTCGTCGCCCCGGTTGGGGTCGATGTGGAAGCCGGACACGCCGTGCTCGATGATCTCCAGTGGTCCTCCGTAGCGGGTGGCAAAGGTCGGCAGGCCGGAGCCCATGGCCTCGATCACCGTGAGGCCGAACGCCTCGAACCGGGCCGGCTGGACAAAGGCTCCACGCCGATCGGCGACCACCCGGTAGAGCTCTCCCCCGAGCCTGCGGTCGGTGCAGCGCTCGAGCCACCGCATCCGATCGTCGAGCCCGTGTCGATCCATCAGCTCGTGCATCAGTTCGATCTGCTGGCGCTCTTCGCGGTCCTCCGAGCGCGCCGGATCCACGAACCCCCCGACGACGACCAGATTGGCGACATCCTGCAGCCGCCGGGAGCATCCGTACCAGTCCACGAGCCCGGTGAGGTTCTTGATGTGGTCGAGCCGGGCCATGGTGAACAGCAGCGGCCGGTCGGCATCGGTGAGCCGGCCGCGTGAGGCCCCGTCGGGGCCGCCGAAGAGGAGCTCGCGGGCGTCGGTGACGAGAGCCTCCGGCCGGGCTTCGGCCCGGGTGTAGGGAAAGTAGATCGACGAGTCAGCACCCGGTGACACGATGTTGAACTTCGGATCGAAGACATCGATCCCGTTCACGACCCGATATAGGCCGGGCATGGTGAAGGCGCGATAGCTCTCGTACTGCCCCTCCTCGTCATCGCGGCCCGCGATCTCCTGATAGGTCGAGGAAATAATGAAATCCGACGCGTTCATCGAGATCAGGTCGGCCGTGAACTGGCACGAGAAGTGGTACCGGGGCTCGTTGTCCCGCCAGTAGAGGTCCGAGTAGAGGTACTTCGTCTTCTCCAGCGCGTGGGCGATGGTGCACTGGGTGACGCCGAGACGGTTGCCGAGGATCGTCGCCACCAGGTTGCCGTCGGAGTAGTTTCCGATCACGAAGTCGGGGCGCCGCCCGAGCTCGGCGAGGAGCTCGCGACCGGCATCCCGGGCGAAGCGCTCGAGGTAGGGCCAGAGATCGAACCGGGAGACCCATTCCCGGACCACCTCGCCGTCCGCGGTCCGGAAGGGCACTCTCAGGATCCGGCAGCCGCGGGTGCCGTCGATCGATTCGAGGCGCTGATCGCAGGTGGTTCCGCGAGCCTCCGGGATGAGGCGGGTCAGGACCACGATCTCAGGCTCGAGGTCGAGCCCCCAGCCGTGGATGCGGCGCCGCATCTCGCGCTCGAGCGCCCGCACCTGGTCGAGGATGTAGACCACCTGACCGCCGGTGTCGGGCAGTCCGAGCACGTCAGCCTGGCCGAAGAAGCCGTGAGGCGACACGATGGCGAGGGTGAACAACATCGGCATGCGGCTGAGGAAACGCTCCAGAGACGCCGGATCGGGCGCCTCGAGAATGTCGATCAGGAGGCTCATCGAGTCCCGGATCGCGTCCACACGACGACCCCATCCGGGCGCGAATCCGAGGTCTTTCAGGTCCCCCTCGACCTCGTGCCACCCGGCGTCGGCAGGCTGGTCCTCCAGCAGGGAGACCGCATCGCGAAGCGACTCCCGGAGGTCGTCGACGGTCCGCACCCGGCCGTTGAGCATCAGCTGCTGCCCTCCCGCCTGGTGGAGGCGCAGAAACGACAGGAAGCGCTCGAAGCCGCGATCCTGGTCGCGGAACATCTCGCGGGTGAGGTGGCGGTTGAGGAACTCCACCCCGCGGCCGACCGAGCGTGCCTCGCGGAGCCGCGGCACGTGGTGGCCGAAGGGGCCGAGGTCGATCTCGAGCATCCAGCGGCTGCCGTGGTTGCGGTCGACCAGCCGCTCCTTGGCGCGCAGGAAGTCCGTCACCGGGACCTCCTCCGCTTCCATCCGCTCGATGTTGCAGCGCAGCCAGGCCCAGCTCGCCACCCGCGGCCGTACGGCAATCCGGATCCACGGCGGGTCGACGACCGCCTCGCGCGCTCGCCGCATCAGGCGCTCGGCCGGTGTGCCGGCGAGCGCGGCGCCCTCCTCGTCATCGAGGAATCGGTCCAGCTCGTCGTGGAGCTGCGACGCGAGGAGCAGCGGCTCGCCGCGCTGCGCCAGGCGGTGCAGCAGAGAGAAGAACTGTTTCCCGTAGCCGTCAAGGTCGACGAGGAACCCTTCCAACACCGTACACCACCCCTTTCGTTCCTGGGGGCGAGGGTAGCAGGTCCGGTTCGCGATCTCAGGACGATTCGA
>CAZQYU010000398.1:0-3309 GCA_964597585.1 uncultured Thermoanaerobaculia bacterium
GACATCTGGGTGGTGGACAAGGCCGGCGGCGTGGCGCACCAGCTCAGCACGCCATCGGGCGAAGAGAGCTTCCCGCGCTTCTCCCCGGACGGCAGCCGCATCGCCTTCTCGGGCAACTACGACGGCAACGTCGATATCTACGTGGTGGCCTCGGGCGGCGGCATGCCGGCCCGGGTCACCCACCACCCCGGGCCGGATCGCATGCTCGACTGGACTCCGGATGGGTCCGCCCTACTGTTCGCGTCGTCCCGGGCGAGCGGCAGCAGGAGGTTCAACCAGCTCTACACCGTCGCCGTCGATGGCGGCCTGCCGTCGCGTCTGCCGCTCGCCTACGGCGAGTTCGCGTCGTACTCACCGGACGGCGGCCAGCTCGCCTTCACCACCAAGGCTCGCGAGTTCCGCCACTGGAAGAGGTATCGCGGCGGGCTCGCGCCCGACATCTGGCTGATCGATCTCCACACCCTCGATGCCCGCAACCTGACGTCCTCCGATGCCAACGACATGCAGCCGATGTGGCACGGCAGCACGTTGTACTTCCTGTCCGACAGGGGCCCGGATCAGCGGAGCAACCTGTGGGCCATGGACCTCGACGGCGGCGCGCCGCGCCAGCTCACCCACTTCACCGAGTTCGACGTCACCTGGCCGGCGATCGGCCCGTCCGACATCGTGTTCCAGGCCGGCGACCGGTTGTGGCTGTTCGACCTCGCGAACGAGCGCGAGCACGAGGTCCCGGTGACGGTGACGACGGATCTCGCGACCGTCCGTCCGCACATGGTCAACGTCTCCGACCTGATCGCCGACGCAGACATCTCGCCGTCGGGTAAGCGCGCGGTATTCGAGGCGCGCGGTGACGTGTTCACGGTGCCCGCCGAGCACGGGCCGATCCGCCAGCTGTCCGCGACCTCCGGCTCCGCCGAGCGGACGCCCCGATGGTCTCCGGACGGTACGCGTGTCGTCTACTGGAGCGACGCCAGCGGCGAGTACGAGCTCGTCGTGCAACCGGCCGACGGCTCCGGCGAGCCGAAGACGCTGACGCATCTCGGACCGGGCTACCGCTACCAGCCGTTCTGGTCACCGGACTCGAAGCGGGTCGCGTTCGTCGACCACACCTCGACCCTGCGGATCTACGACCTCGATGCCGACAGGCTGACCGAGGTCGACCGGCTGCCGTACACCCTGCACCCCGGTCGTGTGCGAGCCGAGGTGAGCTGGTCGAGCGACGGCCGCTGGCTGGCCTACGCTCGCACGCTGCCGACCCAGCAGAACGCCGTCTTCCTGTTCGACACCTCGTCGGGTGAGCGTCACCAGGTCACGTCGGGCTACTTCAGCGACATGAGGCCTGTCTTCGACCCCGATGGGAAGTACCTCTACTACCTCTCCAACCGCGACCTCGCACCGGTCTACTCGGACGTCGACTCGACCTGGATCTACCCCAACACCACCAACCTGGTTGCCGTGACGCTGCGGCGAGACGTCGCCTCGCCGCTGGCGGAGCGTAACGATGTCGAAGGCGCGAAAGCCGACGAGAAGCCCGATGCGGCCAAGGCCGAAGCGCCCGCCAAAAAGAAGGCCAACGCCAAGGCGAAGACCGCCGAGGATGCGAAGGACGCCGACGAGAAGGGCGCCGAGGCGAAGCCGCCGGAGCCGGTGAAGATCGACTTCGACGGTTTCGAGGCGCGCGCGGTGGTGATGCCGCCCGAAGCGGGCAACTGGGGCGAGCTGCGCGCTGTCTCGGGCAAGATCGTGTACCGGCGGACGCCGCGCTCGGGTGTGGGCGAGGGTCCGAGCCCGATCATGTTCTGGGACCTGGAGGGTCGCGAGGAGAAGACGATCCTCGACGACGCCGACGGCTTCGGGATCTCCGCGGACGGCAAGAAGATGCTGGTCGCCGCGAAGGGTGGTTGGGCGATCGTCGACGTTGCGCCCGCCCAGAAGATGGACAAGCCTCTCGCCACCAAGGACCTCGAGACGATGCTCGACCCGCGGGCCGAGTGGCGGCAGATGTTCCGAGACGTGTGGCGCACCTACCGCGACATCTTCTACGACCCCAACCTCCACGGTCTCGACTGGAACGCGCTCGGTGCGCGCTACGGCGCGCTGATCGACGACTCGGTCACGCGCCGGGACGTCAACTACGTGATCGGCGAGCTGATCGGCGAGGTCAACTCGTCACACACCTATGTCTTCGGCGGCGACACCGAGACCCCCAAACGGCGTCAGGTCGGCCTGCTCGGGGTCGACTGGGAGGTCGCCGACGGGGCCTACCGCATCGCCCGCATCGTGCGCGGGGCGCCGTGGGACGTTGAAGCCCGCTCGCCGCTCCTCGAGCCGGGTGTCGACGTCAAGGAGGGCGAGTTCGTGCTCGCGGTCAATGGGCGCCCACTGGACGTGGCCAGCGACCCCTACGCGCCGTTCGAGGGCCTCGCCGACGAGGCGGTGCTGCTCACGGTCAACGACCGGCCGACCAGCGAGGGCGCGCGCCGGGTGCTGGTCAAGACCCTCGACAGCGAGGCGCGCCTGCGCTACCTCGAGTGGGTCGAAGGCAACCGACGGCGGGTCGAGAAGGCGAGCGGCGGCCGGATCGGGTACGTCTACGTGCCGGACACCGGCCTGCACGGCCAGACCGAGCTCGTGCGCCAGTTCAACTCCCAGATGCTCCACGCAGGGCTGATCATCGACGAGCGCTTCAACGGCGGCGGCCAGATCCCGGACCGTTTCATCGAGCTGATGAACCGGCCCAAGGTCGAGCACATCGTCTTCCGGGACGGTGACGTGATCTCGTGGCCTCAGGTCACCCACGTCGGCCCCAAGGCGATGCTGATCAACGGCTGGGCCGGCTCCGGCGGCGATGCCTTCCCGGACATCTTCAAGAAGCTCGAGGTGGGACCGCTGGTCGGGGAGCGGACCTGGGGCGGCCTGATCGGGCCGGCCACCGGTCACGCCCTGGTCGACGGCGGCGCCTACACTGCGCCGGAGGGTCGGTTCTTTGACCCCGGCCGGAAGTGGTTTGCCGAGGGCCACGGCGTTGACCCGGACATCGCCGTGGTGGACGACCCCGGTGCGATGGCCAGAGGCGGCGACCCGCAGCTCGAGGCGGCGGTCGCCGACATCATGCGACGGCTCGCCGAGAACCCACCCGCCGAGCCGCAGCCGCCCGCGTTCGAGAAGCGCGTGCCCTGATCCGAATTCCGAAGGACTCACACACACCGCGCGCCGGGGTCCACTCCGGCGCGCCTTGTGTCAGCGCTCGCCGAGCAGGGCGCGCTCGACCGGAGGCAGGTCGTCCCATCGGCGTGCGACCCAGCTGAC
>CAZQYU010000399.1:0-3307 GCA_964597585.1 uncultured Thermoanaerobaculia bacterium
CGACTCGGACGCTGTTCCTCGCCGGCGGGACGGTTCATGCGGAGCCGGTGCCGGCAGACTGAGCTTCAAAGGACGATCGCCGGCGTGGTTGTGGCCGCGTTGGCAGGTACGGGGTGCGGTGCCGGCGCCGAGCAGACCGCTCTCGAGGTGTGGGCGCACGCCGGCCAGGAGAGCGAGCGCCGCGTGCTGAGGGAGCAGGTCTCGCGCTTCGACGCCTTGCACCCGAGGCTTCGAGTGCGGCTCACGTTCCTCCCCGAAGGCTCCTACACCGGCCAGGTTCAGGCCGCGGCGATCGCTGGCGATCTCCCCGACCTGCTCGAGCTGGACGGTCCATTTGTGGCCGATGTCGCGTGGCAGGGCGACCTGCTGCCGCTGGACGGCCGGCTCGATCCGGGCCTGCTCGACGACCTGCTGCCGTCGGTGGTCACGCAGGGGACCTGGGCGGGGCACCTCTGGGCGGTCGGGGCGTTCGACTCCGGGCTCGCGATCTGGGCTCGCCGATCAGCGCTCGTGGAGGCGGGCATCCGCATCCCGCAGGGCCCGGACGACGCCTGGACCGGCGACGAGCTCGACGCCGCGCTCGACGCGCTGGCCCGGACGGACCCCGACGGCGCGGTGCTCGACCTCAAGCTGAACTACCGCGACGAGTGGTTCACCTACGGCTTCGCGCCGCTCCTGACCTCGGCCGGCGGCGGTCTGCTCGACCCGGGGCCCCCGCCCCACGCCGGCGGGGTGCTGGACGCAGCGCCGTCGGTGGCGGCACTCCAGCGGGTCCAGGGCTGGATCGCGGCGGGCCGGATCGACCCGAACCTCGACGACCTCGCCTTCGTCTCCGGCCGCGTCGCCCTGTCGTGGGTCGGGCACTGGGAGGCGCCGCGCTACCGCCGGGCATGGGGCGACGACCTCGTGCTGGTGCCGCTGCCCGACCTCGGCCGCGGCTCGCGCACAGGCGAGGGCTCGTGGGTGTGGGCGATCGCCGCCGACGGCCGGCAAACCGACGACGTGATCGCGCTGCTGCAGTTCCTGCTGAGCCCCGACCAGGTGCGGGCCACGGTCGCGGCCAACGGTGCCGTGCCGGCCCGCCGATCCGCGATCCGTCCCTCGGACCCATGGGCGCCCGGCGGACGACTTCACCTCTACCTGGCCCAGCTCGAGGGCGGCTTTGCCGTCCCGCGCCCGCGTACGCCGGCCTACGCCGCCGTCACGGGGGCGTTCGCCGAGGCTTTCCTGGCGATCCGAGACGGTGCTGACGTACGCCGCGCGCTCACCCGTGCGGCGGCGGCGATCGACCGCGACGTGGCCGACAACCAGGGCTACCCGGTGACGGACGCGATGCGCCGACGATGGGAGGCGGAGCGGTGAAGGGCGCAGCGGAAGAGCGGGCCGCCTGGATGCTGGCGACACCCGCACTGCTCGGCATGGCCGTGTTCATCCTGCTTCCGTTCGCGGCGGCGGTCGCGCTGTCCTTGACCGACGCTCGGCTCGGATCGCCACTCCCTCTCCACCTGGTCGGCCCGGTGCACTACCTGCGTCTGCTCACCGATCCCGGCTTCCTGCGCGCACTTGCCAACACCGCGGGCTTCGCCGCCGCGGCGGTGCCGCTGCAGACCGGCCTCGCGCTCGCCCTCGCCCTCGCCGTCAACCGCGAGACCCGCGCCTCGGCGCTGGCCCGGACGCTGTTCTTCCTGCCGGTGGTCTTCCCGCTCTCTCTGGTCTCGGTGCTGTGGACCCTGCTCTACGCCCCGTCCGGTCCAGTCGCGCGAGTGCTCGCGACGCTCACCCTCGGAGTCTGGCAGCCCGGGGATGTGCTCCACGACCCATGGCTCGCGCTGCCCGCCGTGCTGGTGACGTCGGTCTGGCAGGGGGCTGGTTTCCAGATGGTCATCCTGCTCGCCGGCCTGCAATCGATCCCTGACGACCTCTATGAAGCAGCGGCGCTCGACGGTGCGGGAGCCTGGCGTCGGTTCCGCTCGATCACGCTGCCGATGCTGCGGGGACGGCTGGTGGTGGTGGCGATCGTGACCTCGATCCTCTCCTTCCGGCTCTTCGACCAGGTCCGGATCATGACCAGGGGCGGTCCGGACGGTGCCACCGCGACGGTGGTTTGGGAGGCCGTGCGGGCTGCGTTCGACCAGGCGCAGCTCGCTCGGGGCTCGGCGATGTCCATCCTACTGGTGGTGGCGGTCCTAGCGATCACGCTGGCGGTCGGCCGGCTGCGCGGGGAGGAGGCGTGAGCCGGAGGACGCGCCGCGCCCTCGGCGCCGTGGCGGTGCTCGCGGCGGCGGCGCTGTGGGCCGCGCCGGCGGGCCTGATGGTGCTCGGCAGCCTGACGCCCAATGACGCCGTGCTCGCCCGGCTCGGCGGCGACCTCGCGAACGGCGGCGTGACCTTCGCCAACTACGCCGACGTCGCCCGGCGCACTGATCTCGCGGCCAATCTGCTCACCTCGTTGGTCGTCAACGGGCTCATCGTGGCGCTCGGCCTGGCGGTCAACTCGGCCGCGGGCTATGCCCTTGCGCGGCTCGAGTGGCGCGGCCGCAGGGTGGTGCTGGTGATGGTGACGGCGATCATGGTGGTGCCCTTCGAGGCGATCGCGGTGCCGCTCTTCGCCGGCGCGTCGGCACTCGGCTGGCGCGACGGCTGGCTGGTCCAGGCGCTGCCCTTCGTCGCCCAGCCGCTCGCGGTGGTGCTGTTCTGGGCCTACTTCCGGACTCTGCCACGGGAGATCGAGGAGGCGGCCTGGGTCGAAGGCGCCGGGATCGTGCGGACCTTCGTCTCGGTGGTCGCGCCGGCGAGCCGGCCCGCCTTCGCCGCGGTCGGCACCGTCACCCTCCTCCTCCAGTGGGGCATGTACCTGTGGCCGCTGCTGATGACCGTGCATGAGGACGTGCGGCCGCTGCCGCTCGGCATCGCCACCCTCTACGGACTACCGCCGCTCGCCTGGGGCGACGTGCTCGCCTACGGCGTGGTCATGGTGGTGCCGGTGCTGGTGCTGTTTGTGATCTTCCAGGGCGCGTTCCTGCGTGGGGTCGCCTCGACCGGGCTCGGACGGTAGTGTCCTGATCGGAAGACCCCGATGCACTGCTCACAGGCCATCGCGGTCCCTGGCGGCGTTGCTCCGCCCGGAGGAAGCCGTCTTTGCGGTGGGCTGCACACTCGGAGTCCGGAAGGAGCGGAGCGTCCGGCGCGTTCCCTGAGCACGAGTCGTGAAAGGAGACCATCATGGGCGAAAAGGTCTACAAGAAGATCCGAGTGACGGGATGCTCCGACAAGAGCATCGAGCGTGCCATCGAGGCCGCGGTCGAGA
>CAZQYU010000400.1:0-3304 GCA_964597585.1 uncultured Thermoanaerobaculia bacterium
TTGCCCCAGAACTTCGTCATCCGAAGGTAGTCGTCGTCGCCGGTACGGACCCACAAGGTCTGCATGATCGCGACCAGCACCGACAGGCCCAGGGTCAACGGTACGAACAGGAAGTGAAAGTACGTCGCGATCGCAAACTGCAGGCGGGACAGCAGCAGGACGTCCACTCGCTCCTCCTTCCTCAGCCCCTCCGGTGACGCTGCCGGGTGGGGAGGCTACCCGCCGGTGCATCGGAGGGCGGATAACCGTGGTGAGAGACGTGTTCTTCGAGCTTGTCGGCAAGCTCGGAGAACCGGATCTTCTCGAGGTCGGCCTCGAGGTTTCGTGTGACACGTGTCCACTCGCGCTGCACTGGGCAGGACTCGGAAAGGGGACAGGCCTCGGGGACGTCGACGCAGCGGTTGAGCACGACCTCGCCCTCGAGTGCGCGGACCACATCGAGCAGCGAGATCTCCGCCGCCGGTCGTGCGAGCCGGATGCCGCCGCCGTTGCCGCGGACCGTCTCGACCAACCCGGCGGCCGCCAGCCTGCGCACGATGCGGCGCACGAACGGCTGAGGCAGGAGACGCCGGTCGGCGATGGTCGCAATGGGAACCAAGGCCCCGGGCTCGAGCGAGGCGAGGTGGAGGATGACGCGTGCTGCGTAGTCTGTGTGGCGACCTATTCCTATCAAGTGGACCTCTTCGCAAGAACGTCGCTCGGATTGAATATGACCATTTTAGTCTTCTTTGTCAAGCCTTCGCTCCGACGCCGTCATCGGCTTGAGGGCACGCGCAGCCGCTCTCGCGGTGCGCAGGTCCAGGCGCGCCGCGCGCCTTGGCGCAGTTGCCGCGCTTAGCGGAAGCCCGTACTCTGGGTCGACCCCATCGGGGCGGGAGGTGCCGGATGTCCGAGCGTATGGTGCGGCAGTTCATGGAGATGGTGCGGATCGACTCGGAGTCGGGCAACGAAGCGCGATTCATGGAGTACCTGCTCGGCGCGGTCACCGAGGTCGGCGGGAAGGCAGCGCTCGACGACTACGGGAACCTGATCGCCTCGTTCCCGGCGAAGGGGTGCGAGGGGGTCGAGCCGATCCTGCTCTCCTGTCATGGCGACACCGTCAAGCCCGGGGTCGGGATCGAACCCGCGCTCGGCGCGGACGGCGTGATCCGCTCGGCCGGCGACACCATCCTCGCCGCCGACGACAAGGCCGGCATCGCCGAAGTGCTCGAGGCGCTCCGGGTGGCGCCGGTGCGGCCGCCGATCGAGCTCGCCGTGAGCCGTCAGGAGGAGGTCGGCCTGCTCGGCGTCAAGGCCCTGGACTTCTCCCGGCTCACTGCGCGACGAGGCTTCCTGATGGACAACGACACCCTCGACACGATCGTGATCGGTGGACCGTCGTACTTCGCGATCGACGTCACCGTCACCGGCCGCTCCGCCCACGCCGGGATGGAGCCGGAGAAGGGCATCAACGCGATCCGGGCCGCGGCGAAGGCGATCGCGGCCCTGCGTCTCGGCCGTCTCGACGACGAGACCACCGCCAACGTCGGCGTGATCGACGGTGGCATCATCCGAAACGGCGTGCCCGACTCGTGCACCTTTCTCGCCGAGTGCCGCTCGGCGGACCACGGTAAGGCGGCGGCTCTGGCCGAGGAGATGACGAAGGTCATTCGTCGCGAAGTGGAGTCCACCGGGGCGAAGGTCGTGATCGAGGTCGATGAGAAGTGCCGCGCGGTGCGCATCCCCGAGGACGCCTGGGCGGTCGAGATCGCGAAGCGGGCGCTCGCGACCGTCGGGATCGACGCGAAGGCGGTCTTCATCACCGGCTTCACCGACGCCTCGATCTACAACAACCGCGGCATCGAGATGGCGGTGGTCGGGATCGGCGCCCAGAACGAGCACTCGACCGACGAGTGCGTCGCGGTCGCCGACATGGAGAAGGCGGTGCGGATGCTGGTGGCGGTGTTCCGGATGGCCGCGGACTGACCCGGCCCTCGCCCGTTTCACCCCCGCAGCGCGGACGCGAAGATTCCGGGCACGTGGCCCCAGCCAGGGTCCATGGCGAACTCGGCGACTCGGCGGGCGGTGACGGCGGCGGTTCGGTTGGTCACGAACCACGGCGGCCGTGGCAGCAGGCTCGGGTCGCGGTGCATCCACGAGCGCGGGAAGGGATAGAACGAGCCGCGCGCGACGGTTCTCTCCGGCCGGTCGAAGAGGAAGCTGTTGTGGACCACGCCGATGCCGCTGCCGATCTTGGCCAGGGTGTGCCCGGGGTAGGCACCCCATGACGCCTGGGCGAGCAGGAACGCGACCGCGTTCCACACGTTGACCCCGATCGAGCCGTAGCGCAGGTCGGCGAGGGCCTGGTCGAGGTGCTCGCCGAGGTCACGCGCGGTCGCGGGGTGGACGATCAGGGTCGCGCCGAGCGTGCCGTCCAGGATCGTGTTGCAGAACTCAACGGCATTCTCGAGAAACTCCGCGGCGCCGGCGCCCGGGAGACTGGTCTCGGCGAGCACGGCGCCGAAGGCCTCGGTGGTGAAGCAGACGTCGTCGGCCGCACCGGGGTCGAGGCCGGCAATCAGGGTCCGCGGCACCTCCCCGGCGAAGAGCTCGGCGTCGGGGTGGGCCGCGACTGTCGCACGCTGGCGCTCGGCCGCACCGGGGTAGTAGGCGGTGCGGGGCGGCAGCTCGCGCATCAGGCCCCGCACCTCGTTCAGAAAGGCGTCGCGCAGCTCCCACTCGGCGGGGAGCACCAGCACCTGGGAGGCGACGCAGTTGCAGCCGGCGTTGTGGAGCTTCATGGTGACCGCGTTCTCGGCTTGGAAGCGCAGGTCCGCCCGGCTCCAAGGGCCGGGCAGTACAATCGTCGGTCCGACCCCGCCGAGCTCGCTGGTGATCGGCTTGGCGAGCAACGGCGTACCGGCGGCCCTACGGGCCTCGCCGAGGTCACCTGTTCCCCACACGATGGCGTCGTGGGTGTGGGCGCTTCCGGTGATGTGGATCTCGTCGACCCCGTCGTGGCGGGTCAGGTAGGCGCCGACCTCGGCGCCGCCCGAGACCACGCGCAGGTAGCCCGCCGAGATGAACTGGGCGAAGACCTCCTCCAGGATCGGCGCGAGGTACTCGTTGACCGGGTTCATCTTGAGCAGCACGACATGGCCGAGGGCGACCAGCCGGTACAGTGTATCGAGGGGCGCGATGCTGTTGATGTTGCCCGCGCCGAGCACCACGGCGACCTTCCCGCCGGACTTGGCGCGGTGGTAGAAGCCCGCCATGTTCTCGCCGAGGTTGTCCTCGGTGACGCCCGGCTGCATCCAGACCTCGG
>CAZQYU010000401.1:0-1528 GCA_964597585.1 uncultured Thermoanaerobaculia bacterium
ACGCCGCCCGCCATGGTCCGCGTCGCCGTGGTCGAGGACGGTCTCGTCACCCGGGTGCAGCGCGGCGAGAACGCCGGGCGGACGCTGCATCACGACTGCGTGGTCCGCGCCGTCGACGAGACTGAGCTCACAGAAGGGACGGTGACAGTGCGGCTCGCAGCACCGTCCGATCTCGTGGTGTCGAGGTCGCGGGTGGTCGCGCTGCTCCAGGACGCCGCCACCCTGCGGGTCCTCGGCGCGGCCACCGCGAGCCTGCGATGAGGCCGCTCCCTTCGGGGAGCAACTCAGCTCGGTGAGGGCTTCTCCGGTAGCTCGAAGGGCGTCCGCGATGCAGCCTCGGTGGTACAGGCGAGATCGAGGGCGCGTGGGGCGGTCCCGGCCAGGAACTCCCCGATCAGGTGCAGCCCGCAGGGCGTCATCGAGACGCCATGGCCTCCCTCAGGGAATACGATGTGGCGGCCGTTCGAGAGGTGGCTCACGACCTCGTCGCCCCAGCGCGGCGAGGTGACCGGGTCGCGGCCGCCCGAGAACACGAGGGTCGGGATGTCGGAGCTCAATGGGCGGTGGTAGCCGTCGGGGATCGCGCCCCGGACCCACCGTGAGCAGGCCTCCCGGTAGTCGTCGATCAGGTAGGTCCCGAGGTAGGTCCCGGCGGTCCAGCGCAGGACCGCATCATCCCTGATGTAGGGCACGTCCTCGGCGCACAGCACCGACAGGTAGAGCCCGTTCGCGACCGCGGTGCCGAGCACCGAGGCACGGTTGAAGTAGGCCTGGGCGAAGGGCGTGAGGTCGCCGGATGGGCCGACTGCTGCGGTCAGCATGCGCGGGAGCCGGGCGGTCTGGCGCGGGTTGTAGAGGATGCCGCGGATGGTGTAGCCGAAATCGCCGATCGCGAACGGGACAGAGACCGGTTCAGCATCCTTGCCCGGCCGGATCGTGACCTCGATCTGACCCTCGCGGAAGCGGTCGAGGACGTCCGCAAAGCGGCGCTCGAGGTCGGGGTATGCGGCGGCACAGCCTGCATCGCCGGCACAGTCAGCTGCGAGGCGGTCAAATGCCCGCTGGGCGTCGTAGGCGTAGGACAGTGGCATCAGGGCGTCGAAGGCGGCCACCGCGTCGAGGATCGCGCGCTCGACATGCCCGCCATGGCGGCGCATGTACTCCATCGCCGCGCGGGTGCCGTAGGAGCCGCCCCAGACCACGATCTTCTCGTACCCGAGCCACGCCCGGACGTCGTCGAGATCGTCCATCGCGATCGAGGTGGTATAGAGGCCGAGGTCGGCCTTCTTCTCGAGCGCCTTCCGGCAGGAAGAAACCTGGTCCGGGTCGAGGACGTGGCCGAAGTATCCCGACGGCTCGGCCGGTGGCGGGCACTGGAGCTGATTCGAAAGGCCGGTTCCGCGCTGGTCGACCAGCACCAGCGCACGGTCCTCGAGCAGCGGCTCGAAGGGGCCGCCCTTGACGAAAGGCGCGACATCGGTCGCCGACTCGCCGGGGCCGCCGACGATGAAGAAGATCGGCGCCTTCG
>CAZQYU010000401.1:1628-3290 GCA_964597585.1 uncultured Thermoanaerobaculia bacterium
CGGCGTAGCGGCAGCACGGCGAGGGCGAGCAGCAGCCAGATGCCGATCTTGCACCACGCCCAGATCGGCATCGCCGCCATGAAGCCGAGGCGCGCGAGCAGCCCGAAGCCCGCCACCAGGATGACGGCCAACGCGATCCCGTGGGTGGCCATGGCGAGCTTTCGTGCCGCGCTGTTGGTCGATCCGGAACGGGACAAGATCGCCATCCCGCCGAGGGAGGTGAAGAGAAAGAGGACACCGATCAGGTGCAGAACCTTGTAGGCCGGATAGCTCACGTTCGCCTCCGCGCTCCGGCAACACGTGTCTCTTCGGTTCCCTTCCCGGTGTGGGGCCGGCATGCGCGCGACGGGAGTACCGCACGGTGCACCGCGAAGAGTCCGACGCGTTCCGAGTTGAGACTCGCGTTGGGGCGATTCGCACAGTAGAATGCGGCCTCCGCGCGCGCCGTCGCGACGAAACGAAGTGGAGGACGCCGATGACGACGACCGAGGAGAAGCATCGATTCCCCCAGGTGTTCTGGTGGGCCAACGCGACCGAGCTGTTCGAGCGCGCCGCCTACTACTCGATGGCCTCCTTCGTGGTCATCTACCTCGGTCAGCTCGGCTTCGGCGACTACTGGCCGTCCAACCTCAACGGCCTCCTGTGGTACCTGGTCTACTTTCTGCCAATCCTCTCCGGGACCATCGCCGACCAGGTCGGCTTTCGCAAAGCGCTTCTGGTGGCCTTCGTCCTACTCGCCACGGGCTACTCGCTGATGGGCTTCCCGGTGTGGTTCGGGGGCGCCGAGCTGGCACAGGTGGTGCACCCCGAGTTCACCGCCCCAACCTCCCTGGTCGTGATCGTCGTGGTGGCGATCCTGTTCATCTCCGTCGGCGGTTCGGTGATCAAGCCGTGCATCTCGGGTACCGTTCAGAAGACGGCCGGCCGCCGCGCCACCCTCGGCTTCGCGATCTTCTACATGGTGATCAACATCGGCTCCCTGTTCGGGCGCGGGGTCGGGTACGTGGTGAGGCGCGGCTACGGGACGTCGACCGTGCTCAGCGTGGTCGCGGTGTGCGCGGTGGCGGCCTTCGCGTTGGTCTACATCGTCAATCGCTCGGTGGAGGCTCGCGAGGAGGGCGGGGGGGCGAAGATGGCGGCGCCCTTCACCGCCCTGGTGGTCGGCGCCGGGCTGGTGATCGCCTGGGTCGTGGGCCGCTCGGCGCGGGCCGAGACCTCCTCGAGCCTGTCCTACATCTTTGCCGTTGCGGCCTTCGCCTCAGTCGCCGCGTTCTTCGTCGTGCTGTTCTTCTACAAGGAGCCCGAGGTCGCTGCCGGCACACCTCCCAAGCCCCGGCGTTCGATCGCGAAGATCCTTCTCGATATGGTGATGGTCTTCACCAACGTCCGCTTTGCGCTGTTCCTGATCGTGATGAGCGGCTTCTTCTTCCTCTACAACCAGGTTTACAACGTGCTGCCGCTGTACGCCAAGAGGGTGGTCGAGACCGACCCTGCGATGGATCTCTACACCGCGGCGAACCCGTTCGTGATCGTGTGCTTCCAGCTCCTCGTGACGTCCTACTTCGGCAAGATGAAGGCGATCCGCTCGATCGTGGTTGGCACCGTGATCATCTCGATCTCGATGCTGATCAACGTGTGGCCGATCTTCGCCTCCGGCGGCGT
>CAZQYU010000402.1:0-3286 GCA_964597585.1 uncultured Thermoanaerobaculia bacterium
ATGGTCTCTCGCTGCCCGTGTATCCCCTGAGATCGCGGCGGCGCGTACCAGACACCACCGACGCAACCTTGGCGCCTTGCTGTGCCACACTCACCATTCCATGGTGTGGAGGCCCTCGCCTCGCAGCAGAACGGACACGCTCAGCACGTGGAGACGCCTCAACCGATGCTGCTCGTCAAGACCGGGCTCGTGCCCGGACGGATGCTGCGCCGCTACCAGCGCTTCCTGTGCGACGTGGAGCTTCCCGACGGTCGCGTGGTCGCGGCCCACTGCACCAACACCGGCACGATGGCGACCTGCTGGCAGCCCGGCGATCTCGTGCTGCTCGAGCCCAACGACAGCCCGCGGCGCAAGCTGCGCTTCACGTGGGTCGCGTGCCGCCGGGACGGCACCTGGGTCGGCGTCGAGACCGGCGTGCCCAACCGGGCGGTGGCGGAGGCTGCTCGGCGGAATGCGCTGCCCGGCCTGCCCGGCCTCGCAAACGTGCGCACGGAGGTCCGCTACGGCGAGGAGAGGAGCCGGATCGACGTGCTCGCCGAGGACGGCGACGGCCGCGCGGTCTACGTCGAGGTCAAGAACACGACGCTCAGGGTCGACACGTCCTCGGGGCCCTTCATCTGCTTCCCGGACGCGGTCACCACACGCGGCGCCAAGCACCTGAGGGAGCTTCGTGCGATGGTGCGGCGGGGGCACCGCGCCGCGATCGTGTTCTTCGTCCACCGCGGCGACGGCATCGCGTTCGACGCCGCGCGCACCGTCGATCCCGCCTACGCCGCCGAGCTCGACCGCGCCGCCGCCGCGGGTGTCGAGGTGCTGCCGCTCCAGGCAGTGCTCCGGGCCCAGCCGACCCTCGACGGCCCGTGGACCGCGACATGGTCCCTCAGCGGCCTCCTCCCCTGGCGGCATGACGAGGCCGCCGCGGCCGCCCACCACTCACACTGAAGCTCCCCCCTGCCCCTCTCGACGGCCCGTCCAACAAGATGGGCGAAGCCCTTCAGAGGGAGTGGACCAAGGCGATGGCCTCCGACCGTGCTGCCACCACCGGTGATCTGCCTGGGCCAGCGCCCCGCCATCTCCCTACAGGAGATCCGCGTCGGCCATGGTGAGGTGGAAGCGACCGTCGAGGGCGGCGAGGTCGAGGTCGGGATCCAGGGCCCGCAGGATCATGGCGATGCCGCGCGGCTCCCTCGCCGCGGTGAAGCCGAGGCGGGCGAGCACCGCCTGCGCCTCGGGGTCGCCGGTGAGCCACATCTCCTCCGACGGCGCGCCCGCCTTCGCGGCGAGCACCGCGGACAGGTGGGCCGCGAGCTCGATCGCTCCGGCCGAGCGTCCGTCCCAGACCAGGTCGACCCAGTACACGGCCTCCGGCGCGACCCGGAAGGCGACGAACGCCGCCGGACGCCGCAACAGGCGCGGTCGGATTAGGAAGCGGTGGTAATCCACGCCCGGCCGGCCGGAAAGGCGCCGCTCGGCGTGCTCGGCGTCGTGCACGAAGGCGACCGGGCAACGGGGCGCCGCGGCAGACCAGAGGGCGTCCAGTCGGGGCTCGCGGTCGGCCGCAAGCTCGGCGCGGAAGGCGAGCCGACCCAGGAGCGCCTGCGGTCTCCCGCCTGCGCGGCTCAGTACGGTGACCTCCTGCGGAGGAACTGCATCGTAGCCGCAGCGCGCGACGGCCTGGCGACGCGCCCTCACGCCTGGAAAACCGACCATCAGGTCCACGCCCTCTGA
The DNA here is from genome assembly GCA_964597585.1 of uncultured Thermoanaerobaculia bacterium. Taxonomy (GTDB): domain Bacteria; phylum Acidobacteriota; class Thermoanaerobaculia; order Thermoanaerobaculales; family Sulfomarinibacteraceae; genus CAVSIS01. Next base: position 1,729 of record CAZQYU010000402.1, read on the forward strand.
GCGACCGATGCCGTCCGCGAGGAGGGCCATGACGTTCACCCAGAGGTCGCGCCACTCGGGCCGGCGCCGGTGACCGGCAAGAGAGAAGGTATCGACCACCTGGAGGATCCGCTTCACACCGCCGTCGACCTGCAGTCGTGCGGGAAGCCCGGCGGCATGGGCAATGACCTCACCCTCCGAGGTCGCCACAGCGATCGCCCGCGGCTCGGCGCGAAACTTCCACAGCCAGTCGTCGAGAGACCTCTCGAGGCTGAAGACCTGGTTGAAGACCGCGTTGATCCCGACCTCGTCGCCGGGCTCGTACGGCCTCAGGGTGACTCCGTCCCGCTCTCTGCGCAGCGAATCCGCGGCAAGCTCTTCACGCCTCACTGCGGCCAGACTATCACCTGGGAGGCCACTGAACAGAGGAACTTGACGACAATTGAGAGGACGGGAGCCTGCACGGGGCCTCTACCCGACGGTCGGTCCTGCCGGACGACGCGGCGGCCGATGCCACGCTCGCATCAGTTGGCATGGGGCGTGCTATAACTCCCCCTCGAAGCCCAACGAGGTGCCAGATCGGCACCTCCATCCGGAGATGTCTATGCAGCACCCCATCCGTCCGCTCATTCTGGCCGTTGCTCTCCTTTCCGCCACCGGCGTCTACGCCGCAGCACCTTCGCCCGAGTCCGTTGTCGCGAGTATGCTGAACGCCGAGGGTGGGGCCGACGCCTTTCACAAGCTCGGTGTCCTCGAGCTCGCCGTGTCCGAGGACGAGAGCACCGCCGACGGCCGCACGCGGCAGGATACCTTCACCGCCTACGCCAGCACGATCGAGCTGAGCCACCTGCGCCTCGAGCTGCCCCGCCGCGGCATCGTCATCGCCCGCAGCGGAGGAGAGGGCTGGGCGACCGTGAACGGCAAGCCTGACACGCGCCCGCAGACGTCCGCAATGGCGGTCGGCACCTGCAACCAGCGGCTCTTCCCTCTTCTGCTGCCGTTCTCGGCCTCAATGGCCGGAACCTCGGCGACTGCCGTGAGCGAGGCGACCTTCCAGGGCCAGCCCGCGTGGCGGCTCGACCTCGTCTTCGAACGCGACTTCTTCTCCAGCCCGGTGATGAACGTGACCTGGCAGATCTACGCATCGAAGAAGGACGGCTCGTTCCTCGGCGCCGAGTACCAGCCGCCGCTCGAGTACGCCGCCAAGGCTGGCGCCGAGGGCGTACGCTACCGCGTACTCACCACCCAGAAGGTGGGCGGCGTCACCCTGCCCTCACAGGTCCTGATGGAGGGTATCGACTCCAAGGGCGTCGCGAACGGCCACAACCGCACGGTCAAGATCGCCGCCTCGGTGCGTGGCCCGTGGGATGCCGCGCTGTTCATGGACCCGCGCAAGGTTCAGGCGATCGAGGAAGGCGACAACATCCTGGATCCGGGCGGCCGGTAACGCCGGAGCTGAACCACAGAGGCACCGAGACACAGAAGGGGCACTGAGGTTCTCGCCCTTCTGAACGAGAACGCGCAGGCTAGCCCGCACTATTCACCAGACTTCTGCTGCGGCCGGCGATGCGCTGCACTC
>CAZQYU010000403.1:0-3271 GCA_964597585.1 uncultured Thermoanaerobaculia bacterium
TGTCGGCCTTGGCGGCCTGATCCTCACCAGCACCGACGGCCTGACCTGGATCGAACGCAGCTCCGGCACCGACGCCGATCTCCACCGGGTGCGGTTCGCCGGTGACCGCTTCGTAGCGGTAGGCGACGAGGGCAGCGTACTCGAGAGCACCGACGGCTCCACTTGGCAGGTGGGCGGCAACGCCCGCAACGCCACGCTGTTCGACGTCGCCCCGCGCGCACCGGAGCTGGTCGTGGTCGGCCGCGGTGGAGTCGTCGCCCGCACCACCTGCGCCACCGAGGGCGAACCCCCGGTGGCGCGATTCGCATGGCGGCCGACCCTGCCCGAGGTGGGTACCCGGGTCCGATTCATCGACCTGTCGGCGGGCGGACCTACGGACTGGGTCTGGCGCCTCGGCGACGGCACCACGGCCACCGGTCCCGCCGCCAGCCATGGCTTCGATGCCGCCGGCACATGGCCGGTGACGCTCACCGTCACCAACGACGCCGGCAGCGCGAGCACCACCACTGACGTGACCGTGCGGAGGTTCTGCGGCGCGCCCCCGGCGGCCGTGGTCACTGCACCGGCCCGCGTCGCCAGCGGGGTCGAGTACGAGGTCAGCTGGAGCGAGGTCTTCGGCCCCGAGGAATGGGGCGATCTGTGGGTCACCGAGGCCACCGACCCGGACTTCGCGCACCCGACCGCGGGCTCGGTCGGCCTGCTGCCGAGTCGGACGTCGTGGCATTTCTCCCACGAGTGGTCCGAGGGCGCGGCGTTCTACTACCGGGTCGGGACGGTCAACTACTGTCCGGACGGCTGGTACGACGGGCCTCTTTCCAACGTGGCGCGGGTCGATGTCGAGCCAGATCTCGCCTCCCTCGGCGAGCAGGTCGCCGTGATTCCGGCCGCAGCCCACGGGCCCGGTCTGGACGATACGTCGTGGGTGTCGGACATCGTGATTCACAACCCCCACACGCAGCCGGTGCCGGCCTACCTCGTGATGCTCCCTCGAGGCGGCGAGGGCTCGCCCTCAAGCAGCGCCCGGATGTGGCTCGAGCCTGGACAATCACTGCGGCTCGACGACGCCGTGGCTCCCTTCGCCGACCCCGGCTTCGGCGCGCTGTTGGTCGCCTCCGATCACCCCCTGATGGTGGGATCCCGCACCTACAACGACAGCCCGACCGGCACCTACGGGCAGTTCATCACCGGCACGCCACTGGCTGCCGCGACCGGCAGCGCCGACGGGGCACGCCTCATCCAGCTCGTCCGCGACGACCGCTTCCGCACCAACCTCGGCTTCGCCAACCCGGGTCCCGACGCCATCACCGTCGCCGCCGAGCTCCACCACGCCGACGGCACCCTGCTCGCCGGCCGCACTTACGACCTGCCGGGGCTGTCAGCGCTGCTTGACGTCGACGTCCTGGGAGACCTGACGAGCGACGACATCGACGACGCCTACGCGGTGGTCTCGACCGCGACGCCCGACGCCGCCTACGTCGCCTTCGCCTCGGTGGTCGACAACGCCACCGGCGACCCGGTCGCGCAGCCTGCCCTGCTCGACCGGGTCCGGCACCGCACGGTGTCGCGCCCGGGCCGGCTGCCGGACTCGACCCACCACGACCCGCTGCGACTGGCCGACACGGGCCGGGTCACTGTGCTGCTGGCCGACCACGCCTTACTGACCAGCCGCGACCAGCTCGAGTGGCAGGTGGGAAGGGCGTTCTCCGACTCGTCGGATCGTGCCACGGGCCTCGCCAGCGGCGACGGTCTGCTGCTGGCGGTCGGCAGCGGGTGGGTCTACCGCAGCCCCGACGGGCTCGCCTGGAGTCGCTCGAAGCTGCCCGGGTACAGGCTGGACAGCGTCGCCTGGGGGGGCGGCCGCTGGCTCGGGGTCGGTTTCGTCCCCGGTGGCAGCACGGTCGCCACCAGCCCGGACGGCCTCGACTGGGAGGCGGCGAGGATCGACGGGCTCGAGCTGCGCAACGTGTCGTGGGCGGTGGACCGTTTCCTGGCGATCACGGCCACCGGCCTCGCGACCAGCACCGACGGCCGCGAGTGGCAGCCGGTCACCGTCACCGGCCTCGGCGCCACCCGTCCGGTCGCGGCCGCCGGCAATGGCATGACGGTCGTTGCCGTCGGCGGCCAGCAGCTCGCCGCCAGCGACGACCTCGCGACCTGGTTCAGCACAACCTTCGACCTCGAGCTGCAGGAGGTCGTGTGGACCGGCGAGCAGTGGGTCGTCACCGCGAATTCACTTCGCTGGGGCGAGGGCAGCGCCTTCCTTGTCAGCCGCGACGGCCGCGACTGGGAGGTCGTATCGAACCGCGGCTCGCTGCTGCCACATCCGGCCGCCGTGTGGGACGGCGCCAACGTGCTCAGCGTCGGCTACGACGGCACCCTGAGCTGGCTGATCAGCGATCACAGCACCGTCACCATGCCTGCCGCAGCTCACCTCGCCGGCGCCGGCAGCTCGCAATGGCGCTCAGATGTCGAGCTCCACAACCCACACGGCGCGACGGTGTCGTGCGCGATCGACCTGCTCAAGCGTGGCGAGGCGAACCTCGCTCCGCGCTCGACGACAGTGACTCTGGCGCCGCAATCCTCCGTGGCCCTGCCCGACGTTCTCGAGTCGCTGTTTGGCTTCTACGGCGCGGCTGCCCTGCGGCTCCGCCCCGCCGGCGACACCGTGCTCGTCTCAAGCCGCACGTATGACGACGCTCCGTCCGGGACTTTCGGCCAGATGGTACCCGGGATGCGGGCAACCGAGGCGATCTGGCCCTTCGAGTCCGCACGCCTGATCCAGCTGACACACTCCCCGCTCGGGAACGAAGGCTCGCGGACCAACATCGGCCTCGTGAGCGACTGCGCACGGCCGATGGAGGTCTCGGTCGAGCTCTACCTCGGCTCAGGAGAGCTGCTCGGCATCCAGTCGGCCACGCTCCCTCCCTACGCACCGGTCCAGCTCAACAACGTGTTCGCCGCCGTGACCACCTCTCCTGTCCCTGACGGCTTCGCGATTCTGTCCACGGCTACCGCGCGGTGCAGCTTCTACGCCTATGCGTCGGTGGTGGACAACCGGTCCAACGACCCGATCCTCATCTCCGCCCGCCCCTGGTCGGCACCCGATCGATGAGCATGGGTCCGCGAATCCCGCCACGTCACACGCCAAACGCGCTGACGTACCTGCTAGCACCGAGGCGCTGAACGGCGCTTCGATGCCAGGTTTGAAGAGGTTAGGAAGTGTTGAAGGAGAAACAACTTCCCAAGTTCTTGGAGCCCGGCACCCAATGTG
>CAZQYU010000404.1:0-3259 GCA_964597585.1 uncultured Thermoanaerobaculia bacterium
GCCGGGTCGCCGCTGGCGTTGTCGACAACCGAAGCGTAGGCGGCGTAGCGCGCCCCGGGCGTGTCGGACCAGACCTCGGCCCACGCCACGTCGGCGTCGGCACCGATGATGTCGGTGCTCTGGTACTGGCCGAACGGTTGCAGCGTGTACCGGCGGACGGCGCCCAGCGCCGTCCCGTCGCCGTCGTGAAGGGCGACGTGAACCTCGAACGCGGCGTCGGTGAAGTTGGCGAAGCCGATGTTGGTCCGGAAGGCCGCGTTACGGGTCAGGAGCACCAGTCTCGCGCGCTCGCCGGTGGACAGGGCCGACCGCTCCGGCACGCCGGGGACCATCTGGCCGAAGGTGCCGTCCTCGGCGTCGTTGAATGTGCGGGAGGCGACGATGAGATCGGTCGCGGATCCGACCAGGACCGCCCCGACGGCACCGGTCCTCCCGAAGGTCGTCCCGACGACGTCCTCGAGACGCAGCGAGCCGTTGGCCGGAATGCTGACCGTCGCCCCCTGCGCGCTCCGGTTGTCCGCACCGGCCGCGAGGAAGTAGAGGTTGGCGGAGGCGGCCGCACCGGACGGGTTGTGCAGCTCCAGGTCGGTCACCCAGGTGGTGCTCTCGAGCCCCTGCGCGTGGGCTGCGGCGGGCACGATGGCGACGTGCGCTCCGGGATCGGTGATCGGCGGCGCTCCGCCGGCCGGGCCGACGACGACCGTGTGCGTCGCAGCGTCGCTCCCTCCCAGGCCGGTCACGTTGAGTGTGACCGAAAAGCTGCCCGCCGCAGACCATGTGTGGGTGGGGCTCGAGGCGGTCGACGTGCCGCCGTCTCCGAAGCTCCACTGCCGGGAGTCGACGGTGCCGGCCGAGGTGTCCGTGAGCTGAACCGGCTGCCCCGCAACCGGCGCCGAGGGCGTCCACGTGAACTCCGCTACCGGGGGAGGCGTCACCGTCGCCGCGACCCGCCACACGTGCACCACCGGCTCGTAAGTGTCGGCGAACAGCTCGAGCGCATACAGCAGGTTGCTCGTCCGGTCGTAGGCCATCGCGCCGAGGCGGCCGCGATGCTCGTTGCCGGTGCCGACGTAGACGGCGGCGTCGGCGGGCGGATCCGGCAGGAAGAGGTGGGGGTCCACGTCGAGCACGGCGTAGGGCTGGGGCTGCCACGGCTCCATGGTGCCGGCGGCCACCGCCGCCAGGTCGTCGGGGTCGTAGAACAGGAGCTCGGCGTCGAACCGTGACGCCCACCACCCGCGGCTCGCCAGGTCGATGGGAGCGCCGGTACACGGCGCCATGTCCTCGGTGGTGCACGGCGTCTCCCCGTCGGGCCTGGTGCACATGATCTCGCCCACGGTGTAGACGCACGGCGCTCCCTCGGGGTAGCCCGGCGCCGCCGGGACGCCGGACGGCGTGAAGAAGCCATACCAGGTGTAGCCGGCGCCCTTGGTCCCTGCGAAGATCACCGCCGACCGCGCCCCAGCGGTCACCCAGGCGGCGCCGTTCCACGAGTCGGCGTGGCTGTAGTCGGTCAGCCGATGGGTGCCCTCGCCGACCACCGAGTAGCGGAGGAGGGGGACGTAGGTGAGCTCGGCGCCGTCGTGCGGCGCAGCACCGGCGGGGCTGCCCTCGAGCCAGGGGGCGATGGCGAGGATGTTGGGGCCCATCCCGGACCAGCCTCCGTCCCGGTAGCGGCCGGTCGCCAGCGCCCGGCCGCCGGTGTGCTGGGCCGCCCAAGCGGGAGGGATGGCGAACAGGTAGTCGTCGACGCCGTAGATGAGGCCGGCCGCGTTCTCCGCCTGGGTGCCGACCCACCACGCGCCACGGGTGTCCGGGTTGGCCAGGTCCGTGCGACACCAGGCGTGACTCGGGATCAGGTTGATGCCGAGCTGGTCCTGGAAGTGCTGGCCCCAGGCGAGGTAGAGGAGGCCCTCGCTCTGACCGGTGTGGGCAGGCAGGTACTCGATGCCCACCCGAGGGATCTCCTGAAGCCCGTCGAAGAGGCCGCCGCGCACGTCGGCGAACGGCTGCAGCTCGAGCGCACGCGGCAGGGACGCCGGGTCGCTCGCGATCACCGGGGCCGGGATCGAGATCTCGGCCACCAGGTTGGTGGTGTCCAGCCCGGTGGCGAACAGAGAGCCCGGAAAGCCGTCGGTGTCGCCGCCTGGATCCCCACCCGGGAAGAAGGCCATGGCCTGGCCCGACCATTCCCAGATCGCCGGCGCCTCGGCGGTCGCCGGAGGAAGACGAAATGCGCCGAGGTACTGCAGGTCTGCCGGCTGCAGCCGCTCACCCGCCCCGCACGGCGCGGCCAGCCACGCCGCGATCAGGAGCAGCCCCGCAACCTTCCCACTTCCAATCGACGACTCCCTGCCGTGCGACATGGTGACCTCCTTCGATCGATCCCTGTACACCTTCCCAGTTTGGTGTCCCCCAGCCGCCGGCGCATGCCTGATCGCGAAAGCGGCATGCACAGACGCGACAGATCGCCCGGATTGTCGCGTTCGTGCAAGGGGCTGTCGCCTTGAGCTATGGACCTCGCACGGGCCGGGACCGAAAGTGGACGGAGAACGTCAACGGAGCCCCAACCGAACACCGAGGTCAACGACAAAAGGAGTTGTTATGAACCATAAACGGATCTTCGGCGATTTCATCGTGATCATGCTGGCCGCGGCCGGCATGCTCTGGGCGGGCGCGTCCGGAACGGACCTCTATGTTCCCTCGCTGGCTCGCACCCAAGGCGCCCACCACTCGCAGTGGTATGCCACGGTGTGGATCTACAACCCGGGCACTCACACGACCCAGGTGACGGTGAGCTTTCTGCGTCGCGGCCAGAGCAACCCGTCTCCCATGCAGCAGTTCGTCACCGTGGACCCCGGCGAGACGGTGAAGCTCGGTGACGTGTTCCTCGACCTCTTTGGCCTCGAGGACGCCACGGGCGCCCTGCGCTTCCAGAGCGGCAGCAAGATCGTCGTCTCCGCGCGTTCGTACAACCTGACGACCTCGGGGATGGCCGAGTCCCAGGGGCAGTTCATGGCCGGCATGCCGGAGGAGCTGGCGATTGCCGCCGGCGAGAAGACCTCGATCCCCGGCGTCACCCAGCCGGCCGACGGCAGCTTCCGCTGCAACTACGCTCTGGTGGAGACCGCCGGCGGCACCGCCGACGCTCGGGTCAGCCTGTTCGACCGCGACGGAGTCGCCCGGGCCAGCAGCACCTACTCGCTGGCGCCGTACCAGCCGATCCAGCTCAACCTGAGCGACCTCGGCAGCGGCCTCT
>CAZQYU010000405.1:0-3258 GCA_964597585.1 uncultured Thermoanaerobaculia bacterium
AAGTCCTCGCCAATATCTCGGACGCGACGGCGGAGAAAAAAGTGAAATCAACCCCGACTTTTTCTCAAATGTTCAAGTTGGGCTAACAGCATTGTCCGGGTTGCGCCATGGGCAGCGGGAGGGAGACCACGTCCGACAGGGTCAAGCGGCGTGACCTCGAGCTCTCGGGAAGGAATCTCGTGGTTGCCCGCCTCACCCCCGTCGTGTGGATGGCGGACCACTCCAGCGCGCACCGTGTTCAGGTCGAGCCGATAGCCCGTACGAGCTGGAGAACGGCAAGAAGTACACGTACTGGAGGCTGGTGCGCTCGGTGCGTACCGGGGCGAAGGTGCGTCAGGAGACCGTCGCCTACCTCGGTGAGATCGATGCCGAGGGTCGGGCGAGCGCGAAGGCGCTGGCTCGAGAGGTCGCCGGGGGCGAGGAGTGCAATGCGCAGCGCGACCTGTTCGGGGGAGAGGACGCTGAGCCGATTTCGGTACGGCTCGATCGCATCCGGCTCGAGCGCAGCCGTGCGTTCGGCAACGTATGGCTGGGGCGCAAGCTGTGGCGAGCGTTGAAGCTCGACGAGCTGTTCGGTGAGCTACTGCCGGCGGGTCGTGAAGCTGTCCGGTGGGCGGACCTGATCGAGATTCTGGTGATCGGTCGGTTGTGTGAACCGTCGAGCGAGCTGCACGTGGCCGAGAAGTGGTACCGCACGACCGCGCTCGAGGATCTTTGCGGTATCGACGAAGAGCGGATCCACCACGTGCGGTTGTACCGCACGCTCGACCGACTCCTGCCACACAAGGAGCAGATCGAGAAGCATCTGGTCGAGCGGCTGGGCGAGCTGTTCGAGGTCGACTACGACCTGCTCCGGTACGACGTGACGAGCACCTACTTCGAGGGGCAGGGTTCAGCGGAGATCTGCAGGCGCGGCCACAGCCGCGACAAGCGCCCGGACTGCGTGCAGGTCAACATCGCGATGGTGGTCACCCGCGACGGAATGCCGCTGGGCTACGAGGTCTTCCCCGGCAACACGACCGACGTGAATACGGTTGAGCAGATCGTGGGAACGATGGAGGAGCGCTACGGCCGTGCCAACCGGGTGTGGGTCATGGACCGTGGCATGGTGAGCGCGAAGAAGATCGCGTGGCTACAGTCGACCGGGCGCCGCTATGTCATCGGCACGCCGCGCAGCGAGCTCAAGAAGTGGGAGCGCCAGCTGACCGAACGCCAGGGCTGGACAGAAATCCGCGCGGACATCGAGGTCAAGATCTGCCCGGGTCCCGACGGGGTCGAGAGCTTTCTGCTGTGTCGCTCGGCCTCGCGGGCCGAAAAGGAGAAGGCCATGCACGCGCGCTTCTCCGAGCGCATCGAGCAGGGACTGCTTTCCCTGCAACGTCGGATCGCGCGGGCGAAGAAGCCGATCGACCGGGGGAAGGCCGAGCGGCAGATCGGCCGTCTGCTCCAGCGCAACAGCCGAGCGGCGGGCCGGTACTCGATCACCGTGACCGACGAACCCACGCACCCCAGTGGGATCCGGCTCGCCAGGACGACCGACGATCGCTGGAAGCAACACGCCGAGCTCACCGAAGGGACCTATATCCTGCGCACCAACGTCGCCGAGTGGACTCATGAGGAATTGTGGAAGACCTACATCCAGTTGACCGAGGCTGAGGCGGCCTTCCGCATCCACAAGTCCGACCTCGCGGTTCGCCCGGTATGGCACCAAAAGGCTGACCGCATCCGAGCCCACATCTTTGTCTGCTTCCTCGCCTACGTCCTGTGGAAGACGCTGCAGAAGTGGCAGTCTCGAGCCGGGCTCGGGGACTCACCGAGAACGCTGTTCACCGAACTCTCCCGCATCCACTCGACCGACATCGTGCTGCCCCTGGCCGATGGCAGCGGGCGAGAGATCCGACTGCGATGCGTCGTGCGACCCGAACCGGCCCAGGCAATTCTCCTTGACCGGCTCGGCCTCACCCTGCCCGAAAGGATTGCCCCACCACGACTGATCGCCAACTCATCGACCAGCAAAATGTAGTGCCGACTCGGAAGGAAAACCTATTGGAAACCCTGGATTCTACCCTCCGAAGTGTTCAAGTTGGGCTAGCCGCCGTGCGCGAGACGAGGGCGGCGGCCCCGTCGGTGGCACGCAGCGTCGGGAGGCTCAGGCGCCGGGATCGTCGCGGCGCTCGGTGCTCTGGATGACTTCGTGAATCTCGAGCACGTTCGGCCCGGCGAACATTTCCGCCGGTGGCCGGTTGCTGTGCGCGAGTCGGAACGATTCGCTGTTGGTCCAGTCCCAGAACGCCTGCTCGCTCTCCCAGTAAGTCTGCACCAGGTAGTAGCCCTGCTCGGCGTTCTCCTCCCACTGGCCGGTGCGGTGGTTGAACCGCCGCTGCACCGGGCGCAGGACGAGGTTCTTCACGAACCCCGGCGAGCGGTCGATCAGGTGCGCCCGCTTCTTGAAGCGGTCCTCGAAATCCGCCTCGTGACCGGCCGCCACCGGTATCCGATTCGTCACCACGAACACGCCATTCCCCTCACGTCAGCACGTCCACACGTCAGCACGTTCACTTCCTCGCATACATCGCCACGACGCCGGCGCCGCCCAGCCCGAGGTTGTGCTGCAGGGCGACCTTGGCCCCTTCCACCTGCCGCTTCTCGGCCCGGCCGCGCAGCTGCCAGACCAGCTCGGCACACTGCGCCAGACCGGTGGCTCCCAGCGGGTGGCCCTTGGAGAGCAGCCCGCCCGACGGGTTCACCACCCAGCGGCCGCCGTACGAGCACGCGTTCTCCTCGACCAGCTTCTCGCCCTCGCCCTCCTTGCACAGGCCGAGGCCCTCGTAGGTGATCAGCTCGTTGCTGCTGAAGCAATCGTGCAGCTCGATCACCTGGGCATCTGTGGGCCCGAGGCCCGCGTCCTCGTAGACCTTCTTGCAGGCGCGCTCGGTCATCCCCATTCCGATCATGCCGATGTTGCCGCGCCCGAAGTCCTCGAAACGGTCGGTGGCCATCGCCATCGACAGGATCTCGATCGCTGCCGGGTGCGGGTGCCGGCGCAGGTAGTCCTCGGAGACGACGACCGCCGCGGCGGCGCCGTCGGAGGTCGGGCAGCACTGGAGAACCGTCAGGGGATCGTACACCATGCGGGAGGCGAGGATCTCGTCCACGGTGAACGCCTCGCGGTACTGCGCGCGCGGGTTGTTCACCGAGTGCTTGTGGTTCTTGACCGCGATCTTGGCGAAGGTCTCCGGCTTGGTGCCGTACTTCTCC
>CAZQYU010000406.1:0-3246 GCA_964597585.1 uncultured Thermoanaerobaculia bacterium
AGGGCGACCGCGTCGAGGCCCGCGTAGACCCGCGCGAGGTCGGTCCGCAGACCCAGGAAGTGGACCCGGTCGGCGATCCCGAGCCGAGCGGCGAGGGCCATCAGACCGGCCTCGGGCGGCCCGCCACCGACGACGACGAACTGCGCCTCGGGGCGCGTACGGGCCAGGATCGCTGCCGCCGCCAGGAACAGCCCGTGGTCCTTGACCGGCGCCAGCCGGCCAACGATCCCGACCAGGAAGGCCGTGTCGGGAATCCCGAGCTCCGCCCGCAGCGGGCGACCCCCGGTCTGCCGGTCGTCGAGCGAGAGGTCGAGCCCGAGCGGCACTACGAACACGCGCTCGGCCGGCGCGACCCGGAACCTGTCGACGATGTCGTCGCGCTGCTGCGGCGAGAGCACGATCACGGCGTCGCTCGCGTGACGCCCGAGCCGCCGCTCGGCCCAGCGGACGGCCGCCTGCTTGGGGAAGCCGAAGTAGCCGGACAGGACGTGACCGTGGAAGGTGTGGACGACCCGCGGCCGGTGCGTGCCGGTGTGCGCGTCCGGTCGCTGCAGCGTCGCCGCGAGACGCCCGACCAGGCCGGCCTTGGCGGTGTGGGTGTGGACGATCTCCGGACGGAAGCTCGTAATCTCCCGCGCGACCTCCCGCAGGGCGCGCCAGTCCGACCCGAGCGCGACCTCGCGGCCGAGAGCGGGGACCTCGACCAGGTCGAGCCCCGCGTCGCGCGCCAACGAGCTGAGGTCGTCCTCGCCGTCCTGGACGCGACCGCAGACCAGCCGCGTCCGGTGGCCCCGCGCGGCCAGCCCCTGGACGAGCCAGGTCACCTGCCGCGTCGGCCCCCCGGCGTTGAGCCGGGTGATGCAGGTCAGGACCGACGGCGCTCTAGCCCGCATGTCTCACCGCCTCCCTACTGCGGTCGCCGATCTGCCAGCCATCGCTGGCCCTTTCGCAACTCGGTGCCTGCGACGTATGTCCGCATACGCCTCGGCGCCTCGTCGCTCAATGACTCAGCGCTGACAGATATCTCGGCGCCCTCGTCACGTGACGTGGTGAGATCTCCGAGCTTGCCCCATTGCCCGTAGCGGTCATGCTGCGACCGCCTTCGGCGACGTCGCCCCGGGCTCGCTCCCGACACCAATAGCCTGGTGCATGGCCGACAGGTTGCAGCGCTCCCCCGATCGAGTCAAGGCGAATGCCGGTCGTGCACCGCCGTCGCCGTGAGTCGCTGCAGGCGCTATGCTCTCGGGCAGTGACGATGCCAGATCCGACGGGGGCGACGCCGGCCGGTCCCTCGGCAGAGGCCGGAGCGCTCGAGCCGACGCTCGGTTCGACCGGCGAGCGGCTCCGTCGATGTGCCGACGACCTCGGCGCCGCGCTGATCGAGGCGGCGTGGCTGGTCGCCCTCGTCACCATCCCGGTCTACTTCAACGTCTACTCCTCGCGCAGCTTCGAGCCGGACAAGGTGGCGCTGCTCATGGTGCTCGCCGGCATGGCCGCCGCCGCGTGGCTGGCCAGGGTGCTGGCGGGCGGGGCGCTCTGGCCGCCGATCTCGGCAGCCCGCGGGCGCTACCGTGCCGGGTCGGTGCTGGTCGCCGCGGCCGCCGCGTTCCTCCTCGCCTCGGCACTCGCGACGGTGCTCTCGCTCTCCCCGACCCGCAGCTGGCACGGCTCGTTTTTCCGCCAGCAGGGGCTCGAGACGCTGCTCTGCTACCTGACGATCGCGCTTGCGGTGGTCGCCCACATGCGCCGCGCCGAGCAGTGGCGGCGCGCTGCGACGGCCATCATGGTCGGCAGCATCCCCGTGTGCGCCTATGCGATCGTGCAACGCGTGGGTCTCGACGCGATCGTGCCGCCGGACGACATCCACCGCGTCTCGTCGTCGCTCGGCAACCCGATCTTCCTCGGCTCCTACCTGGCGATGGTCTTCCTGGTGACCCTGAGCCGCCTGCTGGCGGCCCGCCGGAACGGGCCGGAGGCCGCCGACGGCGGCGGACGCCGGTTCGCCTATGGGGCGATGTGTGGTCTCCAGCTAACGGCGATGGTCCTGTCCCAGAGCCGGGGCCCGCTGATCGGCCTGGGCGCGGGGCTCCTGGTCATGAGCCTCGCCTGGAGCCTGCGGGTGCGCGCCGCCCGGCTCCTCGCGACGGCGGCCGGGACGCGGCGTCCCCGCCTGTTGCTGCTCGTGGTCGCCGCCGGAGCCGGCGCGCTGGTGGTGCTCGGGCTGTTGGCCGCGTCCGGGCCGCAGCTCGGACGCCTGCGGGCGCTGCCGACGGTCGGACGGATTGCGACGGCCTTCGACCCCGCGGCGCCGACGGCGAGGGTGCGCCTGCTGATCTGGCGCGGGGTGGTCGAGCTCGAGATCTCCGCGCCACCGCTGCGAGGTCCGGACGGCGTCCGGGATCGCCTCGGCGACGTTCGATTCCTGGTCGGCTACGGACCGGACTGCTTCGACCTCGCCTTCAACCGCGTCTTCCCGGCCCGGCTCGGGGTGGTCGAGACCCGCCAGTCGATCCCCGATCGCGCGCACTGCGAGGTCTTCGACCTGCTCGTGACCACCGGTGTGATCGGGCTCGGTGCATGGCTGGCGCTGATCGCCGTGGCGCTCGCCGTCGCGGGCGCACTCGCCGTGCACGGGACGGCTGCAGGTTCGCAGGTCGCTCGAGCCGCGCTCTGGGCGCTGGGGGGTGCCGCGTCGGCGGCGGCACTCGGGGTCCTCGTCGGCCACGCCGAGCTGGCGGGTGTGCTGGCGCCCCTCGGCCTGGTCGCCGGGACGTGTGCCGCGCTGATTGCCGGAAGCCTCCGCGGGCTCTCGACCGATCTCGGGGCCCCCGGCCGCGCCGCGCCGGACCTCGCCCTCGCGGCGCTGGCCGCGGTCGCCTGCCACGTCATCGAGGCCAGCGTCGGCATCCCGGTCACCGCGAGCACCCTGCTGCTCTGGTTCCTGCTCGCAGCGCTCGCCGCGGCGAGCCTCGGCCGCATCGAGCCGGAGGACCTCCTGGAGGAGCCGTCCCCCGACCTGGTGCCGGGGGCCGATCGGGAGCGCGTGGTCGAGGCCATGCTCGCCGGGGTCGCCGTGGCGGTGGCCACCTCGTCGCTGATGGACAGATCGGTGACCGAGGCTATCCGGGCGTTCGCCGAGGCGCTCCCGACGTCCCTTTGGGCGGCCGCGAGGGCGGCCGGCAGCGCGCCGGCGGTTCTGGTGCTGGGCTCGGTGCTGTCGGTCGCCGTGCTGTGGACAGGTGCAAC
>CAZQYU010000407.1:0-3245 GCA_964597585.1 uncultured Thermoanaerobaculia bacterium
ATCCCGAGCGAGCGAGCCGACCACCACCCCCCATGTCATCCCGAGCGAGCGAGCGTCAGCGAGCGAGTCGAGGGATCCCCTCCGGGAACACCACTGCCGTCCCGCCTGCAACTTCTCTGCACGCTTCACCGGCGGCGCAGCCGCCTTGCCGCCCGACGTCTCCCGTCTCATCTCTCGCGTCGTGCCTCCGACGGCTCCTCGCTGGCGGAGACTCGAGCCCCGCGAGAGGATCTACCTGCAGTGGAGGTCGAAGGTCACTGGGTCGTTCCACGGGTTGACCCGGAAGATGGCGCCGTACACGGGCTGGGTCACGGTCACCTCGATCCGTTTCTCGCTGCCGTCGTGGCCCGGGTTGACAAGGGGAATGATGTTGTTGAACTGCTCGAGCTGCTCGCCGGGAACGGTGAAGCTGCGGCTGCCCTCGAAGGCGCCGTCCGCGCCGTTGTACAGCGACACCTCGACCGTTGCGGCGCTCGTCCCCGGGTTGAAGAACGTGGCGTGGCTGCGTTCGCCGCCGCCCTCGCGGAGGCCGAGCCCGTGGCAGACCAATCCCGGCTCGAGCAGGTCGTCCTCGGTGAGGCCGCGCATGAGCTGACCTGCGGTCCCGGTCACGGTGCCGGCGCCGTCGGCCTCGACCGAGTACTCGCGGCCGGTGACGGCGATTCCGTCGCCGCCGGTCGTGAAGCGCACGGTCCCGACGTCGCCGACCACGCCCAGCGCCTCGCTGGCGAAGTCGGAGAAGCCGAGCACACCGCCGGGGGGAACCGAGAGCGTCGCGCTGGCGGACACTCCGGGCGATCCGCGGCGGAAGAACTCGGCCTGGACCGTAGCGGTCTGCGTGCCGAAGTTGAGGATCGAGGCCGAGCCCTTGTATCGGCTGCCGCCCTGGCCGGAGATCGAACCCAGCTCGAGGAGCCAGACCTCCTTCGAGCCCGGGCCGGCGACCGGCCGGATCGTGGTGGGATCGTTGGTGCCGGCGTAGGCGCCGTTGCCGTCGAGGACCGACCCGTACGGGATCAGGATGCCGGCCTCGACCGCGAGCGAGATCACCGCGTTCGCGTGGGCGGGGCCGAGGCCGAAGGTGTCGTAGACGTTGTTGACCTGGAAGCTCTCGCCGTCCTCGAGCTCGACCCGCACGCCCTGCGCGAGGGGGCTGCCCACGGGCAACTCGGGGGTGACGACGACCGCCGTCCGACCGACCGCCATGCCGCCGACGTTGACGCGGTTCGACGCCGGGTCCTCGGTGGTGAACAGGTAGGCGGTCTCGCCGGACCCGGCGGCCTCGCGGAGGGGGGCGGCGACGCGCGCTGCGCGGTCCTGGTGGCGCTCGGGTGCGGTCTGCGCCGCCTGCCCCCCCGCCGCACCTCCGCCGGCACGGAACCCGAGCTGATAGCGGAGCGGGGGCCTGGGGCGGGAGAAGGGGAACGACTGACCGTAGCGCCTGCCCTGGTCGTCCTCCGCCGTGATCGTGGTCTGGCCGATCAGGTCGACCGAGGGCCCGAGCTTCACCCTGAATCCTATGGCTCCCACGCGGTCGTCGACGGACCCGAAGAGATCGGACAAGGCGTTGTCTGCGTACACCATGGCGCCCGGACCCACGGTGAACGACGACGTGAGATCGGCCGAGCCCGTACCCTGGCGCGGCTTGAACCTCGCCGCCAGGCTCAGGTCGAGCTCCCCGGCGTTGTGGATCCAGGATTGACTGGTGAAGACGGCGCCGACGCCCTGGATATCGGCCATCGCGGCCACACCGTAGTCAGGCGGGACATTCTCAGCGCTGGTCAGCTTCAAGGTCGCCGTGGACACCGTCCCGCCGAGGTCGCCGCCGTGGATCAGCACCTCGACGTGGTCGCCGTCGGTCTCGGACGACGGCACCACGCCGACGACCATGCCGGCGAGCGGAAAGGGGAGGACCGGCCCGCGCTCGAGGCGGTTCTCGACGGCATCGTAGGTGTACGTCCTGTCGGAGAGCGACTGGTCGGCGCGAATGCCGCCGAAGAACCACATTCTGTCCCTGACGATGGGCGCGGCCCCGAAAAGGTAGACCGGGTCCGGCATGTCGCCGCCGGGGCTCATCTCCTCAAAGGTGTTGTCGGCGACGTCATAGGCAATGAACCGGTCGTTCACGACGACCTGGTCTCCCGGTTGGGCGTATGTCAGACCGTAGGCAAGCAGGATCTTCCCGCCCAGGGCGGTAACCACGTGCTCGGCCAACGGCCGCGGCAGGTCTCTCAGTTTCTTGAACTCGCCGCTTTCCGGATCGAGGCTGAAGGCCTCGTCGCTCAGCTTGCCGTCCGGGGTTCTGCCGCCGAAGCCGTAGATCATGCCGGTGTCCAGGTGGTAGACGGCCTGGAACAGGTCTCGCGGCGACGGGATGTCGCCCGAGGTCTGCAGGTCCGAGTACTGCACGAGGATGCTCCCGCTCGATTCCCCGAGCGAGATGACGTTGATCTTGTCGAACTCCGGGAACCCGTCGGCGTTCTGACCCCCGAGCAGAAAGAGATTCGAGCCCACGGCCGCGGAGGCCCCAAACGCCCTCGGCTGGTACCCGTCTCCCAACACGGGGGTCTCGCTCCAGAGGCCTGCATCCGGGTCGTAGAGATGCGCATCCGGATTGAATGCGCCGCTCTGGGTCAGCCCGCCGACGAAGGTAAGGAAGTTGCGGCCGGTGCCCGGGACATCGAGGACCGCGCCCGACCCGTACGCAGCCGCGATGCCCTCGGAGGACACCACGTCGACCGAAGGGACCTCCTCGGCGGCGCGGGCCGGGATCACGGAAGCGAAAAACAGAGCGATGACGACGACGTGGTGTCGAGACATGGGCTCCCCCAGAAGGCGTCCGGTCGTGGGCTGCGCCGGGATTCGCGACGACGCCCGATCCTGTGTGAGCGGCTTGACTGAGCTCAGTATATGAGACTACGAATCATTTGACAAGCAGATCCCCTCGCTTTGCTCGGGTCTCTGCTGGTGGTGGTGGTTGTCTTGGGCCGGAGACAACGGAGCTTCACGTCGAAGGCACGAATGCCACCACCGACACGGGCCCGTCCGAACCCTTGAGTACGGTTGTCGTCAAGTCCAGAGACCCTTTCTCTGGTGAAGTGACCACGCAGCAATACGAGTTCATGAAATACGATCAACGGCGGCGAGCCTGGGTACTGAACATCAAGAAGATCGTCTTTGCCAACTAGCCGTGACGGTTTCGGGCTGGCTGTCTTTGCACTTTCTGGATGCGTGTTGGGTGCGTG
>CAZQYU010000408.1:0-3242 GCA_964597585.1 uncultured Thermoanaerobaculia bacterium
GGCCTCGCCGGCCTGCACGTCCTCTTCTCACCCGCTCTCGGTGCGCCGTCGCGGCTGTTCTTCGCGGTCGTGTTCGGGCGCTTCGCCATGCAGGTGCTCGAGCTGCTCGGGCTGCACCTGCTGCCCGACGAGCTCACCGAGCGCTTGCTGCCGATCTACGCCCACGCCTCGATCTGGCTCAACGTCGGCTTCGCCTTCCTGATCGCCTGGCTCGCTCACTTCCAGGACGCCCACTACGTGGCGCTGATGGTGATTCCGGTGATCGCCGCCTCGTTTCGGTACCGCTGGGGTGGGATCTCGCTGGTGGTCGCCGCGGCGGTCGCGCTCACCTTCCTCCAGGTCTGGCTCTTCTTCCAGAGCCGGGGCGCGGCCCGGCTCTCCGAGTACTTCGAGGCCACCAACGTGGTGTTGATCTACGTGGTGGTGGCGGTGATCGTGTCGTTCCTGGCGCGCCAGGTGCGGAGCGAGCAGGCCGCCCTCGAGCGCAACCTGGCGGAGCTCGAGCGCACCCGCGACCGGCTGGTCGAGGAGGAGAAGCTGGCCGCCGTCGGCCGGTTGGCGAGCTCGATCGCCCACGAGATCCGCAACCCGGTGAGCCTCATCGTGAGCTCGCTGGAGATGGCCCGCGAGGGCCGCGGTACGCTCTCGGCCGGCGACCTCGAGGAGATCGTCCTGGGCGAAGCCGCCCGGCTCGAGAAGCTCACGTCCGACTTCCTGCTGTCGGCCCGGCAGCGGCCGCCGGAGAGGCGCCCGACCGCTCTCGCGGACACGCTCGAGTACGTGGCCAGCCTGGCCGGAGGGCGGGCTTCCGACGCCGGCGTCGATCTGGCCGTCCACTGCCCCGAAGGCCTCACCGCCGACGTCGACGCCTTCCAGCTCCACCAGGCGTTGCTCAACCTGGTGCTCAACGCCGTCGACGCCGTGACCGGCGGCGGCACGGTGACCCTCGCCGCCGCCGTGCTCGACGACGGGACCGTAGCCGGCGCGGCCGGCGGTGTTCGGCTCACAGTCGAGGACGATGGCGCCGCCATTCCGGACGACGTCGTCGAGCGGATCTTCGAGCCCTTCTTCACGACCAGGGACGCGGGGACGGGGCTCGGGTTGACCATCGCCCGCAACGTCGCTCGGGCCCACGGAGGCGACCTGGAGCTCGAGGTCAACCGACCCGGTGGGGTGCGGATGGCGATCGAGCTGCCCGGGTGCCGCCTCGCGGCCGCCGTCGGGCGCGCGGTTTCCGCCCCGCCGGCGGCACGGTGATCGGGCTCTGACATGGCACGGCTGCTGATCGTCGACGATGAAGCGCCCATGCGGCGGGTGCTGGCCTCGCTGCTCGAGGAAGCGGGCCACGAGGTGGTGGCGGCGGGAGGCGTCTTGGAGGCCCGGCGCGCCCTCGCCACCGGGCTGTTCGACCTGGTGATCACCGACCAGAAGATGCCCGACGGGGAAGGGCTCGACCTGTTGGACCACGTGCAGGAGAGCGACCCGGCGCTGCCGGTCGTCGTGCTCACCGCCTTCGCCACGGTCGAGCTGGCGGTCGACGCCATGCGCCGCGGCGCCTTCGACTTCATCACCAAGCCTTTCGTGCCCACCCAGGTGCGGGCGGTGGTCGCCCGGGCGACCGAACGGGTCGAGCTGCTGCGCGAGAACGCCCGGCTGCGCCGCGAGGTCCGCAGCCGGGGAGGCGCAGAGATGGTCGGCGGCAGCGCGGCTCTCACCCGGGTGCGCGACCTCATCGAGCGGGTCGGGCCGACGCACGCCACGGTCCTGGTGACCGGCGAGACCGGCACCGGCAAGGAGCTCGTGGCCCGCGCCCTCCACGCCGCGAGCCCGCGGCGGGACCGGCCGTTCGTCGCCGTCAACTGCGCCGCCTTCGCCGAGACCCTGCTCGACAGCGAGCTCTTCGGCCACGAGAAGGGGGCGTTCACCGGCGCCGACCGCTCCCGTCCGGGGGTCTTCGAGGCCGCCCACCGGGGCACGCTCTTCCTCGACGAGGCGGGCGACATGCCGCTCGCGCTCCAGGCGAAGCTGCTGCGCGTGCTGGTCGACGGCTCCCTGTTGCGCGTCGGCTCCACCGAGCCGCGGCAGGTCGACGTGCGGATCGTGGTCGCCACACACCGGGACCTGGAGCAGCGGGTGCGCGACGGCGCCTTCCGGGAGGACCTCTACTACCGCCTGGCGGTCGTGCCGATCCACGTGCCGCCGCTTCGCGAGCGCCGGGAGGACGTGCCGCCGCTGGTGGAGCACTTTCTGCGCCAGGTGGCGACCGAGCTCAAGGTGCGTCCCCGGACGATGACGCCCGAGGCCCTCGCTCGTCTGACCCGTTACCCGCTTCCCGGCAACGCCCGGGAGCTCCGCAACCTGGTGGAGCGGGCCACCATCCTCGCCCGCGACCAGGTGATCGGCGTCGAGGACCTGCCCGCCCTCGAGCCGGAGCCGGCGGAGGCCGGCGGTCCGGCCGGTGGCGACCCGGTCGATCGGATCGTCGCCACCCTCGGCGAGCGGGTGGATCTGCGCGAGCTGCTCGACCGGATCGAGCGGCGCCTGATCGAGCAGGTGCTCGCCGAGGCCGGCGGCGTCCAGGCCGAGGCCGCTCGGCGCCTCGGCATCTCCCGGAGCGACATGTCGTACAAGGTGCGTCGGCTGGGGATCGACGTTTCCCCGGCCGACGACGTCTGAATCTTGCGACGCCGGTCGCGGGAGCGTTCGAGAATTTTGACGCTCCTCCCGGAGGAAGCGCTCCACCCTGACGATAAGCCCTTTGTTTGCAATCGTCGGGCGATCCACCTCCAGGTGGCACTCCGCTTGCGGTAGGTCCTCGTCGACGGCGGGCACACGGCCAGCCGATCGACTCTCACCAACCGCACAGACTCGGAGGTAGCTCTGATGACGACGTCCTGGAAGTCCCTGATTTCTCTGACCACGGTGGTCGCCCTGGTGTTTCTCGCCGTGCCGAGCGGCGCGTTCGCCGCCAAGCCGCCGGCCGGCAAGAGCCTCGACAACCTGATGACCGCCTTCAACGGCGAATCGAACGCCCATGCGCGGTATCTGGCGTTCGCCGAAAAGGCCGACCAGGAGGGCTACGGCAAGGCCGCCAGCCTGTTCCGCGCCGCCGCCCGTGCCGAGGAGATCCACGCCGCCAACCACGCCAAGGTGATCACGGCCATGGGCGGCAGCCCGAAGGCGACGATCGAGACACCCGAGGTGAAGACCACTGCCGACAACCTGTCGGCGGCCATCGCCGG
>CAZQYU010000409.1:0-3239 GCA_964597585.1 uncultured Thermoanaerobaculia bacterium
GCCGTCGCGCATCGGGATCATGACCTCACGGCGGACGAAGTCGAAGCTGTCTGTGGCCGGCTGAGCGGCAGCCGGGATCTCGCTCGGCAGCTCCGGGTACGCCTGGGGCGTCGCAGGTTGGGCCCAGCCGGTCGCGGCGACGGCCGTCGCCAGCAGCACGCCGTGAGCCAGGGTCTTCAGTGTCGTGTCACGAGCCAGGTTGCGAGGTCCCATGCCCTTCCCTCCGCGGCGCAGGGGAGAGCCGCCTGCGCACATCGGCATGGTAGCGGACCTGAGCCCAACGAGCACCGCTCTCCCGGCTGCCCCCTGGGCGCACGAGGAGAATGGCGCCGAGGCGGCAGCGCCCGAAGCCGTCCATCGCTCCAGCCACGACGACCACGGCCACGGGGACCCTCGCGACCTTCGTTGCAGAAGTCTGCCGCGACGGGAAATCAGCGCGGCACCGTCGCCGTTTCCTACGTCGTTGGATGCCGGGCGCCGAACCACCAACCGACTCGACCTTGCCCGAGAGGAGCGTCACCTCGTCATGTACATCTCATCGCGGCTCGCCGCGGCGCTGCTCGCCGCCGTCACCCTCCCCGCGGCCCAAGCCGCAACACCGAGCACGGCCGATCGCCCGACCGTCGTGCTTCACTGCGGTCACCTCCTCGACACAGTTTCCGGCACCCTGCTCGGCCAGACGACGGTTGTCGTCAGCGACACGCGCGTCGTTTCCGTTCGATCGGGTGCCGTCGCCCCAGAAGAGACTGCCAAGATCTCGCGCCCGGGCAATCCGCAGATCCAGGTTGTCGACCTCACCCGCTCGACCTGCCTGCCGGGCCTGATCGACGTCCATACCCACCTGACGATGCAGTTCAGCCCCACGACGTACACCGACAAGTTCCGTTGGAACTCCGCCGACATCGCCGTTCGCTCCACGGTCTACGCCCGGCGCACCCTGCTTGCGGGCTTCACCACCGTGCGTGACCTGGGCGATGCCAACGGCGAGTCGATCGCGCTGCGCAACGCGATCAATGTCGGCGTCCTCGAGGGCCCGCGCATCTTCACCGCCGGCCGGGCGATCGGCTCGACAGGCGGCCACGCGGACCCGACCAACGGTTACCGCCGCGACCTCGCCGGCGACCCGGGACCCTCGATCGGCATCATCAACAGCCCCGAGGACGCGTGGAAGGCCGTGCGCCAGCACTACAAGGACGGCGTCGACGTGATCAAGATCATGCCTTCCGGCGGGGTGCTCGACGAGGGGACGAGCGGCGAGAACCCACAGATGACCCTGCCTGAGATCGAGGCGGTGGTGGCGGCCGCGCACGACTACGGCTTCACCGTCGCCGCCCACGCCCACGGCGCCGAGGCGATCCGGCGTGCGGTGATCGGAGGAGTCGACTCCATCGAGCACGGCACCTTTGCCGACGACACCGACATCTCCCTCATGAAGGAGCACGGCACCTGGTTCGTCCCGACCATCATCGCCGGCCGCACGGTCGCCGAGAAGGCGGGGATCCCGGGCTTCTTCCCGCCGCAGGTCGCCGCCAAGGCGGCCCGGATCGGACCCCAGATCCAGGACACCGCGGGCAAGGTCTACCGCGCGGGGGTCAAGATCGCCTTCGGCACCGACGCCGGTGTCTACCCGCACGGCGAGAACGCGCGCGAGCTCGCCCTGATGGTCGACGCGGGCATGCCGCCGCTGTTCACCATCCAGGCCGCAACCACCCACGCCGCCGAGCTGCTCCACCACGCCGGCGAGCTCGGTGTGGTCGCGCCCGGCGCATTGGCCGACGTGATCGCCGTCGACGGCAACCCGCTCGACGATGTCACCCTGCTCCAGCACGTTGCCTTCGTGATGAAAGACGGCCGGGTCTACAAGCGCGACGGCTCGGCGGTCCCCCAGCCCTGAGACGCGGTACGATGGTGCTCCGCGGGACGACGTGAGGCGGCCGGCGCCCGCCGCGTCAGCGGTTGACCCGCTTGACGAACGGACGCGACCTCCCCCGCTTGCCCGCAATCCTCGGGAGGTGCCTGATGGACATGCTCGCCCACCTCAAGCAGCGCCGAACCGTCCGCAGCTTCACGCCGAAAGAGATCCCGCAGCACGTGGTCGATGCGATCTTCGAGGCCGGGATGTGGGCCCCGTCCCACGGCAACGCCCAGCCGTGGGACTTCGTGATCATCGGCCCGGCTGCTCGCGCGCGGCTGCTCGCCCTGCTCCAGGCGAAGGCCGACGAGCTGCTCGCCGATCCCGACCTTCCCCCGCCGCGACGCAAGGGGCTCATGTCCCTGCGCGAGGACTTCGGCGGCGCTGCGCTGCTGGTGGCGGTGGTCAGCCGCCCGGGGACGGAGCCCCTCGAAAAGGTCGAGAACCCGCTCAGTGCGGCGGCCGCGGTGCAGAACATGAGCCTCACGGCGTGGGACGCCGGAGTCGGCACGGTCTGGCTGTCACTCGGTGCGGCGCCTCCCGCCCGAGCGATCCTCGGCGTCCCGGAGGGCGGGTCGGCCGTGGCCCTGCTGGCGATGGGCTACCCGAAGGACGTCCCGCCTCCGCCGCCCCGCGATCCGGTCTCCGACCACGTCCGCCGGATCGACTAGAGCGACGCGACCTGCTGCCAGGCATCGTTGACCCGGCGCAGCACCAGCGCGCCCGCGGTCGGGAGGATCACCGGTGCCCCGTCCGCGTCGCCGGTCAGCAGACGGCTCGCCAGCCGACCGACCAGCGGCATGTGCGCCACCAGCACGAGCGGCCGCGGGTCCGCCTCGAGCTCGGTCACGATCTCGTCCGGGTCGTCGTTCGGCTCGAGCCCATCCACGGCGATCGGATCCCACGCTCCGCAACCTCGGGCGAGGATCGCCGCGGTGTGCCGGGCGCGCTCGCGCCCGGAGTGCCAGATCTCGCCGAGATCCAGACCGAGCGCGGCCAGCCGCTCGGCGACCCGAGACGCCTGCGCGACGCCCTGCGGGCTGAGCGGACGCTCACGGTCGGGCCCGCCCGAGAGGGCGTCGGCGTGCCGGACGATCACGACGATGGGCGCGGTCGCGGTTGACGCTTCAAAGCTCATCGCGGGAATTCTGCGCTCGCTCGATCAAATGGTCAAATTCACGTGCTCCTGATCTTCCGGGAGCCTCCACCGGGCGGTACCATCGGCTCGCACCCGTCACCGGCAGGAGGAGACCATGAGCCCCGACGACTCCCAACACCTGCCGCTCTCCAAGAGGACCGCGCTCTACCCCGCACCTGGGACGGACGC
>CAZQYU010000410.1:0-3233 GCA_964597585.1 uncultured Thermoanaerobaculia bacterium
GGTGGCACGACGCGGGACGCAGTCGTCCGGCGGCTGGTCTTGGCTGTCGGCCCGACCTGCGAAAACAGCTTGTCGTGTTCGCTGTGACTTCGCGAGATGAAGCTCGTGGATGATCGTGGCCTCGAAAATGAAAAGAAGCTTTACCGTGTGAAGTATAATGTCTTGACATCTTGGCGTTCTGGCTTTAGCTTCATGATATGAAGTCCAAGAGCCCGAAGGGCGGCGCCGGGACGCTCGAGGCGACGGAGACGGAATGGGGGTGCCCTCCCGTGCGCGTGGCGGACATCAACGACCTGCTCGGAGCTCCCGCGCGGCTGGCGATATTGGCGACGTTGGCCGACGGCGGGCCGTGGACGTTCACCGCCCTGCGTGACGAGACCGGATTGAGCGACGGCAACCTCCACGTCCAGACGCGAAAGCTGGCCCAGGCCGGCTACGTGGCGGATTCCAGAGTGCGACAGGGCAATCGGACGGTGACCTGCTTCGAGCTCACCGTGACCGGTCGCCAGGTCATCGAGGACCATGTCCGGCGCCTGCAGAACGCGCTCTCGGGGCGGCGGGCGGACACGACGGTGCGGGCGCGACATGGCGGCGAGCTCGGCTCCGCCGCCGACGCGTCGCGGGTCTGGTGATGGCCGCGGAACGCTTTCGGGCCCGTGGGTGGGCCGATGGCGACTCGGATGGCGGGTTCCAACAGCAAGGACGTCAGGGATGAAGATCGTGATCGGCGCCGACCACGGGGGTTTCGAGCTCAAGGAGAGGCTGGCGGCGTACCTGCGCCAGCATGGGCACCAGGTCCAGGACGTGGGCACCGGTTCGACCGCGCCCGTCGACTACCCCGCCTATGCTCGTGCCGTCGCCGACGTGGTGGCGGCCGGTGCGGCCGAGCGCGGCATCATGATCGACGGCGCCGGCATCGGCTCGTCGATGGTCGCGAACAAGGTTCCCGGGGTGCGCGCGGCCATGGCCTACGACCTGTCGAGTGCGCGCAATGGACGCGAGCACAACGACGCCAACGTGTTGACGCTCGGTGCCGGGTTGATCGGACCCAGCCTGGCGACCCAGATCGTCGACGTCTTCCTGTCCACCGAGTGCACCGAGGACCGGCACCGGCGCCGGGTCGCGATGATCGACGACGGGCGTGCAGGGGCCGCCAACAGGGCGCTTCCCGGTGGCCTCGCCGAGCTCTCGGAGGAGGACCTGGAGCGTATCCTCGGCCGCCTCGACCGGATGCTCGGCGGCGCTGGGATCACCGGCGCATTCCACGGCGGTCCCGGCGTCGGCAGCTCGCCGGAAATCGCCCGGCGCTTCATCGCGCTCGGCGCGGGTGGGTTGAGCACCGGCCCGGACAGCCCCGGCCGAGTTCCCGAGGACATCGCGCGCTACATCGACCACACCATCCTCAAGCCCGACGCGACCGAAGAGATGATCCGCAAGGTGGTCGAGGAAGCCCGCGAGTACGGTTTCCGCTCGGTGTGCGTCAACCCGTGCTGGGTGCGCCTTGTGGCCGACGGACTGCGCGGCTCGGGCGTCCTGACCTGCTCGGTGGTCGGCTTCCCGCTCGGCACCAGCACTCCCGAGGTCAAGGGCATGGAGACGCGACGTGCGATCCGGGACGGCGCCAAGGAGATCGACATGGTGATCAACGTCGGCCGTCTCAAGGGCGGCGACGACGCCTACGTCCTGCGCGACATCCGGATGGTCACCGAGGCCTGCCGCGACGGCAGCGCCGTGAGCAAGGTGATCCTCGAGACCGCCCTGCTCACCGACGAGGAGAAGGTCCGGGCCTGCGAGCTGGCGCGCAGGGCGCGGGCGCACTTCGTGAAGACCTCGACCGGCTTCTCCTCGGGCGGTGCCACCGCCGAGGACGTCGCGCTGATGGCGTCGGTCGTGCGGCCGGCGGGGATGGAGGTCAAGGCCTCCGGCGGCATCCGGTCGTTCGCCGACGCCCGGCGCATGATCGAGGCCGGCGCGACCCGGATCGGCGCCAGCGCCAGCGTCGCCATCGTGGAGGAGGCCCAGGAAGTCACCGTCAGCCGGTGACCCCGGGAGGGGGAGACCATGGTCGATCTGAGAGCCTTCTGTGTGATCGACAGCCTACAGCCCCAGTTCGCGTCGTTTCAGGCGACCATCGCGCAGGGCTTCCTGCCGCGGGCCGGGCAGGCGAGCCTGTTCGTCGAGATCGCGCCCGGGATCGAGATCAACCGGGTCACAGACATCGCTCTCAAGTCGACCGATGTCACCCCCGGGATGCAGATCGTCGAGCGCCACTTCGGCATGCTCGAGGTGCACTCGTTCAGCCAGGCGGATGTCCGTCAGGCGGGACGGGCGATCCTCGAGGCCCTCGGGCTCAAGGAGGAGGAGCGGCTCAAGCCGAGAATCGTCTCGGACCAGGTGGTCCGTCACCTCGACGACCACCAGTGCATGCTGATCAACCGTATGCGGCACGGGAATCTGATCCTGTCCGGTCAGACCCTGTTCGTGCTCGAGCTCGAGCCCGCCGCCTACGCCGCGCTGGCGGCGAACGAGGCCGAGAAGGCGGCCCACATCAACATCCTCGAGGTCCGCGCCTTCGGCAGCTTCGGCCGGGTCTACATCGGGGGCGAGGAGCGCGACGTCGAGGCCGCCCGCCCGGCGGCGATCTCCGCGCTGGAAGCCCTCGCCGGACGCACCATCGAGGAACGGGAGAGGCGATGACGCCTCACGCACACCCGCGGCGGGAGCTCGCCGTGAATCGGCAGGAGGAAGTCCATGTCTGACGCCCTGGGAATGATCGAGTGCAGGAGCTTCGCGGCAACCGTCGAGGCCGCGGACGCGATGGTCAAGGCCGCGCGCGTGGAGCTGGTCGGGTACGAAAAGACCGGCGGCGGCTACACCACTGCGGTGGTGCGCGGTGACGTCGCGGCGGTCAAGGCGGCGTGCGACGCCGGCCAGACCGCCGCCAACCGGGTCGGCGAGGTGGTCGCGGTGCACGTCATCGCTCGCCCCCACGCCAACGTCGACGCGGTCATCCCGCTGGGTCGGCAGGACCAGGGTTAGGCGGCCATGAACCTCGCGAAGGTCATCGGCCGGGTGGTCGCGACCCGCAAGGAGGAGAGCCTCGAGGGGCTCAAGCTGCTGCTGCTGGCAGCGGCCGGACCCGACGGCGAGGCGACGGGCGGGATCGTGGTCGCGGTCGACGCGGTCGGCGCCGGCGAGGGCGAGTACGTGCTCTACGCCTCCGGCTCGTCGGC
>CAZQYU010000411.1:0-1198 GCA_964597585.1 uncultured Thermoanaerobaculia bacterium
TGTTGCCGCCGGTGCAGAAGGCGCGGTCGCCGGCGCCGGTGAAGACCACCGCGACGACGCTGCGGTCGAGGCTGGCGGCGGTGAAGCCGGCGATCACGCCCTTGACCATCTCGGTGGTGTAGGAGTTGAACTGGCGCGGGTTGTTGAGCGTGATCCACGCGACGAAGAGGTCCTCGACGATTGCGCCGTCGGGTGTCGAGAGGGGTTTCTTCTCGACCACGGTGCAGGGCGGGGCGTCATGGCTGCCCCAGTGCTGCTCGCCCCCCAGGCTGTGGTCCTTCAGCTCGTTGTCCCGCGGCATCCAGTCAAGCGTCATGGTCGGCCTCCCAGGCACGCCGGACCTGGTCCGGCTTGTCGGCTCGCAGGTCGCACCGCGCCGTACGAGCCCTCCAGTAGCGTTCGGAGTGTCTCGTCCGCTCCTCCATTACACCAGCATCGTCCTCTCGTAGGCGGTGCCGATCACACCGCGTCGGCAGGCAGCAGTCGTCATGAAGCCGCCGGAGTGCCGTGCCTGGACCTCGAGGGCCTCGTCGAGGGAGACCGAGGTCGAGGCGCGAACGGTCTCGAGGATCGCCCGTCGCCCGGCCTCGAGGCCGGGGTCGCCCGCCGGCGCGAGCTCGGGAACCGCCTCCGCGGCTCCCGCCAACGGACCGTGCTCGAGATCGCGCCGCCGAAGCGTGTGACTGCCTCCCGACGCGACGGCCCATGCGGTGGCGAGGGCCGCGTCGAGGGGGCCGGCGAAGTCGACCAGCCATCCCGCGGCCTCTCGCGCCGCGACCGGTCTGCCGCCGAGCAGGGTGGTCAGGATCGCGGACCAGCGCTCCCGTGGGGCCTTTCGGAATGGCCAGTGGCAGCCCTCCATGCCGGGCACTACCGGCAGGGTGACCTCGGGCATTCCAAGCGCCGCGTCCTCGACCGCGATCAGGAAGTGACAGTGCATCATCAGCTCGAGCATCCCGCCAAGGCAGCGCTTGCCGTTGACCAGACCCACCGACGTCCGGAAGTCGGTGAACAGCCGGCGCGCGGTGCGCGACCAGCCGCCGGCGATCGCGATGCCGGCCGACTCGTCGCTCAGAGCGGGGTAGAACTCCGCCGTGTCCGCGCCGACCAGCTGGGTGCTCAGGTGGAAGTCCCCGGTCAGGATCACGCGCTCGATCCCGCGCGCGAGCAGCCAGTCGATGGCCCGGTTGAGCTCGGC
>CAZQYU010000411.1:1298-3213 GCA_964597585.1 uncultured Thermoanaerobaculia bacterium
TTGATCTGCGCGAAGTGCGAGCGCTGCTCGTGGACCAACAGGCTGGCCATCTGGAACAGCGGCCCCGAGACCCATGTGTCGAGCTCGGCCGGGTCGTCCAAAGCCCAGTTGACGAGCGGACGGAAGTGGTTCATCGGGTACCAGTTGGCACCGCTCTGCATGTGCTCCTCGAGCACCTCCGAGGGTGCGAACAGGGCGCCGTAGATCGGCTCGAGGTGGTGCAGACACGACCAGGTGAGGAAGTTCGCGCCCGCCGCGCCGATCGCGTCGTGGGCGCGGAACGGGTTCGGCCCCAGGTCGCGGCGCACGAACTTGTCGACCTTCCAGAACGGCATGTTGGTGGCCTCGTGGAAGCGGGTCGCCGCCAGGGTGAGGCCGCAGAACAGGACGTCGAGCACGAACGACCAGCGGTCGGTGACAGGCATCGGGATGAGCCCCAGCGCCCACAGCAGCTGGGTGATCGCGGAGGGTTCGGGCTCGACGGTCTCGAAGACCTTGTTGACCTGGTGTGGAAAGGCCGGATGGGCGACGCCCACGCCGAGCTCGGCCGCAGGGAAACCCGAGGTCACCGACCGGATCTCGATGTCCGGGAAGGCCGCCCGGAAGACGTCGTAGTGGGCGCGCTTGAGGTCGAGCTTCTCCGGGACCGCCTCGAGCAGGAAGCGCGGCCCGAGGGATGCGAGCAGGTCCGGCAGCCTGCTGCCGTCGTAGGACAGCCGGATGACGTTGCCCATGATGGAGGCGGCGCGGTCGGCCCCGAACGCCCCGACCAGCCCCGGGTAGTGACCCGCGAGGCCGTCGGCGACGCCGGGGAAGTCGAGCGCGACGATCGGAACGGAGTAGGGCGCAAGGCGCGCACCGAGCTGCATGGTCTTGCCGGCGCCAACGATGCCGTTGGCGCCTGAGATGACGAGGGCGCCGCGGCTCGGCGCGGGGCCGAAGACGCGGTCGACCAGCTCGGCGGTAGAAATGGGCGGCGCGCCGCGCCGGATCAGGTCGAGCACCGAGCCCAGACCGAGGGTCTCGAGGGTGGAGGATCTCATTGCATCGGTCATTGCGGCCTCCCGGTGTCGCTCACCTCGAGGACCGCGGCGATACCGACGTCGCCGGCGGCGCAGCCGAAGATCAGGACTCGTCCGCCGCCCCGGTCGACCGCCGCCTCGAGCCCCTCGATCAGCGACCGCGTCAGGGTCGGCCCCTGCGGGTGACCCCAGACCAGCGAGCAGCCGGTGGTGTTCATCGCGCGCCAGTCGTGGCCGACGACCTTGCTGAAGATCGCGTCGTTGACCGCGAACGGGTTGTGGTTCTGGACCACGGCGATGTCGGCCATCGTCAGGCCCGTGCGTTCGAGCAACTGACGGACGGCCAGCGCCGGCGCCTCCGGCATCAGGCTCGGTGCGGTCCGGACCTCGGCCTTGGCGAGCAGGGTGATCTCGATCTCGGGCCGGGGGCTCAGCTCGCGGGCTCGCTCGGCGCTGGTCACCAGCAGGCACGCCATACCGTCCGAGGCGTGGGTCTGGCTGCCGGCGGTGACGCAGGTGTCGAGCTCGCGCATGCGGGCGAGACTGCCGGCGGAGACCTTGCGGACGCCGAGGTCGTCGTCGACCACGCCCAGCGATCGACCCTGCAGGTTGAGGACCTCGAGCGGCACCAGCACCCGGTCGAGGAATCCCGACGTCTTGGCGCTGAAGTACTGCTCGTACCGGCACAGGGTGATCTCGTCGACCTCGCGGCGGTCGATCCGGTACTTGCGCGCGGCGAGGCCGGCGGTCGCGATCATCGCCTTGCCGGTCGCGGGGTCGAAACCGAAGTTGTCCCACACGTCGGCGAGGGCCTGGGTGCGCTCGTAGGACCGGCGTTCCGGGAACACACCCACCGGCGAGTCGCTGGTGCGGTCGAAGGTCAGCACCCCGAC
>CAZQYU010000412.1:0-3205 GCA_964597585.1 uncultured Thermoanaerobaculia bacterium
GCCGTCTGCCACGCGCCTGAGTAGCAGGCGGCGACGCATGCGGTGACGGCCGCCGCCCGCTCCTTGCGGTGATGGCTGGGTGGACGGGAGGCGCTTCTGCCGGCGGTTCCTCTCCGGACGGTGAATGACGTGGCGCTGCTTGCCGCACTGCGGCTATACTGGGTCCGGCGCTTCCTCGATCGCTGTGCCTGGGCCGACGCGCTGCAGCAGCGGGCGCGCTTTCCGGCCGCTCCGGCAGCGCGGGTGGGAGTTCGACATGGCCGACCCACACATTCCTGCGATCATCCGCAAGCAGGTAGAGCGCTACGGTGAGCGCACCGCCATGCGGTACCGCAGTGGCGGGTCATGGGCCGACATCTCTTGGCGCGAGGTCGGCGATCGGGTGCAGCGGGTGGCGCGTGCGCTGGTCACGCTCGGAGTGGAAGAAGGCGCTGCAGTCGGGATACTCTCTCACAACCGCCCGGAGTGGACGCTCGCCGACGTCGGGATCCTCGCCGCGGCCGCGGTGCCGGTGCCGGTCTACCCAACCAGCACCCCGGCTCAGGCGGCGTACATCGTGCGAGACGCGGGCGTTCGCGTGCTCTTCGTCGGAGGCCGTGCCGAGCTCGAGACGGCGCTGGCGGTGCGCGACCTCGGGGAGCCGCTCACCATCGTGGTCTTCGATCCCGGCCTTTCGGACACGGCCCCGGAGCTGATCAGCTTCGCCGAGCTGCTCGAATCGGGTGCCGACTCAAACCGCGATGAAGAGCTCGCCGCCCGCCAGGCGAGAGTCTCAGACGGCGACCTGCTCACCTTGATTTACACCTCGGGCACCACCGGCGAGCCGAAGGGCGTGATGCTCACCCACGCCAACATGGCGGCCCAGTTCCCTGCTCACGACCAGCGCCTGCCCGACCCTGGCGACCATGACGTGTCGCTCTGCTTCCTGCCCCTGAGCCATGTCTTCGAGCGCTGCTGGACCTGGTACGCACTCTCGCGGGGCATGACCGTGTGCTACCTCGACGATCCGGCCGCCGTCATCGAGGCCCTGCAGCAGGTGCGTCCGACCGTCATGTGTGCCGTGCCGCGATTCTACGAGAAGGTCCACGCCGCGGTGATGACCCGGCTCTCGACCGCGCCGGCGCCGCGCAGGGCGCTGTTCCGCTGGGCCGTAGGAGTCGGCCGTCGACATGCCGACCGTCGGGGCGCGGGACGACCGATCTCGCTGCCACTGGCCCTCTCCCACCGCCTCGCAGACCGGCTCGTGCTGGCGAAGATCCGCGGCATCGTCGGCGGCAGGGTCCGGTTCTTCCCTTGCGCCGGCGCCTTTCTGGCGCCGGATATCGAGCTCTTCTTCCACTCCGTCGGCCTCGTCATCGCCCACGGCTACGGACTCACCGAAACCACCGCGACCGTGTCGGTCCACGAGCCTCGCGGCTTCCGCATCGGAACCGTGGGCAAGCCGATGCCCGGGCTCGAGGTCCGGATCGGCGACAACGACGAGATCCTGGTCCGCGGCCCAACGGTGATGAAGGGCTACTACCACAAGCCGGAGGCGACCGTCGAGGCACTCGAGGACGGCTGGCTCCACACCGGCGATGCCGGCCGCATTGACGATGAGGGAAACCTCGTCATCACCGACCGCATCAAGGACCTCATGAAGACCTCCGGTGGCAAGTACGTGGCCCCGCAGCTGATCGAGTCCCGGCTGGCGACGGACCCGTTGCTCGAGCAGGCGGCGGTGGTGGGCGACGGGCGCAAGTTCATCAGTGCCCTGCTGGTGCCCGCATTCCCGGCGCTCGAGGACTGGGCCGAGCGCAGGGGTCTGTCGTGGAGCAGCCGGGATTCCCTGATCGCCCTCCCCGAGGTCCAGGCGCTGTACCGGGAGCGGATCGACGAGCACAACAGCGAGTTCGCGCGCTTCGAGCAGGTCAAGCGCTTTGCCCTCCTGCCGCATGAGCTGACCATCGAGGGCGGCGAGATCACCCCGACGATGAAGATCAAGCGCCGCGCGGTCGAGACCCGCTACGCCCCGCTCATCGACGCGATGTACGTCGACGTGCCCTGACTCCCCCCGCGGCCGCCCTCGCCTGTGCAGCTCGGCTGACGCCGCGATCGCGCTGGGTGGGGCCGAGCCCAGGACGGGTTCGTCGGCTGGCGTCTCGAGAACAAGCTCACCGGCGAGATCGGATCCTACGAGATCCTCTCGTCGAAGCTCGAAGAGCCAGGCAAGCTCAAGACGGTCCTGGTGTCGCTGCGCATCGACGGGCGCTCATTCGTCTTCCGTGTCCCTCAGGGAGCGCCGATCGAGTCGCTTGGTTGACGAGGCCGCCCGCAGCGCCCGCAGCGCCCGCAGGGTCCGAGGGGCTGGTCGCCCCCACCCGTTCCCGATGCTGCGGCCCGCCCCCGGTCCTTTCGGCTCCACTCGGTGTATGATCAGAGAAAGGTCGCGATCCTGAGACCGGCGCGGTGAGCAGTGGTCTCGACGTCGAGTCCGTTGAGAGCGCGGACCGGCGCGTGAAGCGTAGCGGTCTCACGATCCGACCGGGGGCAGGCATGGACCGCATGTGGCAGCTCCGGCCGACGACCGCCGGGATCGGTCCCGATCTCGTGTTCGGTGCGGGTGAGCACGTCGTCGGGTCGGCGCTGTCGAGTGACCTGCGCATCAACCATCCGACGGTCTCCCGACGCCACGCGCGCGTGACGTGCTCCACTGACGGCGTGACCATCGAGGATCTCGGCTCGACCAACGGTACCCGGGTCGATGACGAGCTGGTCACGGGTCCGGTGACGCTTCGGGGTCCGGCGGTCCTCATGCTGGGCGACGTCGTCATGCGGCTCGAACCGGTTTCCCCCGACTCGAGCCCTTCGAACGCGTTCGACTCGTCGTCCGGCCAGTCGGTGCTGCTCGGACCCGCCACGGTGGGTTTCCTGCGTGGTGCGGGGCGTGAGCTGGCGTTCACGTCGGGCGACGTCATCATGCGCCGCGGCGAGCGCCACGACGTGTTCTTCGTGGTGACGTCCGGGGAGGTCGAGCTCGTTCTGCAGGAGGGCGACTCGCGTCAGCGACCGCTCGCCCGCCTGAGCACCGGGGGCATCTTCGGCGCGGAGTCGGCGCTGTCCAAGGACGGCGCCGCGGTTGACGCGGTCGCGGTCGGCGACGTCCGTGTGCTCGGCTACCCGGCATCCGGACTGGCCGACGCGCTCAAGGAGTCCGAGTCCCTGC
>CAZQYU010000413.1:0-3204 GCA_964597585.1 uncultured Thermoanaerobaculia bacterium
GCCGCGCTCGACACCATGGCGGGCGCGTCCCCGGGCGTGACAACGCGGACCGAGGGCGGTTTCGTGGTCGACTACGGGACGGGCACCGTAATGCCGGACGGGTCGGTACGGTCGGGTAAGACCACGGTCGACGCCTCAGGCTTGAGCGTGACCTCGAGCGGGATCACCGGCACGGTGACCGTCACTCACGACGACTTGCGCGAGGACGGCGAGCCGGTTGCAGTGGGCTCCACCGCGTGGACCGTCGACCTCGACGAGCGGCAGGACGGAACCGTGGCCGGCACGATCGACGTGAAGCCCCGGGGTGCCAGTGCGGCGGAAGGAGCCTTGGGCGGGACCATCGTGGTCGACACCGCCGTGTGCAAGCAGTACCCGATCTCCGGCAGCCTCACGCTGCGGCACGGCGGCGAGCTGATCACCATCGCGCCGAGCCCCGAGTGCGACGGCAGTACCGACCGCGACGTCGTCGTGATGCCGCCGTCGATCGACTTCTCTCTCCCCTACGGCAATCCCGCGGATCCCCGCGCGCTGGCGTTCGTGACCTCCACCAGCAACGCGGTCATCGCCGACGAGGGGGTCGTCCGCTATTGGCGTCCGGCGGTCGGCGGGCAGACCTTCGAGACGACCACACCGGGCGTGGTCACCCACCACTTCGGCTTCGACCGCCCGATCGTCGGCGGGAGGCTGAGCTTCCGGCTCGCGGTGTGGCACTTCTCCTACAGCCAGGGCCATGCCTTCCTCTACGGGTCGACCGACGGGCACACCTGGCAGCAGCTCTCCGAGGTGCAGCAGCCGGCCGTCGGTCAGGCTGCGGGCGGGGGCTGGAACGGCGACCTGCCACAGATGTTCATCGGCGCGACCGACATCTGGCTCGAGGCGAGGCTCTACTCCTACGGCCCGAGCGCGCCCTCCGGGGGTGTGTACTGCAACACCGCCCAGTTCTCGCGCTGGGACGCCCGCCAGACCTTCAACACCTTCGAGCTCGAGGTCGACCTCGAGGAGCGGTAGAACGAGCAGGACTCCCTCCGAGCAGCCCATCCGCCGCACGAGTGCGGCGGATGGGACTTTCTGCGCCACAGGCCGCTGGCCAGACCCGTGCTCCCCACCTGCTCACCTTCTGACCTTCTCACCTCCTCACCCCCCCAAAGGGGGTACGATCGACCCATGCCCCGGTTCCTGTGCGACGCGATGCTGGGCAGTCTCGCGCGGTGGCTGCGCTTGGCCGGGTTCGACTGCGAGTACTCCGGCGCCGACGACCGCACCCTCGCGCGCCGCGCCGAGGCCGAGGGCCGGTGGCTGCTGACCCGCGACCGCGGGCTCGCCTCGGTCGGGCCGCGAACGCTCCTCGTTCGCGCCGAGACCCTCGACGACCAACTGGTCGAGGTCCTGCGGCGGCTCGAGCTCGAGCCGCAAGGCGGTCTCGAGGCGGCCCGCTGTGCGGTGTGCAACGGCGAGCTCGCGGCTGCCGATCGCACGGAACTCACGGATCGGGTGCCTCCCTACGTGGCCGCGACCGCGACCCGGTTCCGCGTCTGCCGGTCCTGCGGGCGAATCTACTGGCCGGGAAGCCACGCCGACCGGATTCGGTGCCGGCTGGAGCGCGTCCGCGCCGCGCTTTCCGGCGCGGACGCGTGATGCCGTATCAGCGGTCGATAGCCGTGGTACCGAGGTTCAGGTCCGGCCTGAACGAGGCCTCCCCTTCGCGGGCCGACCCGGCGCCCGCCCATGATGGGCGGGCGTTCTGTCCTCGCCCGCACTGTTCATCGGGTTTCGTAACGAGACCGGGGAGGTGACGTGCGCAGTGGAGTTCTCGAGCCGAGGAGCGCGGAGGCTCGACAAGACGTCGAGCATTCCGAAGTGAGAAGGCACCGCTGAACGCGGCGTATCGCCGGCCGTAGCAGAAGTCTGGTGAGTGGTGCGGGCTAGAATGGCGCGATGACAACGGACGACGTCCTGACCGAGCTCGAGGAACTGGTCGGCCACCAGTTCGCCGACCGGGACGTGCTTGCGCGGGCGATGCGCCACGGCTCCGCAGTGCGTGCCGCCATCGACGGCTCCTACGAGCGGCTCGAATTTCTCGGCGATGCGGTGCTCGGGCTCGCCGTGGGGCGCATGCTGTTCGACTGGTTCCCGACCAGCGATCAGGGGGCGCTGACCCGGATGAGGGCCCTACTGACCCGATCGACGACCCTCGCCATCAAGGCGCGCGAGCTCGGCCTGGAAGGCGCGATCGAGGCCGGGCGCAGCGAGGGCGCGGAGGATGGCTCGATGCGGCCGGCGCTGCTCGAGGACGTGCTCGAGTCGCTGGTTGGCGCCGTCTTCCTCGACGGCGGGTTCGAGCCCGCGTTCCAGTTCGTGGCACGACTCTTCGCCGACGACCTCGAGCGCCTGGACGAGACCACATTGCGTCTCGCCGACCCGAAGACCGCGCTCCAGGAGGAGGCGCAGGGACGCGGTCTCGCGCTGCCCGTCTACCACTCGGTGAGCAGCCATGGGCCGGACCACCGTCCGCGCTGGGTGGTCGAGGTCGAGTGGGACGGCGAGGTGGTGGCCACGGGCGAGGGCAGCTCGAAACGCTCCGCCCAGACGCGGGCCGCGCGGCAGGCTCTGACCCTTCTCGGCCTGGTCGAGGAACCCACGACCGAGCCGGATCTGGGCCGGGAGCCGTGATCCCGCAGACTCCGGAATGAGCGACGAGCACCCTCTCATGGAGCGTGCCCGCCAGGCGCCCGCGTCACCCGGTGTCTACCGCTTCCAGGACCGCTCGGGCAAGGACCTCTACGTCGGCAAGGCGCGGCACCTCCGGCGGCGCGTGCTGTCCTACTTCGGCCGCGCCGACCTTCCCGAGCGCACGCGGGCGATGCTCGCCCGGGCGCGACGGCTGGACTTCACGGTCACGGCGAGCGAGGTCGAGGCGTTCATCCTCGAGAACACCCTGATCAAACGCCTGCGCCCGCGCTTCAACGTGATGCTGCGCGACGACAAGACCTACCCCTACCTCAAGGTCACCACCGGCGAGCGCTGGCCCCGGGTCGCCTTCACCCGACGGGTGCGCGACGACGGCCACAGCTACTTCGGGCCGTTCATGGGCCAGCACATGGCGCGGCGACTGATGGACCTGGCGCGAACGCGCTTCCCGGTGCGGACATGCCAGATCGACATTGACGCGGGGCTCGAGCGGCCGTGCCTCTACTACCACATGCG
>CAZQYU010000414.1:0-3192 GCA_964597585.1 uncultured Thermoanaerobaculia bacterium
GGAGGTACATGATCAGGCCGAGGATCGTCAGCACGCTCGGCGTGTAGACCCCGAGGAAGGTCCCGAACTTCAGCGCCGGAACTCTCTCCTCTGGATTGTCGGCCGTTCCGTTCTCTCTTCCGTCTCCCTGGTTGTCCGCTGCAAGTGGCATCCCACCAACGATACCGCATTGGGAGATGGCCGG
Source organism: uncultured Thermoanaerobaculia bacterium (assembly GCA_964597585.1). Classification (GTDB taxonomy): domain Bacteria; phylum Acidobacteriota; class Thermoanaerobaculia; order Thermoanaerobaculales; family Sulfomarinibacteraceae; genus CAVSIS01. Next base: position 185 of record CAZQYU010000414.1, read on the forward strand.
CCCGCAACCGACACCAACGTCAGAGATATGCCACGCGAGAGCTGCGAGCGCCGAACACGGCAGCGCCGCGGCTCCTCGTCATCGACCGTCCTGTGGGTGCGGCGGATCTCAGCCGAGCTCGAGGGATGGCGGATGTGGCTCTCGACGTGAGGACGTGCTCGGGTTGTTGGATTCGGCTGCGTCGAAGATGAGCACGTCGCCGTGCTGCTCGGGCGGGCACCTTGCAAGGTGTCAAGAGTGTCGGCCCGGGCGCCTAAAGCGCCCGGGTTGTCGTGTTCGTGCAAGCGGTTGTCGCCTCGGGCTATGGACCTTACGCAGGCCGGGACCGACGGTTGGTGTAGATCGTCAACGGACCTTCGGCCAATCACCGAGGTCAAGGACAGAAGGAGTTTGTGATGCGTCACAGACGAGTTCTTCGTGGTTTCGTCCTGTTCCTGTTGGCGGCGGCGGGCATGCTGTGGGCGGGCGCGTCCGGAACGGACCTCTACGTTCCTTCGCTGGCCCGCACCCAAGGCGCCCACGGCTCCCAGTGGTACGCGACGGTGTGGATCTACAACCCGGGCAGCGACACAACTCAGGTGACGGTGAGCTTCCTGCGCCGCGACCAGAGCAACCCGTCTCCTGAGCAGCAGACTGTCACCGTGGACGCCGGCGAGACGGTGAAGCTCGGCGACGTGTTCCTCGATCTCTTCGGCCTCGAGGACGCCACGGGCGCGCTGCGCTTTCGAAGCAGCAGCAAGATCGTCGTCTCGGCACGCTCGTACAACCTGACGACCTCGGGGATGGCCGAGTCCCAGGGGCAGTTCATGGCCGGCATGCCGGAGGAGCTGGCCGTCGCCGCCGGTGAGAAGACGTCGATTCCCGGCGTGACCCAGCCCGCCGACGCCAGCTTCCGCTGCAACTACGCGCTGGTCGAGACCGCCGGCGGCACCGCCGACGTCCGGGTCCGCCTGTTCGACGGCGACGGCGTTGCCCGGGCCACTCGGACGTACTCGCTGGCGCCGTACCAGCCGATCCAGGTCAACCTCAACGACCTCGGGGGAAGCCTCTCCGTAGACGGCGGACGCCTCGACGTCGAGGTACTGTCGGGCTCGGGCCGCGTGCTGGCGTTGGCGTCCATGATCGGCAACGGCACGCTCTCCCAGGACCCGTCGACCCTGGACATGACCTATGAGCTGACCGAGGAGGCCGGCGGCACCGGGGACATCACGGCGGTCACCGCGGGGTCTGGCCTCTCCGGCGGCGGCGACTCGGGTGACGTGACGCTGTCGATCGCCAACGGCGGCATCACCTCCGCCATGATCGCCGGCGGCGCCGTGACGACCACCAAGATCAGCGGCTCCGGGGCGTCCACCGGCCAGGTGCTGAAGTACAACGGGTCCTCGGTGGCATGGGCGAACGACAGCACCGGGGCGGGCATGACCCTGCCCTACAGTGGCACCACGAGCTCCTCCTACGCCGCCATGTCGGTCACCAACGACGGGAGCGGCGCCGGAATCGTCAGCGTGGCCCACAGCGCGAGTGCGATCAACGCCTCCACGATCTCAGGAAGCCACGCCGCTGTTGAAGCAGTGGCGAACTCGGACCTCGGGACGGCGATCTCTGCGATCAACACCGCGACGGGATGCAGAGCGTATTTTGCGCAAAGCTCGGCACTCAGCGCTGCGTGTGGAGACGCACTCGTTGCGTCACTCGCGTTGGGGAACAAGGCCGTTTACGGTTGGTCGGCTGGAGGCTACGGCGGTCACTTCACGGGCGGCGGCCCCGATGCGGTGTACATTTCGAACGACGGGTCTGGCCGTGGGTTGCACGTCCACAGCTACAGCGATACGGGACTCTGGGTCCAGACAGCTCAGGACGCAGCGTTTGCCGCGCTCGACGCCCGGCGCTCCAGCGACTCGCTTGTTGCCGGCTACTTCAAGGGCAAGGTCAAGGCCACGGGAACGATATCTGCCCCGGTGAGCCTCTCCACGATCGATCACCCGCTCGACCCCGCGAACGAATACCTGTCGCACTCGTTCGTCGAGTCGCCGGACATGATGGACATCTACAACGGAAACGTCGTCACCGACGCCACAGGGTTCGTCGTTGTCACGATGCCCGCCTGGTTCGAGGCGCTCAACCGTGACTTCCGGTACCAGCTCACGGTCATCGGCCAGTTCGCCCAGGCGATCGTCGCCGAGGAGATTTCAGGCGGCCGCTTCACCATTCAGACCGACAAGCCAGACGTCAAGGTCTCCTGGCAGGTCACCGGCATCCGCCACGACCCGTGGGCCGAAGCCCATCGGATCCAGGTGGAGCAGGAGAAGCCAAAGGCCGAGCGTGGGCGCTATCTGCATCCCGAGCTCTACGGCCAGCCGGAGGACCGCGCCATCGGCTGGATCGAGACGGACGGGTCGTCTTCGAACGTGGCCACGGAAGGTGGTAGACGCCACGAGTGAATGCTGGTCCGAGATCGGTCGCGAGGGAGCTCGCAGACCCTCAGCCCAGCAGTGCGGGCTCGCTGTCTCCTCGCGCACGCCCACGTCGAGTCGGCCGTCACATGAAGAGCTCGGGCTCCTTCCTTGCCCTGTACTGTTCGCTCAGGCGTCTCGCGATGTCCTTGAGCACCGACGCCTGCATGGTCCTGGCGCTCTCCGGGCAGCTCCTGATGCAGGCGCAGCAGTAGATGCAGCCATCCTCCTTCACCGTGGAGCTGTTCTCGGGATCGATGGCGCCCGCGGGGCAGATCTCGGCGCACGCGCCGCACTGCACGCACGCGTCGCCGACCGCGACAAAGTCGACAGTCAGACGGGGCAGCCGTTCCCGGTAGGGACGATTGCCGGGCACGTCCACGCCCGGCGTCTCCTCGGGTGACGCCAGAGCCCGCAGCTTGCGGCGGATCGCGCGGCCGAGCTGCTCCGCCTGACGCAGGTCGGCGGCGTCGGGACGGGCCACGGCGATCGGCGTGTCATCGTTCGAGAAGGAGTGCTCGCCGATGAACGCAGCGCCGGCGACGGGTCTCCCAC
>CAZQYU010000415.1:0-3183 GCA_964597585.1 uncultured Thermoanaerobaculia bacterium
CTGCGCCCAGTGTGTCGCGCCGACGCGGATGGAACGCACGTGAGCCGGAAGATTGAACCGCAAAGACCGCGAAGAACGCGAAAATCGCAGCGAAAGGTAATTGAAGAAAATACTTAGCGCTCTTGGCGTCTTTGCGGTTCAAATTCTCGCGCGCGTCCGAGCCGGCTATGACGGCCGAGGAGCAACAGTTCTGCTCGGGTTTCGAGACGGCCTTCAAGCTCCTTCCCTACGTTGTCTATGGCATGTGTCGGACCGGAGCGGGCCCGAACGTCTTGCGTCTTGCTTCTCGCCTCTCACTCGACGATCTTCGCGGTCACGATCCGGTCGAGCTTCGGGAAGCTCTTCTTCAGGTACTCGTTGCCACGCTGAGCGATGAGGCCCTGCGACGGCCCGGGGCCCTGCGGAGCTCCCTCCCCATATCCCGCGTAGAGCGAGTCCACGACCTCCATTCCCTGCTCAACCTCTCCGAACGGTGCGAACGCTCCGTACTGGGTCAGATAGCCGTTGTCGGCATAGTTGATGAAGAACTGGGTCGTGCGCGAGTTCGGCCGGGAGGGCATCGCGAAGGTGACCGTCCCGCGGACGTTCGAGTGCGTCGGTGGGTCGTCGGGGATCGGCGCGGCCTGCCACGCGGCCGTCACCTTGGGGTCGCCGTTGAATCCCACCTGGGCCATGAAGGGGTGCGGGTCCCGTAGGACGCGGAAGAAGTAGGTGTCGTCGTAGTAGCCGAGCTTGACCAGGTTGTAGAAGCGGTCCGCGCCGTGGGGCGCCCAGGCGCGCTCGACACGGATGACGAACGGGCCCTTCGAGGTCTCGACCCTCACCCGGAACACCACCGGGGCGGTCTCGGTGGCCCGCTCGGGATGGAGCAGGGGGTTGGCGACGGCATGCACGGCTGCGGTCGCCGCGGGCGCAGGGGTCGGCGGCGGCGCCGGGGCCGTCGTCGGCGTTTCGGCGGTGCACGAGGCGGCGACGAGAAGTGTCAGTGAGAGCCAGAGTGTACGAGTCACGAGAGACCTCCCAATGGACGTTCGGCGTTCCCCGCAACCGCGTGAACACCGCGCCCGATCTGCGCTAGAGTACCCCCGATGCCGGTCTACGAGTACCGCTGCGATCGATGCGGGGCCGATTTCGAGCGCCTCCTGTTCTCGTCATCGACGCACGTCGTCTGCCCTTCCTGTGGCGCCGCGGAGGTCACCCGGCGTCCGTCGAGCTTCGGGATGTCCGGAGTGGAACACCAGACGACGCCCTCCGGCGGCTGCGCCGGCTGCAACGCCGGCTCCTGCGCCGGCTGCTGCCATTAGGGCGCGAGACGCGAAACGTAAGACGCTAGACGTCAACCGCAAGACGTAAGAGGCAACACGCGAGATGTCTGTCTCGTCCTCCATCCCGGGTGCGGACCCGGGGATGCCGAATCGTGAGAACACAGTGACAATGCGATGCACGTCTAGCGTCTAGCTTCTAGCGTCTTGCGATTCGGTCCTTCTCACCCCATCGTGGGTGGATACCCGAGCGCAGTCACCAGGTCGAGGGTCGCCTCGAGACGGTCTCTCACGACCTCAGGAGAGACGTCCGCCCGGCGGTTTGACGGCGACCAGCGCACCTCGCACCGGCCCGACGCGACCTTGACGTGCTGGAAGCGCTCGCTTGCCGACACGTGCTCGAGCGCGGAGCGGGCGGCGCCGATGCCGAGGGCGCCCATGAGGTCACTGGAGGAGTGCGCGGTGAAGCGCAGCTGTTCGTCGAGTCCGGGATCGCCGATCTTCAGGTCCTGCGCCAAACCGAGCCGGATCATCCCCCGGGACAGGAGCCCTTCCTTCCGCGCCGCCCAGTTGATCGGCGCGATGACGCCGAGGCGGAGCGTCGCACCGCCGGGGCTGTACTGCGAGCGGTTCTGGATGGTGTAGCGGCAGCTGTACCCGCGCGCTGAGCCCGCGATCCAGCCGCCCATGCGAGCCACCCGCAGCGATCCGGGCTCAAACAGCGGCTCGAGCCGGGCGAGCTTGCGTCGCTGCGTCCGGACAACGAAGACGATGATCACGAAGGTCAGCGCCGTGACGGCGACGGCGATCAGGATCGACACCAGCTCAGAGTCGGGAAGGGGCATGTCAGCGCCAGTATATCGGCACCTGTGGTGAGGAAGTCAGAAGGTGAGGAGGTTGGGCCGCTCTGTGCGAGACGTCCGGCAGTCACCGTAGGGGAGGAGCTTGTCTCCTCCCGTGACGCTTCACTCGTCTCTCTTCACCGCCTCAGCGCCAGCGAGAGATCCTGACCACGTCCCACACGTTGAGCCGGGCCTGCGGGTCGAGACCGGTTGTCGGCTCGTCGAGGAACAGCACCTCCGATTCCGCCGGAATTCTCGCACCGCGCTACCATAGCGACGCGACCGCCGCCGGGCCGGTCGCCGAAGTTCCCAACCCGGCGGAGCGACGCCCTCGCTCTGAAGGAGGCTCACGTTGAGGAGAACCGTCATCCTCGTCCTTGCCGCCCTGCTCGCGCTTCCGCTCGCGGCCGCCGCCGCGAAGCCGGCCGCAACGAGCACCCCCGAGACCACCGACGTGATGTCGGCCGACACGTTCAAGGGTCTGGAGCTTCGCGGTCTCGGACCCGCGTTCAACTCCGGCCGGATCACCGACCTGGCAATCGACCCGACCGATCACTCGCGCTGGTTCGTCGCCTCCGCATCCGGCGGCGTGTGGCGGACCGACAACGCCGGCACCACCTGGACGCCGGTCTTCGACGAAGAGGGATCGTACTCGATCGGATGTATCACGCTCGACCCCGCCAACCCCCACGTCGTGTGGGTCGGCAGCGGCGAGAACAACAGCCAGCGCAGCGTGTCCTGGGGCGACGGCGTCTACCGCTCCCGTGACGGCGGCGTGACCTGGGAGAACCTCGGCCTCAAGCACTCCGAGCACATCGGAAAGATTCTGGTCGATCCGCGCGACTCCAAGGTTGTCTACGTCGCCGCCCAGGGCCCCTTGTGGAACTCAGGCGGTGACCGCGGCCTGTACAAGACCACCGATGGAGGCGCCACCTGGACCAAGGTCCTCGACATCAGCCCCGACACCGGCGTCAACGACGTGGTCATGGACCCCCGCGACCCCGACGTCCTGATCGCCTCGTCCTACCAGCGTCGCCGCCACGTGTGGACCCTGATCGACGGCGGCCCGGAGTCGACGA
>CAZQYU010000416.1:0-3175 GCA_964597585.1 uncultured Thermoanaerobaculia bacterium
TGACCCTGGTGTCGGCCTGGGTCAGGGACACGAAGTCGCGGTTGTTGTCGTGGCCGACGTAGCGGTGGTAGACCCGCGGCAGCGATGAGCCCTCGTACTTCGTGCCGACGTACTTCCGGTAGTGCTCAACGACCATGTCCATGCCGTCGGGGTTGTGGTTCGGCACGACCATCAGGACCACGTTGTCGAGCTCGGCGAGCACCGCCGGATCCTCGGTGGTGGCGATCTCGTAGGCGTAGAGGGGCAACGACTGGCTCGGTGCGACCTCGGTCGAGTGCATCGACAGGGTCGCCATGACGAAGACCCGGGCCTCCGCGATCAGCATATCGCGCTTGGGGTCGGGGATGTCCGGATCGAGCGCCAGCTGACGATTGAGCTCCTTGAGCTGATCGAGGCGCGCGATGTTGTCCGGCGCCGACATGAACAGCACCGCCATCGGCCGGTCGAGCGGGGAGCGGCCGACCTCCCGGAGCTCAAGACGGGGCGAGGCTGCCGCGAGCTTGTCCAGGTAGGCGAGGAGCTGCTCGTAATCGACCAAGTTGCGGTCTGAGCCGGGTACGAAGCCGAAGTAGGCCTCGGGAGTGGGCGGCGCCTGGGCGCGTAGCGGGGCGGCTGCGACCACCGAGAGGACGGTGACTGCCAGGATACGGATGAGACGATGCATGGCGACCTCCATCGCGATGTGGTCGGATGGTAGCACGCAGTCTCAGGATCGTGTCGGTGTCTCGATCGCGTCGAGCTGGGCGAGCACGGCATCGCGGATCAGGTCGGGACGCTGCCACGGGATGAGGTGCCCGAGGCCTGGGATGCGCTCGACCTCGACCGGAGCGTTGATCAGCACACGCTCGGCGAAGTCCGCGTTGGCGGGGGACACCAGGGCATCGTCCTCACCCTGGATCACCCATACCGGGCATCGGATCGTCCGCCACAGCGGCAGCATCATCCGCAGCTCGGCCGCGAGTGGTAGCAGCTCGCGGTTGCAGACCTCAAGATCGGTCGGCACCATCGGGCTGACGACGGGCCACTGTGCAAGCTTCTGGTACCAGTGAACGCGCTCCAGATCGGGGTCGATACTGGGCGCGACCAGCACCAGACCCGCGACCAGGGCGGGGTCGTCCATGGCGACACGGGCCGCGATCGGTCCGCCGAGGGAGTGGCCGACGAGGATCGCGGAACGTCCGCCTCCGAGCTCGCGAACTACCGCCGCGACGGCCCGGGCCTGAAGCACGAGCGACGGTTCCGCCCGACCGCGTCCGGAGCGACCATAGCCCGGCCGGTCGAGGGCGACGAGGTCCGCGTGTTCCAGGAGCACCGGGTCCTCGAGCAGCGCCGCCCAGTTGTCCCAGGAGCCGGGCGAGCCGTGGACGAAGACCACCAATGGGCGGCTGCGATCGCCCGCCTCGACCCAGTGGACGCGCCGTCCTGCTGCCCTCACTTCACCCTCGCGCGGGGGCCACTGGCGGCGGGAGAAGAACGCATTCCTGGCCTCGGCGCTCATTCCGAAGCTCGCCATGCGCCGGGCGAGGGCCACAACCCCGCCGGCCAGTACCACGACGACGATCGTGAGCCAGAGCACAGGCCGACGGTGCCGTTTCATGGTCGCAACCGGTCGGAGTCCGGCGTGGTGTTCATCGACCGGGCCAGCGACCCTCAGGCGGGGCCGCCGAGGCAGCCGGCGACGGCGTGGTCGGAGGTCAGGCCGCTCTCGCCGTCCTCCGCCCAGCGCAGCGCACACGCGGGTCCGGCGGCGAAGGCGGCTGCGTACTCGTCCGCCGGCAGGCGGCCGACACGGGTGAAACGCGCCATGAAGCGTTCGGTGCGCTCGATGTCCGCTGGGCGGATCAGCTCCGCTCCGAGGCGGGCGGCTCCGGCCAGGCCGATCTCCCAGGCGTTCACCGAGAGGTCGCGTAGCTCGCTGTCGCGAACCCCCTGCCGCGCCGCGGTCCGCCACAGTCCTCCCAATCGCGCGGCAAGCGGGCGGAGCAGCTCGAGCGCCTGCCGCCGTGCCTCGGGCTCGTACAGGAGAGCGCTCATCAGGACCACCGGGACGGCCCGCCACGGGTCAGGGAGTCCCTCCACCGAGCGCAGCTCGAGGAAGCCCCGCGGGCGGACCTCGAAGAAGAGGGTGGAGAGGTGGTAGTCGAGGTCCGCGATCATCGGCCAGCCGTGCTCGGGGTGCCCTTCGGCGATCCAGCGGGAGAAGGGGAAGCCGGGCTCGCCGGGCTCGGCGGTGCCGTCCGGGCGCCAGAAGAGCAGGACATTCGCAGCCAGAGCAGCGTCGGCATAGGCGCCGGGTGAGTCGTCACCGTGCAGAATGCCGGTGGGGAACCCCGTGCGAGTGACGTCCAGGGACTGCCACGCCCGCGTCCGGGCGGACACGCCGTCCTGGGTTGGGCTGGCGGCGAAGCTCGCGGTCAGGAGTGGGCTCGTCAGATTGGCGAGCATCCACCGCTCACAGGAGCTGTGCTCATCGCCGAGGTCGAGATTGATCTGGGTGCTGGCTGTGTGCCGCATCATGGTCGCACCCGCGCTCCCGATGCGCCCGAGGTATGCGGCCATTGCCGGGTAGCGGGCGCCGTGAAGCTGCTGCGGCACGCTTGCGACGTTGGTCCACAGGTCGACGCCGGTCGAGGCGAGGACGACATTGGTCGGTTCGAGCGCCCGGCGGAGCGCCGTGACGATGCGCTCGCTGTCTACGAGCGCGGCGGCCGGGCCGGGAAGCGGCGGCGAGGAGTACTCGAGCTGCGCCCCGGGCTCGAAGGAGAGGAAACCGCCGCCGGCAACCGGGTAGAAGGGATTGCCGGCCCTCTCGATCCGCGCGCCGAGCCACGGCAACGAGCCGACCATGGCGTCGAGCCGGGAGACCAGCCCGTCGGCTCCGGCGATCCGGCAACGGCGGAGGGGACGGCCGCGATCATCGACCTCGATGGCGAAGAACTCGATCTCCAGGCCCACCGCGAGGTCGCCCGGTGTCGGCCGGAAACAACGGTCGACGATGTGGGCGCGGGCCTCGTCGAAGGCGATCGCGTCGGAGCGTTCTCCGGTGGGCATCGAACGGATCTCCTGTCTGCCGTCTCTTCAGGGAGCCGGCACCGTGGTTGCAGGAAGGGCGATCCCCAGCGAAGCGGAACGCAGCGGATCTTCAGGGCATTTCTGCGGTCGCAGCCTGCATTTC
>CAZQYU010000417.1:0-3170 GCA_964597585.1 uncultured Thermoanaerobaculia bacterium
CCGCACGCTCGGCATGCACCGCGTCTACAACAGCGCGTTCATGAACATGCTGTGCGACGAGAAGAACGCCGAGTACCGCCAGCTGATCAAGAACGTGCTCGAGTTCGACCCCCAGATCCTGAAGCGTTTCGTCAACTTCATGTCGAACCCCGACGAGCGCACCGCCATCGACCAGTTCGGCGACGGCGACAAGTACTTCGGCGTCTGCACGCTGATGGCGACCCTGCCGGGCCTGCCGATGTTCGGCCACGGCCAGGTCGAAGGCCTGCGCGAGAAGTACGGTATGGAGTTCCGCCGCGCCTACTGGGACGAGACGCCGAGCGACCACCTGGTGGCCCGGCACGAGCGCCAGGTGTTCCCGTTGCTGCACCGCCGGGCGGTCTTCGCCGATGTCGAGGACTTCCTGATGTATGACCTCTTCACCGCGTCGGGAGCGGTCGACGAGAACGTGTTTGCGTACTCCAACCACCACCTCGGAGAGCGCGCACTGGTGCTCTACCACAATTGCTTCGCCGAGACCTCGGGCTGGGTCCGAACCTCGGTCGGGTTTGCCGAGCGTGGGCCTGACGGCGACAAGCACATCGCCCAGCGCACCCTCGTTGAGGGCCTTGGAGTCGCGCCAGCCGACGGTACCTTCCTCGCGATGCGGGACCTGATCGGAGGCCTCGAGTACCTCCGTCCGACCCGCGAGCTCGCCGAAAACGGCCTCTTCGTCGAGCTCAAGGCGTACCAGCTCCACGTCTTCGTCGACCTCCGCGAGGTGCGCGACAGCGCGGAACGTCCCTATGCACGGCTTGCCGAAATGCTCAAGGGCCGCGGCGTCCCCGACGTCGACGAAGCGCTGACGGAGCTCCTCCTCGAGTCGGTGCTGGTTCCCCTCCGGACAGTGCTCGACGAGAGCTCCCTGGCCTCGATCCTCGACCCGGACGGCGCCCCGATCCTGGAGGGTGTGACCGACGCCGTCACCGCGTTCTACGGAGCGGCCTTCGCCGAGGCCGAGATCGAAGGCGAGGCCGGGCCGGCGACAGAGATCGCACTCGACCGGCTCACCGCGCTCGGCAGACTGGCGACGCTCGACGCAGGGATACCTACGCCCCGCACAGGTCTCGAGCCGGCCGTACCGACCGCGGTCGAGGCACGAGTTGCCCTGGTTGCGTGGGCCGCTCTGGCCGGCCTCGGCGCCCTCGGCGACGACGGCGACCCAGTGGAGCGCTGCCGGGACCGGATCACCGAGTGGCGTCTCGGTCGAGCGGTCGAGCGCTCCGTGACCGCGCTCGGGGCCGACGACTCGGCGGCGCAGCGGGCAGGCATGGTTCTCCCGCTGATGGCAGCTGTCGCCGGCTGGATGGCACCCGTGGATCCTACCGGTGCTGAGGCGCCGCAGCGCACCGCCGCGCGGCTGCTCGCGGCCGCGTACCGCGATCCGGCGAGCCAGCGCTTCCTCGCCGTCAACCGCTACGGGGGTGTGCTGTGGTTCAACCGCGAGTGCCTCGCCGAGTGGTGCGATCGGATGCGCACGGTGATCGCGGCCGAGCGCGTCGTCGCGGGTGACGAGCCCGCCGCGGCCTTGGCCACAGCCGACGCCGTTGTCGCAGCGGTCAAGGCCGCCGAGATCGCCTCGGGCTACCGGGTCGATCGTCTGCTCGAGGCGATCAGTCCAGTCGAACGGTGACCGTGGTCTGATCGCCGGAGTCGGATCGTAGGCGGAAGGAGGCGGTCGGGTGCCGGTGCCCCGCGAGCGCCTCCGACAGACTGGTGCGGCGACCGAGCAGGCACTGGGCGACGCCCCAAGGCGCGGTCAGCTCGAGCTGACCGCCGTCCGACCCGATGAAGGCGAGGTCGAAGCTGTTGCCGTGCCGGCGTCCCTCGAGGCGGCCGTCCTCGCCGATCACGGTCGCGCGGGCCGAGCGTCCGCGCCGGTCGAGGGTCGCGAGGACCCTGCCGAGCTCAGAGTCGAGCTCGCCGCTGCAGCCGAGGTCCCTGTCGAGCAGTGCATGGACCACGTTGTCAACCGCGTTGCCGGAGACCTCGAGGGAAGCGGAGTCGCCGCCGGAGTTCGTGACGGTGAGAGAAGCGCTGCGGTGTTCGGGAGCGGTCGCTGCGCAGCCGGCCGCGACGACGACGAGGGCAAGGACGAATCGGAAGCGACGAAGCATGGAAACCTCCTCGGTGCAGTTGGAGGAACGAAGCTTCATCCAGTCGGGTTCTCGGGAAAGCCCCCGACGGCACGGCGGGGAGCCGGCGAGCAGGACTTCGGGGGCTATACGGAGCGCGCTGCCAGGGACTGTGCCGAAGTCGCTGGTCCTGATACGGCCACCACCTTCACCCTCGCCAACCCTCGATGCGCGCAGCGCATCACAAGGTGCCCGACGGAATGAGCCACAGCTCATCCAAAGCAGCCCGCAGGGTAGAGGCCTCGGGCAGTGTCTCGACCTTCAAACCACCGTCAAGGGCCTATGCCCTGCGGGCTGCTAAACCAACTCCCGCACCCACCGTTCCCGGGCGAGGCGGAAGAACACCACCAGGAAGGCGGTGAGCGGGATCGCCAGGATCATCCCCGTCAGGCCGCCCAACGCGGAGCCCCAGAAGAAGATCGCGACGATGATCACCATCGGGTGGAGGCCGGTGCGGTCGCCCATGATCCTCGGGGTGAGCACGTAGCCCTCGATCATCTGGACAATCACGAAGACCATCAGCACCAGCAGCGCGCGGGTCAGGCCGCCACCGGTCTGGAAGAAGGCGATCGGGATCGTCGTCACCAGGGTGAGCGTGCTGCCGAGGTAGGGGATGACGTTGAGGAAACCGAACACGAGTCCGAGAACGAAGCCGTAGCTCAGGCCCACCAGGGTGAAGCCGATCCCGAACAGCATCCCCTGGAGGAAGGCGATGATGAGCTGGCCGCGGAAGAAGGCGACCAGGATGTCGACGAACTGATGGACCAGGTAGCCGACGTCCTTGCGCGTGTCCGGCTTGAGGAACGGGAGGAAACGCTCGATCTCCCCCAGCATCGCCTGCTCGCTGATCAAGAAGAAGGCGAAGTAGACCGGCAGCACGACCCACGCCAGCAGGCTGCCGATGATCCCGAGCACCCCGGCGCCCGCCGACAGCGCCTGGTTACCGATCGCCTGGATGCCCTGGACAAGGGCATCCTGGTGGCTCGCGAAGGCGTT
>CAZQYU010000418.1:0-1770 GCA_964597585.1 uncultured Thermoanaerobaculia bacterium
ACTTCCTGTCGGAGCAGGGCGTCGGGGCGCTGATCGAGTACAAGCGGACGATCCTCAACCTGCTCGACCCGATCCCCACATGAAGGAGGGAGAGCTTCGTGAGCACACCGCCCCGATCCTACGCGTTGAACGGAGCCCTTGCGGGCGTCGCGCGGGAGCGGGCCTCGATGACCCAGAACGTTGCCGATCGCGAGCTGTGAGGAGCCGACCATGGAGGCCTGTCCCTACTGCAACGCCAGCAGCACGCGAGTCGTCCGAAGCCCCATGAACGCCCTCCGGCTCTGCGCCAGCATCATCCTCCTCCCGTTCACGATCTTCGGCGGGCTGGCGGGGGACGGCCGCGGACCGATGCTGCCCCTCGAGCGACGCTGCACGGCCTGCGGACGCCGCTTCAAGAGCCCCTCGGTGCTCGACGAGGCGACCGGCCGGAGATCGCGGCCGCGAAGCTAGCCCGCACTATTCACCAGACTTCTGCTGCGGTCGGCGACGCGCTGCACTCAGCGGTGCTTTCTCACCTCGGAGTGCTCGACGTACTGTCAAGTACGCCTGCGCGCTCCTCGGCTCGAAAACCCCACTGTGCACGGCGAGAGACGACTCCCGACCACTCTCACCGCCCGAAACGTCACTGGGCCGGGCCCAGTGCCGATTCGTGTCCTTGACTCAAGCCTCTTGATGGGTGGCACGTTTCCCACCCCGAGCGCGCGCCACGCCCACACAGCCATCGGCCCGTGCGCAGGCGATGGCTGTCGCGTTTGTACATGGCTCTGTCGCGAGGCTGCATTGCCCGTTCCTGATTCAGGCAACACATTGAAAGAACAGTGACAGCTCGCAACTCGAGCCCGGCGACCGAAAGGTCACAGCTCGGACGATAAGGAGGGTCGCCATGCTTCGGAATACCCCGTCAGCGCTCATCGCCATCGTGGTCATGTCAGTGGCCCTGCCTAGCCTCGCGTCGTTCCCCGGCACCGAGGTCTTCCTGCCCTCGATCGGCCGCGGTCCCGGCGCCGCCGGCTCCCAGTGGGACACCTGCGTCTGGGTTCACAACCCGGGCACCGCTCCGGCCGACGTCCAGTTCCGGCTGCTCCTGCGCAACCAGCCCAACCCCGCGGCCCAGGTCTTCAACGACACGATCCCGCCGGGCGACACCAGGCGCTACGACAACGCGGTCGAGTCGATGTTCGGCGAGCCCGCCTTCGGCGCCCTGCGCGTGACCTCGTCACAGAAGGTCCTGGTGGGCAGCCACATCTTCTCGTTGACCGACGGCGCCAAGGAGAGGGACTCGGCGGGCCAATACTTCGCCGCCATCCCGGCCTCCTTCGCCATCGGTACGGGGCAATCCGCCTCCGTGCTCGGGGTCTACCAGACCAGCCCCGAGGCCGAGTCCGACTACCGCTACAACTTCGGCTTCGTCGAGACCACCGGCAGCGGCGCGACCGTCAGGGCCGCGGCCTTCGACGACTCGGGCAACGAGGTCGGGAGCAGGAGCTACACGCTCGGCGGCTGGGAACCCCGTCAGAACAAGATCTCCGACCTTCTTCCCGGGGTCGACGCCACCAACCTGCGCCTCCAGGTCGAGGTCACCACGGGTCCGGGCAGGGTCGCGGTCTTCGGCTCAGGGATCGCCAACGGCTCGAATGACCCGTCGACCTTCGAGATGAGCTTCCGCGACGAGCTGCTGGCCGAGAACTCGGCCGGCGGCGGCGACATCACGGCGGTCACCGCGGGAGAAGGCCTGGCGGGCGGCGGCACCTCGGGCGACGTCACGCTCTC
>CAZQYU010000418.1:1870-3166 GCA_964597585.1 uncultured Thermoanaerobaculia bacterium
TCTCGGTCGCCAACGGCGGGATCACCACCGCAATGATTGCGGACGGGACCGTCGCCACCGCCGACCTGGCGAATCAGGCCGTGAGCTCCGGGAAGCTGGCCGACACCTCGGTCACCACTGCCAAGCTCTCCCCCTCGGGCGGCAGCACCGGAAAGGTGCTCAAGCACAACGGTTCCGCGGTGGTGTGGGGCGACGACGCCGAAGGTGGGCTGACGCTGCCGTTCTCGGGTTCAGGCACCACCACCGGTGCTTTCTCGGCCGTGTTCCACGTCGAGAGCTCATCAGGTGAGGGGCCCGCGGTCAGCGGCACCAGTCTCGAAGGCACCGGAGTTTTCGGCAAAAGCGACAGCTTCAGGGGTGTCTAGGTCAGACGACTCCGACGATCTCGCTTGGATTGCCTGGTTCGCCTGGTGCGGCACCTGAGAAAGCCCTCGTGCGGGCTCGCTCGCCGCGTCGAGTGATCACAGTGATCGGGCTTGGCACGAAGCGGAAGTCGGCTCACGCATCGCCTGCACTGATTCCTGTGCTACACTCTCTTCAGTGGAGGACGAGAGACCGTGAAGACGAACCTCACGCTACGGATCGACGAAGAGCTGGTGCAGGAGGCCAAGGTCCTGGCAGCCCGGCGCGGCTCGTCGGTCAGCCGGCTGGTCGCGGAGCAGCTCGAGGCGCTCACGCGGCGTGATCGCGCCTACGAGGCCGCCCGCCGGCGCGCCGAGGCGCGCCTCAAACAGGGCTACGACCTTCAGTTCTCGCCCGCAGAGAGCCGGGACGAGCTCCATGACCGAGCGGATCTTCGTTGACAGCAACGTGCTCGTCTACGCCCACGACTCCGGGGCGGGCGAGCGGCACGACGTCGCACGTGAGCTAGTCCTCGAGCTGTGGCGCGACCGCAGCGGCGTGATCAGCACCCAGGTGCTGCAGGAGACCTATGTCAACCTGCGTCACAAGGCCGCGAGGCCCCTCGCCGTCGACGAGGCCCTCGAGCTGGTTTCCGAGTACCTGGCGTGGGACGTTGTCGTCAACGACGGCGCCTCGGTGCTCGAAGCGATCCGCCTCGAGGCACGGTACCGGATCTCATTCTGGGACTCGCTCATCGTCGCCGCGGCGAATGCCAGCGGCGTGGCGACGTTGCTGTCCGAGGACCTCAGTCACGGCCAGCAGTACGGCGCCGTGACCGTCCGCAACCCGTTTCGCTGACTCATCGGCTACAAAGCGGCCGCTTCGCAGACCGCCCCGAGCTGTCAAGTCCTGGCGAGAAGTTGTCAGACGAGCGCGGGTGAGGTCACGCTCATC
>CAZQYU010000419.1:0-3165 GCA_964597585.1 uncultured Thermoanaerobaculia bacterium
CGGGCCAGCTCGAGGCTGCGCCGGTGGGTCGCGGTCGGCCCGTAGGTCGACATCCGGGTCCCCATCTGGGCGACGCGCAGACGCTGCTGGAGCGACGGCGTCGTCGGTTCGCCGACGCCGCGCTTCAGTCGGTCCCCGGCAAGCGTCCGCTCGAGGTCCGCGAGGCGCCCGGTGAGCCGGCGCGCCTCGGTGTCGAGGCCGTCCGGCGCGACCGCCGACCGGTCGAGGGCCTCGGTCATCGCGGCGAGGCTGGCCTGGGCCGCGTCGAGGGAGGCCTGCGCGCCGGAAAGTGAGCGAGAGAGATCGGCGGTCGCCTTCCAGAACGCCGCGACCTCTTCGTAGGGCGCCCCCTCGAGGGCGCCGTGGCCGAGCGGCTTGACCTCGAAGGCGACCGGATCGGACACCTCGTGGACAACGCCGTCGAGCCGTGTCGCGAGGGTCACCGTGTAGCGACCGGGCGCCACCATCGGGCCCCGAGGCCGGCGCGGGTCGTCCACATCCGAGCTGTCTCCGACGGATGTCACCGGGGACGGGTCGGGTCCGCGCAGGTCCCAGGCGACCCGGTGGAAGCCCTCGTCGACCGGTCCCGTCAGCCGCCGCACCAGGGCGCCTTCGGCGTCCCGGACCAGCAGCAGGACGGCCGGTTCCTCCTCCCGCGCCTCGGCGGTGAGCTCGTCCCAGGTCGGCCGCGGCGTGTCCTTGCCGGCTTTCGCGAGCGGCTTCTCGCGCTTCAGGCGCTGGTCCTTGAGCGACTCGAGCGCGGCTCCGAGGTGATAGGTGAAGACGGCCCCGAACGGCGGATTGGGCGCAACGTATGTCGCCGCCCCCTCGTCCGCCTGGTCGCGGCCGCCGAGGGGGTTGCGGGGCAGGTACCACCATGCATCGCGGACCCCGAACAGGTGGGTCGCGGCCTTGAGCACGTCGGGCGAGGCGTCCCGGAGCGCCGAGTAGTCGTCGAGCACGAAAAAGCCGCGCCCGAACGACGCGCCGACGAGATCGTTCTCACGGCGCTGGATCGCGAGGTCGCGGAACGGGATCGTCGGCACGCCGCCGTCGAGCGCCTGCCACGCGCCGCCGCCGTCCAGCGTCACGAAGATCCCGTACTCGGTGCCGGCGAACAGCAGACCGGGCTTGACGTGGTCCTGGACCACGCGCCACACCAGGTGGCGCGCCGGCAGGTCGCCCGCGATCGAGCGCCAGGTCCGGCCGCGGTCGGTGCTCTTGAGCAGGTGCGGCGCGAGGTCGCCGAGCTTGTGCCCGTCGAGGGCGACGTAGACCGTGTCCGGGTCGAACAGGTCGGCCTTGAGGTCGTTGACGAAGGCGCCCGCCGGCACACCCGGCAGGCTTCCCGTCTCGATCTTCCGCCAGCTCCCGCCGTCGTCCTCGGAGACCTGGATCAGGCCGTCGTCGGTTCCGGCGTAGAGCAGCCCTTCGACCAGGGGCGACTCGGCGAGCGACGTCACGGTGTTGAAGTCCGACATCGCGGTCATGTCCCAGGCCGAGTTCCAGCTCCACTGGCGACCCATCATCGGCAGCAGCATGCGGTCCTGGTTGCGGGTCAGGTCGGGGCTGACCGGCCGCCAGCTGTCGCCGCGGTCGTCGGACCGCCACACCCGCTGGCTGGCGTAGTAGAGCCGGGTCGGCGAGTGCGGCGAGACCAGAATCGGCGCGTCCCAGTTCCAGCGCTCGGGCGGGTCGCCGGGCTCGGGCTGGGGCTGGATGCCCACGATCTCGCCGTTGGTGCGGTCGCAGCGGGCGAGATTTCCGGACTGCCACTGGGAGTAGACGATGTCCGGGTTGCCGGGCTCCACCGCCGGCTGATAGCCGTCGGCGAACAGGGTCAGGAACCAGTCGGCGTTGCGGATGCCGCTCACGGTGTCGGTGCGCGACGGGCCGCCCTGGGTCGAGTTGTCCTGGGCGCCGCCGTAGACGGTATAGAAGGGCTCGCGGTCGTCCACCGCCACCTTGTAGAACTGGGTCACCGGGAGGTTGGCGACGAATCGCCAGCTCGCCCCGAGGTCGTAGGTCTCGTAGAGACCGCCGTCGCTGCCCGCGAGCATCCAGTCCGGGTCGTCCGCCCGGAACGCCAAGGCGTGGTTGTCCGAGTGCTTGTGCTTCTCGGTCAGTGTGCGGAAGGTCTTGCCGCCGTCGTCGGAGACCTGGATCCTCACGTCCATCAGGTAGATGCGGTCGAAGGCGTGGGGGCTCGCCATGAGCTCCTGGTAGTAGTGCGGGCCGGTGCCGCCGGACACCGTCGACGACATCTTGGTCCAGCTCGCGCCACGGTCCGCGGAGCGCCACACGCCGCCGGTGCGCCGCTCGAGCTCGATCGCGGCGTAGACCACGTCGGGCCGGATCGGCGACACCGCGAGGCCGATCTTACCCATGTCGCCCTTGGGCAGACCGACCGTGAGGCGCTGCCAGGTTGCGCCGCCGTCGCTCGACCGGTAGACGCCCGACTCGGGTCCGCCCCCCAGGTAGGCGGCCACGGTGCGCTGCCGCTGCCAGGTCGCGGCGTAGAGCAGATCGGGGTCGCGGGGGTCCCTCACCACGTCGGTGACACCGGTCCACTCGCCACCGCCCAGGACCTTGGTCCAGGTCGCGCCGCCGTCGGCGGTCCGGTACAGGCCGCGCTCGCCGCCTGAGGTCCACAGCGGGCCCTGAGCGGCGACGAGGGCGACCTTCGGATCGCGGGGATCGACCAGGATCCGCGCGATGTGCTCTGAGTGCTCGAGGCCGAGATGCGTCCAGGTCCGGCCGCCGTCCGCGCTGCGGTAGACGCCGTCGCCGAATCCGACGTGGCGCCCGCCGACGTCCTCGCCGGTGCCGACCCAGACCACGTTGGGATTCGACGGATCGAGGGTCACGCAGCCAATCGAGTACGAGGTCTGCCCGTCGAAGATCGGGTCCCAGGTGATGCCCGCGTTGACCGTCTTCCACACCCCGCCCGATCCCACCGCCACGTACCAGGTGGCGGGGTCCGCCGGGTCGATCGCGATGTCGGCGATGCGACCGGACATGAAGGCCGGGCCGATGCCGCGCAGCTCGAGGCCGTGAAACGGCGACTTCGGCTGCGGGTTCGAGCCGGCCGGGGTTTCCGCGGCGAACGCAGGCAGGGCGGCGGCAAGGGCGAGCAGGACGGTCGTGACGCGCATGGCACCCTCC
>CAZQYU010000420.1:0-3162 GCA_964597585.1 uncultured Thermoanaerobaculia bacterium
AAAACGGTCCTCCGCTCTGCTCGTTAACGCGCTGGGACAACGCGAGACCTCTTTCCTCTCCCGGACGGCTTAGCGTATGGTACCCCTGTCCTGAAAGCGGTTTCGCTGTGAGGGGAGGTCGACATGTCTCGCGGAAGATCGTGGTTCCTCGGGCTCGGGTGCCTGGTGGTCCTGGCGCTGCTGCTGGTCGGCGCCCTGCTGGTGCGTGGGATCTCCTCGCCGCCGCTGCCGGGCCGATTCGTTCTCAGCGTCCACGTCACCGGCCCGTTGCCGGAGCTCGTGCCCGACGACCCGTTTGCTCAGCTGCAGGGCGGACCGTCATTCGGTTTGCGCGACCTACGCGCGGCGTTGGTCGCGGCGGCGGACGATTCGCGGGTCGTCGGAGTGCGGCTGCGCATCGACGGCTCGCTCGGCCTGGCGCCCGGGGAGGAGATCCGCGCGCTGCTCGGCAAGGTGCGTGCTGCCGGCAAGTGGACAGCGGCCTACATGGACACGGCCGGGGAGTTCGCGCCCGGGAACGGGGAGTACTTCCTCGCTTCGGCCTGTGATGAGATCTCCATGAACCCCATGGGCGACGTCAACCTGGTCGGCCTCTCTGCCCGTGTGCCCTTCATCCGCGGCACGCTCGACAAGCTCGGCATCCGGCCTGAGTTCCCCGGCCGCGGGGCATACAAGACCGCGCGCTTCTTCTACACCGAGCGCGGCTTTACTCCGGAGGACCGGGAGATGACCGGGTGGCTGGTCGACTCCTTGATGGACCAGCTCGTGGCCGGGGTCGCGGCGGGGCGCGGCCTGGAGCCGGCCGCTGTCCGGGACCTCATTGACCGGGCGCCGTTCCTCGGCCAGGAGGCGGTCGACGCGAAGCTCGTCGATCGACTCGAGGACTGGTCGGACTTCGTCGCCCGCGTGAAAGATCGCGACAACGGAGAGGTCAAGGCAATCGGCGTGGCGGACTACGCCGACAAGGTGGAGGGCCACACGTCCGGCCCGAAGATCGCGGTGGTCACAGCCGCCGGGACGATTCTGCGCGGCCGCAGCGGCCGGAGCTTCAACCCGCTCGTGGGTGACGAGGTCATGGGATCAGAGACCATCGCCAAGGCGTGGCGGGACGTGCGCGACGCTTCGGGCATCAAGGCGGTCGTGTTCCGGATCGACTCCCCCGGTGGCAGTGCGGTGGCCTCGGAGATCATCCGCCAGGAGATGGCTCGGACCTCCGAGAGCCTACCAGTCGTTGTTTCGATGTCCAACCTCGCGGCCTCGGGCGGCTACTGGATCACCTGTGGTGCCAAGAAGATCGTCGCCGATCCGTCGACCCTGACCGCGTCAATCGGCGTCTTTGCCGGTCACCTCAACATGGACGAGCTGTTTTCCGATCGGCTGGGCGTCAACTTCGGGCGCATCGACCGCGGCGCGAACGCCGACATGTACGGCAGCCTCGAGGACTGGACCGACGCCCAGCGCGCGGTCATCAACCGCCAGCTCGACCGCATCTACGGCAGCTTCCTCGAGCGCGTCGCGGCGTCGCGCGGCATGAGCGTCGAAGCGGTCGACGAGATCGGAAGGGGACGGGTCTTCACGGGCGCACAGGCCGTGGACAAGGGCCTTGTCGATGAACTCGGCGGGTTCGACGTGGCGCTCGACGAAGCCAAGCGTTTGGCCGGGCTCGATCCGACCGCGGAGGTCGAACTGGTCGACTTCCCGAAGCCGGTGCCGTTCTGGGAGCGCCTCCTGAAGCGTGGCCGCGACAACGGTACCGTCATGGATCAGGCGGCCTCGACGGTCGCGACCGCGCTCGCGACCGGCGAGCTTCCGCTGCCGGGTGTTGCGTGGATGCCGCCGATCACCGTTCGCTGAGTTCTGGTCCCGACGGGCAGCTGGGGACCATCGGGGAAGCCGGATCGGATGTGCGTCAGGGCTCGACCCTGGCGATCATCCGCCTGCCGCTGCTCGCCGGTCTTGGTCTGTTGGTCCTGCTCGCCGGGTGGACCCTGGACGAGCGAGCCCGGGCGCATGAGCTCGGGTTGCGCGAGGTGCGTCAGGCGGCACACGAGGTCGCCGACACGATTGAGGCCAGCATTCAGGCTCAGGTGCGCCGAGGTCATCTGGCGCGGGACCGGGTCCACGCGATCTTCGACAACGTGGTCGAGACCACCGATGTGACGTTCATCGTGCTTCTGGTCGAGGGAAGTCCGGAGATCGTCTCGGGTCCCGCGCCGCAGCATCTGGATCTCGAAGGGACGCATGGCGCCCGTCTCGAGGGGCCGTTGTTCGTCCACTGGGAGGACGTCCGCCTGCAGGACTCCCCGCTGCCGCTGCGACACCGTTACCCGGACTTCGACTGGCTCGGCGACGGTGAACGCAGCGCGAGCGAGCTCGACCTGGATGGCCGCGACCAGCTCCTGGCCCTCGGTATCGACGCCGAGCCCTACTACCGCCACGTCGCAAGTGCGACGACCCGACTGTGGATGACGGCCATGATCGGCGCCCTGTGCATCGCGACCCTCGTCCTCGCATGGGCGCAATCGATCCGCAACCGACTGCTCGCCGCCCGCCTCGACAGCGAGCGGGTCCGTACCGAGCACCTCGGTGAGCTCGGTCAGGCGGCCGCCGGCCTCGCCCACGAGACCAAGAACCCACTCGGACTGATCAGGGGGCTCGCTCAGCAGGTTGCCTCGGACCCGTCGCTCCCCAGCGAGGCTCGCACGAAGGCCGAGTCGATCCTCGAGGAGGTCGACACCGCAGTTGCGCGTCTCGGCGACTTCATGGCCTACGCATCGACTCGTACGCCGCGACTGGAGGCGGTCGACGCCGGCGCGCTGGTCCGCCGGGTGGCCGAGCTTCTCAAACCCGAGTATGCCGGTGCGGGCGTGGATCTAACGGTTGCGGGTGAGGGTCTGTCGGTGCGGGCGGATGTCGATATGCTCAAGCAGATTCTGGTCAACTTGCTGCTCAATAGCCTCCACGCGTCATCCGCCGGGACGGTGGTGACGGTCCGTGTCGAGCGCGGGTCGCACGGGGCGATCGTCCGGGTCGTGGACCAGGGCTCGGGCGTCCCACAGGAGCTGCGAGCTCACCTCTTCCGACCCTATGTAACCGGTCGCGAAGGGGGGCACGGGCTCGGGCTCGCGATCGTCCGACGACTGGCCGAGATGCACGGCTGGA
>CAZQYU010000421.1:0-3156 GCA_964597585.1 uncultured Thermoanaerobaculia bacterium
ACCAGCACCGCGAGTGCGCGCAGCGCAGTGCCGAGGTCGACTCCCGGGTCGGCGAACATCGCCGTAGACGACCCGGCGCTCGCCAGGACGAGGTTGACCGCCTCGAGCACGGCGACGCCGAACACCAGGCCGAGATAGCCGGCGACCGACGTCAGCAGCACCGACTCGAAGACGACCTGGGTCGTGACCGAAAGGGGCGTTGCACCGACCGCACGCCGGATGCCGATCTCCTTCGTGCGTTCACGGACGATGATGAGCATGATGTTCGAGACCCCGATCACGCCTGCCGACAGGGTGCCGATGCCGACGATCCAGACCAGAGCGTTGATGCCCCGGAACAGACCCTGGATCCGGCCGTACTCCTCTTCGAGATTGAAGTGGCCGATGGCGCGGTCGTCGCTCGGCGCGACCTTGTGCCGCGCCTTGAGCAGCTTCACGACCTTGTCCTCGACCACCGAGGCCCGCACGCCGGGGCGCGAGGTGATCGCGAACCAGCCGACGCGGTCCCCGAAGTTGAACGCGTTCTGGAAGGTCGTGAAGGGAACGTAGATCGTCTGGGCATCGCGCTCGGCGTCCTCGCCGGTCTGGACCGAGGAGAACACCCCGATGACCTTGAAGTAGACGCCCTGGATCTCGATGCTGGCGTCGATGGGGTCCTCGCCGGGAGCGAACAGGACCTCGCGGACGCGGGTACCGATGACTGCGACCTTGCGCCGCTCCACGAGATCGAAGTGGTTGAGGAAGCGCCCTTCGAGGATCTTGAGCGACTGGATGGCGCGGATCGCCGGGTGGTCGCCCATGACGCTGAAACCCCCGGCGCGCAGGCCCCGGGTGACGTTCTCGCCGCCCCGAAACCCACCGAGCTGGTTGCGCGGTGCGATCGTCTCGGCCTCTGGGACCTGCTCGGCGATGGCCTTGACGTCGCCGTTGTTCATCGAGAACCTGCGGCCGGCGGGCAGGCCGCGATAGGGCTCCGTCGTGCGTCGGGTCCAGACGAAGAAGCTGTTCGTGGCTCCGCCGGAGAAGCCCCGCTCGACCCCGTTGGCGAGACCGGTGCCGGAGCCGAGCATGACCACGAGCATGAACAGCCCCCACCCGACCCCGAACGCGGTCAGCGCGGTCCGGAGCCGGTTGCGGCTCAGCGACGCCCAGATTTCATGCCAGTGGTCGAGGTCGAAGAGGATGCCCATGGCTCACTCGTCCCGGAGTGCCTCGATCGGCCGTACCCGGGCTGCGCGTCGGGCGGGCACCGCCCCGGCTGCCGCTCCGGCGGTGACCAGCAGAACGGTCGCCGCAATCGCAACCCTGAGGTTGACCTCGGGGTGGATGAAGAAGCCGGTGCTGGGCAGCTGGCCGCTCGCCAGCTCCAGCACCATGACTCCGAGGACGAGCCCGATGTAGCCCGCGATCGCGGTGATGAAGACCGACTCCTGGAGCACCATCGCCATGATCGAGATCGGGGTCGCGCCCAGGGCCTTGCGGACGCCGATCTCCTTGGTGCGCTCGGCGACGACGATCATCATGATGTTCGAGACGCCGACCACCCCGGCGAGGATCGTGCCCAGGCCGATCAGCCAGATAAAGGCGCGGATGCCGCCCATGAGCTGGACGAAGCGCTGGAAGAACTCGGTGTTGTTGCGCACGAACACGGCGCGGTCGTCTGTGGGATCGAAGCTGTGGCGTTGGGCGAGGGTCTCCCGTGTCTCCTTCGCCATCTGCTCGGTCTTGGCGAGCGACGCGTCGCCCGTCGTGTACATGATCTGGTTGACATGGTTGGCGCCGTTGAAGACCCTCTGGGCGGTCGAGATCGGCAGGTAGATCATCTCCTGCTCGCTTTCCGAGCCGTCGTCCGAGAACACGCCCACCACCTGGAACGGGATGCCATTGATCTTGAGGTATCCGCCGATCGGGTTCTCGCTGCCGAACAGCGCCGACGCCACGCGGGTGCCGATCGCGGCGGTCTTACGGAACTCGCGAATGTCGAGGTTGTCGAGGAAGCGCCCCCGGGTCACGATCGTCTTCTCGAGGTAGCGGTGGTCGGGGTTGACGCAGCGGATCGAGAAGCTGCCGTAGGTGCTGCCCCGCGAGACCACCACGTTGCCCGACAGGTAGAAGCGCGACGTGATGTGCTCGACCCCGTCGATCTGGTGCGCGAGCGCGTCGTGATCCTGGTTGGTGAACTGGATCGACCGCCCCGGTTGCAGGCCCTTGAAGGGCACGCTGGTTTCGCCGCTCGAGATCCAGACCGAGTTGATGGCGTCGTCCCGGAACTGGTACTGGATACCGTGCTCCAGACCCGTGCCGGAGCCGAGCAGGACCACCAGCATGAAGATGCCCCAGGCGACGCTGAAGCCGGTGAGCAGGGTGCGCAGCCGGTTCGCCCGGATGGTGGCGAGGATCTCGTGCCAGGCGTCGAGGTCGAACATTGGCGGCTACGCCCCGGCCGCGGCCGCAGCGGGCGGCGCCGTGTCGAGCGGAACGCGCGTCCCGGCCCGTGCAGTGGCTCGGTCCCCGTCGATGACGCCGTCGCGGATACGGATGACCCGATCGGTGAGCTCGGCGATGTCATTCTCGTGGGTGACGATCACCACGGTGGTGCCGTCGCGGTTGATGCCGTGGAGAACCTCCATCACCTCGTACGACGTCGTCGAGTCGAGGGCGCCGGTGGGCTCATCGGCCAAGATGACCCTGGGCTCGTTGATGAGTGCACGTCCGATGGCGACGCGTTGCTGCTGTCCTCCGGAGAGCTCCGAGGGGTGGTGGTGCGCGCGGTCGGCGAGACCGACCCGGTCGAGCACCTCCATCGCCATGGCGTTGCGTCTGCGGCGCCGGACGCCGCGGTAGTACAGAGGCAAGGCCACGTTTTCCACCGCAGTCTTGAACGGGATCAGGTTGAACGATTGGAACACGAAGCCGATCAGCGCGTTGCGGAGGTGAGCGGCGCGTCGTTCGCTGAGATCTCGGATCTCGTGCTCGCCGAGCACGTACTCGCCCTCGTCGAAGCCGTCGAGCAGGCCGAGGATGTTCATCAGCGTCGACTTGCCCGACCCGGAGTGACCCATGATCGAGACCATCTCACCGGCGCGGACGTCGAGGTCGACGCCCTTGAGCACGTGAACCCGGTTGGTCCCGGTGCCGTAGGACTTGTGGACGTTT
>CAZQYU010000422.1:0-3142 GCA_964597585.1 uncultured Thermoanaerobaculia bacterium
GCCGTCGTCAACAGGACCAGGGCACGCTGGATCGACAGCATCTCATCCCTCCTTACGCCCGCGGTTGAAGAGCCGCCGGGACGCTTCCATTCTGGAGTCGAATCGCCCGCCGCCGCCGAACGCGGCGCTCCCGATCGTTCGAGGGGGAGTGGGGCTCCTCAACGAGAAGCCGCCGGGAAGGGCGGGCGGTCTCAAGAAGATTCATTCCTGGTTGAGCTTCGCTGATAACCAGTTGTTTGTCAAGAGAATTGAGCATGTGCTCACGAAACAGCTCAGGGCAGGGGGGTTCGGAGCCCGCAAGCCGATGCCGGATCTCGACTTCAGGACTGTCAACCTGGATGTTCCAGACGTCACGACTCGGTCACAAATGAGACGGAGTCCGTGGTCACCGAGACCATTCGCTCACTTCAGTGGCTCCCCGAAGGAGACGTGCGGCGATGACTTCGCCGCAGACGCGAAGCGGGCGGCAGCCGAAGCTGCCGCCCGCGGTTCGATCGCGAGGATTGGAGTTACGGCTTCATCGGAATGGTGGTCGCGTCGTTGGTCTTGGCGTCGATCACCGAAGCCGAGGTCAGGATGCCGGTGCCCGAGATCACCTCGACCGTGGCGTAGCCCCAGCCGATGTTGGGCTGTCCTGCGCGGTTGGCGAAGGGCTGGACGTCCTGGACGACCATGCCGGAGCCGACCGACATCGTATAGGTGATCAGCGGGGTCCCGGTGCCGGACCACAGGGTGACGGCTACCTCGGCCGGCGTGAGCCCGGTGTTGGTGACGCTGATGTTGCTGCGGAACGCCCCTGCGGCCTCGCGCAGGCCGATCAGGCGAGCCACCTGGCCGACGCCGAGGCCGGCGCCGCCGGCGTAGCCGTTGACGAACTGGCCGAAGGTGCCGGCGTCGGAGGTGTTGAACACGCGCGAGCCGACCTCGAGCGGTTGGTTGGAGCAGATCTCCACCGCGCCCTTGTCGCTGACGCCCATCTGGCCGACGATGTCCTCGAACACACCCTGAGAAGCGGGGTCGACCGCGCCGGAGGCCATGGTCGTGCCGGAGCCGGTGTGGAGCACGAACTCCACGTTTGCGGGCGACTGGGCCATGTTGCGGGCGACCATGTCGGTGCGCCAGGTGCTGTTGTTGAGGCCCGTGGAGTGGGCCGCGATCTCGGTCCAGTAGACGTAGGGCGTGGTGCAGGTGACCGCACCGCTGCCGTCGCCGGGATGGACCTCGCCGCCGCCGATGCCGCCGTTGGCGCCGATGCCGCCCGGGCGGGCCGCGTTCTTGAGCGCGTCGAGCGACGCGGTGAGCACGGCGGTGGTCCACGACGGGTTGTGGACGCCCTCGCTCTTGTCACTGTGGAGCAGGTTGTAGTTCCAGCCGGCCTTGGGCAGGCTGGAGTCGGCGAGGTTGTAGAGCGCGACCGCGGGGCCGCCGACGGTGGACTGCGCCTTGACGCTGCCCATCGCGACCGGTCCGACCGTGGTCGAATCGGTGAAGGTGACCGCGATGCCCTGCTGGCCGTGGGACTCCTCGAAGTCGATCTTGGCGATCGTCGCCGGGTCGGAGATGGTCGCCTCGCCGCCGACGTCGACGGTCTTGCCGAGGGCGATCTGCTCCTGGATCACACGCAGGATACTGGCCTCGATGCTCGCCTTGAGCTCTTCCATCTTGGTCTCGAAGGGCCCCTGCACGTCCTCGGCCTTGACCACCGAATGGCACTGCGAGCAGATGGTCGGGCTGGCGTAGAAGGTGTGGTTGGTGCCGCCCTGATTGTAGGAGAGGTCGGCGGGCGGCGGGGTCTTCGCCATGTGGCAGGCGACGCAGGCGTCCTCGACCCGGGAGTGGAAGCTGCGCTTGTTGACCTCGACGAAGTAGGCGTTCTGGCCCATCAGCACGTCGCCCTGGGCGCCGAGGTGGGGTGCGCGGGCCGCGTCTGAGAGGCTGAAGGTGGAGTCGTTGCGCAGACCGCGCCGGGTGTTGTGGCAGGTGATGCAGATCGCGCCGCGGCCGACGTCGGTGGCGACGAAGCCTGCCGGAAGCATCGGCGTGTCGCCGCTGATGCGCACGGTGGCGTTGGTGTCGGCGCTGCCCGAGGTGGTGCCGATCGCGTGCGGGTCGTGGCACGTCTGGCAGGTCTGCGGGTGGACCTCGTCCTTGGTCCAGGTGATCGGGATGTTGGCGTCGGGGTCGCCCGCGACCTCACCGGTCAGGATCGGGAGCCAGGTCAGGAAGCCGTTCGCACTGTGGCACTTGGCGCAGGTCCCATTGGTGCCCTCGGCGGTCGCCACCTCGTAGTTTGCGTGACCGCTGAGCTGCCACTGCTGGAAGCGGCCGTGACGCGCCGGCTCGCCGTGGCAGATCCCGCACATGTCCGCCGACAGCGTGCCGCGCACCGCGCCGAGCGAGTGGGCGTTGGTGTTCTGCGGGCCGTGGCAGTTCTCGCACTGGATGTTGGCCTGCTTCGCGATGTCGGGGAACTGAGCCAGGATTTTGGTCCAGTTGTCCTCCTCGCCGTGGGTCAGCAGGTTGGAGTCGAGGAAGGCCTGCCAGTCGGGGTTGTCGTCGATGCCGCCGTTGACGGCGCCGGTGTCGTAGCCGACGGTGTGGCAGGTCACGCAGCTGGTGCTGTAGTGGCCGTTGGGGGTGTCGACGTTCTGGGTGAAGATCTCGGCATGGCCGGTCTTCGCCCAGGGCGTGAACTCGTCCGCGGCGAAGGTACCGTTGTGGCAGGTGGTGCAGGCCTCGTCCGGCACCGGCCGGCCGTCGGCGTCCTGACCCACGATGATGCCGCGCCAGGTGCCGGCATAGACCGGCATCGAGACCTGGGAGCCGGCCGCCTCATCGGTCACCATGACCATGTACTGGCCCGCGACGTCCGGGGTGAACTCGGGGTTCTGGGTCGAAGCACCACGCAGGCCGGCGCTCGAGCCGGCCGGCGCCGTCAGCGTCCAGTCGTAGCTGTCCTGGGTCTTGCCGTGGAGCACGACAGGAACGCCGATGGGAACGTTGTGGATCCCCGAGACCGAGCGCCACGGCAGGGTGGTCACGATCTCGCCCTCACCGTGGTAGGTGCCGGAGGTGGTCACCACCTCGACCTCGAGCATCACCGCGGCGGCGTGCTCGAGGGCGAACGGGTTGGTGCCCAGCA
>CAZQYU010000423.1:0-3142 GCA_964597585.1 uncultured Thermoanaerobaculia bacterium
CCGGGCTCCCCTCCACTCAGGGCCGCGCGCCGCGCGCGGCGGAAGCCCCACACGGTCGCTGCCGGTGCCTCGTGCCCGGCGTTGAGCGCTGCACGAGACCGACGCCTCCTCGCGGCGCGTCCGCGCTGGACACCACGAGTGCCCTCTTTGTGTCTTGGTGTCTTGGTGGTAAGAAAGCGTGGTCCCCGAGAGACCACCACTCAGGAACGCGCTTGCGCTCGATGCCCGACCTCTCGCGTCCTGTCTCTCGTGTCCCGAGTCTCGCGGCGCTCGGTTGCGGGCAGCGACCGCGCTGAGTCTCTGTGCCTTTGTAGTTGATGGTCGGGAGGGGTCAGCTGTTCGCGGCGAGAATCTGGCGCTGGATCTGGATGTTGTCGCGGTGGCCGGTCAGGCGGGCCGTGATCCGGCCCCGGAACGGGTAGCCGAGCAGGTAGAGGTCCCCGATGATGTCGAGAATCTTGTGGCGCACGAACTCGTCCGGGAAACGCAGGTCGGTGTTGACCACCTCGTCGTCCCCGACCAGCACGAAGTTGTCCAGGCGTCCGCCGGAACCGAGCCCGAGCTCGTTGATCATCCTGAGGTCGCGCAGGAAACCGAAGGTCCGCGCAGGTGCGATTTCGCGAGTGTAGTCATCGATCCCTGACAGCGTGAAGTCGAAGAACTGCTCGCCGATCGGCGGCGGATAGCGCAGAAGGTACGACACCGAGAGTGAGTCCGCCGGCTCGACGACAAGGCTCTTGGTGCCGTCGCCGAGCTCGTAGCGGCGGTCGATCACGACCTCCTGGCGGGGCGCTTCCTGCTCCTCGATCCCGATCTCCTGGATTCGCCGGCAGAATTCCAGGGCCGAGCCGTCGAGGACCGGAATTTCGCCGTGGACCTTGATCAGCAGGTTGGTGATGCCGAGGGCGTGGAGAGCCGAAAGCATGTGCTCGACGGTTCGGATGCTCTCACCCTGAGCGGACAGTGTCGTTGCGTAGTCGGTCTCTGCCACCGATTCGATGTGAGCGGGTATTGACACACTGCGTGGCAGGGTCAGGAAGTGGACCCCGGTGTCCGGCGGCAGGGGCTGGATGACCATGCCGGTACGGCGTCCGGAGTGGAGACCGAGGCCGTAGATGACGCTCGACGTGCGGATGGTGCGCTGCGGGGTGGTGCTGGTTGCCAGCAGGCGGAGCGGCCGTGGCGGACGCAGAGTGGGTGGAGGCGCGGTGTCGACATCGAGCGGCAACGGCTCCTCGGTGTGCTCCAGCCAAGCGCGGCGCTGTGCGAGCGCCGAGCGGACCGCTTCCATGACGCCGTCGTAGGAGAGCGGCTTCTCGAGGTAGTCGTGCGCGCCCATCTTGACCGCCTTGACGGCGGTGGTCGCGGTTCCGTGTCCAGACATCATGATCACCGCGGCGCGCGGGTCGAGGCTGCGCAGCGCCTTCAGAGTTTCGAGCCCGTCCCTGTCGGGCAGCCAGATGTCGAGGAAGACCACGTCGGGCCGTTGCTCGTCGTAGAGGCGGAGGGCCTCCTCGCCGCTCGCGGTCGTCGCTGTCCGATAGCCCTCGTCGCGCAGGATCTGCGCCAGGGTGGTCAAGATGCCGGGCTCGTCGTCGACGATCAGGATGAGTTCGCCCATGGACATCAAGTGTGTGGGCTCGACCCGCCCGGGTCAAGATGACGGGTTCGCGGTCGGTGTCGGCGCGGGCGACACGTTGTCGCGGAGGATCGGGCTCGGCGACGTGAAGATCTCGGGGTCGATGCTCGGGTTCACGATCACCGCATCGAGGTTCGTCCGGAAGACGGGCCTGCCCTGGAACGTGCCCTGAGAGGTGAAGGGGTAGTGCAGGCCGCCAACCTCCCGGTAGTCGCCGAAGGTCGAGTCGAGCTCGCCAGACCCACCTTCCGGGACCTTCGCGTCGGGGACCACGATCCGGCTGATCGCGCCCGAATCGGGGTCGAAGCCGACCCGAAGGCGGATTCCTTCCAGGGTCAGAGCGATCATCTCGGTGTCCCCGACCGGCTCCACCGTGGCGTCGAGATCGTCCCTGTGGCGCGCTTGGAGTAACCGAACCGGATTGCGGGCGAGTGATTGATGCATCCAGATCGCCTGCTCCTCGGTGAGGGGAACGAGAGAGTTGACCGCGGCCAGGAACGCGCCGTCAGGCCTGAGAATCGTGGCGATCGGACCGACCTGGCCCTCGACCTCCTGGCGGTAGCGGTCGGGAAAGGCGATCATGGTTCGCAGCCGACCCGTCGTTTCGAGCCCGCTCGGCAGCCACCGTGTGGCCTGTCCGTCGAGCTCGAGGCTGGTCACGGCGTCGACGACCTCGGCTCCGCCCATGGCATCGACCGCGTGTTCGAGCCGCGCCATCACGGGGTCGAGCGGGACCAGCGCCTCGGCCTCGCCGGGGGTCTCGGGCGGCGCCGCGGACTTGCAGCCCGTCAGCGCCCCGACAAGCGCAGCCAGCACCAGTACAGCGACCGAGCCTTGCGACACGAGGCGATGTGATCTCATGGTCGGGATCATATCGCAGCTCTGCAGCGCTTCTGCCCTGGTTGCCCTCCTCGGTGCGCGCAGCGCACACCAGCATCTGAGAGCCACAGGCTCTCAGATGCTAGTGGAAATCATGGCTCGGCACCGCCGCCCCCGCCGGCAGGGGGTGGAAGCGGCGCGCGCGCACCGACAGGGCGCCGTCGCGCTGCTGCACGACCCCTTCGGTGACCAGCACCGGGGTGGTCACGAGCAGGGTGCGCTGGGCGCGGAAGAGCTCGGGCCGGACGATCGCCTGGACCATTCCGGTCTCGTCCTCGAGGGTCAGGAAGACGACCCCGTGGGCGGTGCTCGGACGCTGGCGGACGATCACCGCCCCGGCGACCCGCACCGCGGCGCCCTCGGCGAGGCCGGCGAGGGCCGAGATCGGAGTGATTCCCTGCCCGTCGAGGCCCCGCCGGAAGTGGCTCAGCAGGTGCGGGCCGGTGGTCAGGTGGAGACCGGCGTAGTCGGCGACGGTCTCCTCGAGGGCGGTCATCTCATGAAGCGGCGACCCGGACTGCGGGGGCAGTCCTTCGAACAGCGGGCCGCGCCGCCGCGCCACCTCCGCGGCCTGCCACAGGGCCTGGCGGCGGGTGAGGCCGAAGCCCGCCAGGGCGCCGACGT
>CAZQYU010000424.1:0-3139 GCA_964597585.1 uncultured Thermoanaerobaculia bacterium
CAGGGTGACCACCAGGGCCACGATCAGGCAGGCGAACACGGGTCTCGGCACGGCTTCACTCAGTTTCCAGCTCATGGTTGCTCCCCTTCGTGTGGTCGGCGGTCGGGCTCGACCGGTTGCTCGGCAGGCGGCCTTCGACGCTGCCTTGTAGGGGGCAAGCGCCGTGCCACTCGGATGGCTCCGAGCCAAGGTGCTGAGCTGGCTTGTCTTGCGGGACGGGGAACCCGCTTGGAGGTTCCCGGCACCCGGCTCCGCCGGGTCCCTACGCCCCGACGGGCGTGTCCCGGCGACCCTCGGGTTTCACGGCGATGTGATGGAGATCACTGAGGCGCTGGAGCTTGGGGCGAGGGCGTCCGGGTTGCTGCGTCGTCACCCAGGCTGAACCTCACCGCCAGGATGTACTGCACCGCGACCGGGACGCCGTGAAGGGTCGCGGGCTCGAACCGCCACTGGCGCACGGCATCCTGGGCCGACTCGGTGAGACCGAGAGGAAGGCCGCGCAACACCTTGACGTCGGCGACGCGGCCCTCGGTGTCGATCAGCGTCTGGAGGACGACGGCACCCTGGATCCGGGCTCGGCGAGCCTCCGCCGTGTAGTCCGGCGGCGGCGTCTCCACCCGCACGGGCTCCGTGATTTCGCCGCCGTGCACGTACTGGTAGACCTGCTTCTCTCCGTCAATCGCCACCGGGGATCCGGGCTGCTCTCGAGGAGCCTCTGACGGGTGCGCGGCTCCAGTCTCTGTGCCACGACGCGAGACGTGGTACACCGCGTCGCCATAGTCAAACCACCAGGCAAAGCCGTTGTCCCTCACCACCGAGTCGAAGACGACCCCCCACGGCGCCCCGTTGAAGTCTCCGCTCACCTTTCCGCTGACATCCGGGTCGACCTCGATCTGCGTTCCACCGGACCGTTCGAGCATCTTGAGGACGCTGCGAATGTCGGCATCCTGGAACCTGACCGACATTGGTTCTCCGGCAGGCTGGACCGGAGACGGCGGTGTCTCACCCGGCAGGTGCACGACCACGTCGCCCCCCTGGACTGACCAGGTCAGGTCGGCTTGCTGCAGCAGAGCTCCAAGAGCGTCTTCCCATGGCGCATCGACGAAGTCGCAGGACACCCGCGCACTGTGCACCTTCATCGTGGCCCGCGAGTCGATCAGAATGTCGACGCCGGTTATCTTGGCGAACGACAGCAGTACGTCGTTGAGGTGGGCCTGGTCGAGCTTCAGGGTAATCGGTGCGCCCGCCGGCGCCGATGCGTCGGCGCTCGGCGGCTGGTCAGAGGACGCGGTCCGCGCCGCCATGGTGGGTGAGATCAGCAGGGCGGAGAGCGCCACGACCGCGCAGACGGCCCACAAGGGTGCGGACACGGCACGCGCAATGCCGCCGGACATGATCATGCGAATCCTCCTCTCGATGCGCCGGAAGTGGCTGGCGCCGGTCACCACCGCCGGGAAAGAGGTGTCGGCGCCGGCGAGGAAACCCATCGTCTTGACCAACCCCCGGGCGTAGGCCCCCGACGAGGCCGGCAACCGCGTGGCCACCAGGGCGTCGCAGCACTCCTCCTCGGCGCCGCGGAGCCGGCTCGAGGCCCACCAGGAGGCCGGGTTCCACCAGAACAGGACCACGGCAATGAGCTCCAGGTAGCGCACCCAGTGGTCACGTCGGCGGAGGTGAGCGAGCTCGTGGGCAATGACGGCGTCAAGCTCGTCGGATCCGAGCGCCGACACCAGGGTCGTAGGCAGGATCAGCACGGGCCGTGCAGGGACCCCCCAGACCATCGGCGGGAGCTGGCCCGCCACGAGTCGCAGCTCCGGCGGCCTGACACCCATCCGGCGAGACAGCTCCGCGACGCGCTCGCGCAGAATCGGCCCAGGGCGCTCGCCGGCGCGAACGCAGCGAACGAGGCGCACCGTGCGCGCCACGGCGAGGACCAGCAGCACCACTGCTCCCACCAGCCAGCCGAGCAGCGCGATACCTCGCGGATTCAACGCGAAGGCCGTCTCGATGCCACGGGCCGGCCCCGTGAGTTCGCCGGAGACCGCGAAGTCAGTGGCGACCGGAGCGCGAAGTTGCGCCGCCCGAGGGCCGGGCAGCAGCGCGACCTCAAAGACCGGGGGGACGAGCAGCCGGGCCAGGACCACGAGCCACAACAGGTGGAGGACCGCGGGGCGCCGCACCCAGCGGCTCGCCACGGCGACGGCGATCGCGAGCGCCAGCGCGAACGAGGCATTGCCGAGCGCAATCTCGAGCAGCCTGTGGAGGGCCATCTCAGACCTCCCCTCCCGGTTCGGCCCGCTCGAGACGGTCCACCAGGCTCGCCAGCTCGGCCAGCTCCTCCTCGCTCAGCCTCGGGTCGCGCACCAGGTGGGTCAGCAGCGGCGCCAGCGAGCCCTCGCAGAGGGAATCAGCGAGCTCGTGCAGCCGGCCGGTGATGACCTCGGCGCGGGTGACCGTGGCGCTGAAGACGTTGACGCGACCCTGCTTGGCGCGAGTCACACAGCCCTTCTGCTCGAGCCGGTCGAGCAGGCTCTGCACGGTGGCGTAGTGGGCGTGGCCGCCGTCCGGGTAGAGGGCGTCGGTGAGCTCGCGGATGGTCGCCGACCGGCGGTTCCACAGCCGACTGAGGATCTCGAGCTCGGTGGGCGTAATCTCGCGAACGTTCTTCATCGGTCCTCCTCGTCTCAGGCGGCTTGCCTGAGCATGAATCTAAGGCAGGGTGCCTGAGTTGTCAAGCCTCTTTGAGCTCGTGTAACGACCCCAGCCCTCAGCTCCAATTCGTTCCGGCGGTTGCGAGGCCGCACGTCGGCATGGTGGGAGATCAGCAGGCTGGTCGGTGGGGTCGGGAGCTGCCCGAAGACGGCCCAGGGACGTGACACGGAGTCGTCGCGTCGTCACCGAGCAATGCGCTGACGCGCCTGCTCGAGCGGCTCGGGCACCGACCGGGAACGCAGCAGCGGCGCATCCACTGAGCCGGCCCCCCGCCGTGTTGACACATCCATCGGGCGGGACCATATTATTATGGGTGACTGGTCACCCATAATAATAGGACACGGGGGAAACATGGCCCGGATCACGAGCGAGGCCAAGGAAACCTCCCGACAACGGTTGCTCGAGGAGGCGGCCGCCCACTTTGCGC
>CAZQYU010000425.1:0-3137 GCA_964597585.1 uncultured Thermoanaerobaculia bacterium
CGATCCTCGAGGGGATACGGGGCGGGCAAGGTGCCGACCTCGGGGCCCTTGAGGATGTGCTGCTGCGGGTCTCGCGCCTGGTCGCCGATGTGCCGCAAATTGCCGAGCTCGACCTCAACCCGGTCCTGGTCCGGCCGGACGGGGCCCGCGTCGTGGACGTGCGGCTCAGGGTGCGCTGACAGGCGGGAGATGGCGCACTGGGTTCCGATCACCGTCGTCACCCTCTACGTCGTCGCCCTCTTCGCGGTGACCGGCTGGGCCCGCCGCCTCACCGCCCGCGGCGGCGGGGGCATCATCGGCTACCTGCTCGCCGGAAGAGGGCTGCCGGACTGGGTCGCCGCGGCTTTGCTCGCCGGGCTCGCCGTCGGCGGCGTGTCCACCATCGGCACCGCCGAGTGGGCCTACACCCGGGGTATCTCGGCGGGTTGGTACAACGCCGCTTGGGCTGCTGGCGCCTTCGTACTCGCGTTCGGCGCGGCGCGGCGCTACCGGCGACTCGAGCTCACCACCCTGCCCGAGCTCTTCGAGCGGCACTACAGCGTCAACGCGCGTGTGCTCGGGGTCATCGGCCAGCTCGCCATCCAGGTGGTCATCACCGCCCTGCAGTACGTGGCCGGTGGTGCGATCCTGCGGGCGCTGCTGCCGGGTGTGTTCACTCTCACGAGCGGGATGCTGGTCACCGCGGTGGTGTTCGTCGGGATCACCCTGATCGGCGGCTTCTGGGCGGCCGGCCTGACCAACGTCATCAACATCGTGGTCATTTACATCGGGATCGTGCTCGCCGCCGTGATGAGCGTCGGGCGCGCCGGCGGGTTGAGCGCGTTGCGGGCGGGCCTCCCTGCGGGTCATCCGGGTTTCGACCCCTTCGCGATGGGCGCCGGTCTGATCGCGGCCTGGTTCATTGTCATGATCACCCAGGCCCATTCGACCCAGGCGGTGATCCAGATTGGCTTTGCGGCGAAGGACGAGCGGGCCGCTGCGCGGGGCTACCTGATCGGCGGGCTGCTGATCCTGCCGGTGGGCTTCATCAGCGCCACGATCGGGATCGCGGCGGCGGTCAGCCACCCCGGTATCGTTGCGGCCGAGGCGCTGCCGCGGGCGGTCATGGATCTATCGCCACTCGCGGCGGGCATCACACTCGCCGGGCTGTGGGCGGCGGACGTGAGCACCGCGTCGGCCCTGCTCCTCGGTAGTGCGACGCTGGTTTCGAGCGACATCATCAAGCGGTTCTTCGCTCCCGACCTGAGCGACGCCGCCGACCAACTGGTGTGCCGGGCCACCGTGGCGGTTCTCAGCGTGGTCACGTTCGCGCTCGCCGTCACCGTGCAGAGCATCCTCAAGGTCCTGCTCATCGGCCTCACCCTGACCACGGCCTACACCCTCCTCGTACTCATGACGATGTACCTGCCGGGGCTGTGCCGCCGTTCGTCGGCCAGCTGGACGCTGGTCTCGACGATGGTTGCGCTGGCGTTGTGGCTTGCGGCACCCCCGGCGTGGCGGGTGCTGCCACACCCGATCTATCTGACCTGGCTGGTGAGCGTGGTGACCTTTCTGCTCGTCGCGGTGTTCGACCGCCAACGAATCAAGGCCACGCCAGGGGCCGGACCGAGTGAGCCGGCGGCCGGCGTGCCTATCCCCAGGTGAGGCCGAGGGCCCGGTCGAGGTCGGACACCCCGAAGATTCCGAGGGCCGTGCTCGCGTCGACGACAGAGGTGCCGTACAGATAGTTGATGTTGACGCCGGCGACCGAGAGGATCCGTGCCACCTCGGCCAGGCCGCCAGGGTGATTCGGCATTTCCACCGCCAGACAGTCGGTCGCGACGTGAGGTACAGAGTCAGCCGCGAGAAGCGCCTGCGCCTCTTCCGGCCGGTTGACCACGAAGCGCGCCATCCCGGTGTCGGTGCTCTCGAGGGTCGTCAGTGCCTGCACGTCGATGCCGCGGTCGCACAGGTGGGCGCACAGGTCGGCGAGAATGCCCGGTCGGTTCTCGAGGAAGACGGTGATCTGCACGACCTTTCGGCACCTGTAGCCCATGGGTCCTCCCGGTTGCAGGGTTGCCGCCAGTATAGCGAGCGCTCGTGCCGGCTTGCAGGATCCGCTGCAACGTCCTCGGGATCGCCAGCCTTGCCGGCGGCCGGGAGGAGGTGGCTCTCGGAGCTTGCGAGCGGCCGCAGCGGAGTGGTACCTTCGACCGAGACGATCCTCGGCGGAAGGTGTGCGGCAATGGGGCGTTACTACGTACTGCGGGACGAGAAGGTCATCGAGGAGCCGGACCACGACAGCTGGCTCGAGTGGTACCAGAGCACCTACAAGGACGTCGAGCTGGTCGCCGAGACCAGGCTCGCCAACTGCACAGTGACGACGCGGTTTCTCGCCATGAACCTGACCCTGGCGCAGGATCCTCAACCGCAGGTCTTCGAGACGAAGGTCTCGGGGGGTTGGCTCGGCAGCCAGCGTGAGCGCTTCGCCACTCTGGAGGAGGCGCGCCAGGGCCACGACAGATGGGTCGGGCGCGTCCGCGAGATCCAGGCGGAGAACCACCTGCCGCCGCCCGGCGCCACCTGGTAGGCGCGCCTGTTTGGTTGCATTCCCGGCCCGCACTCGGAGCACTGGCCCTCTCATGAGCCCCGCGCCGGGATTCGCGATGTGCATCCAAAGCTGCACGCGCGGCAGAGCCCCTGCGCCTGCTCTCCCCTCAGCGCGGGCGATGCCCGCAACCCAAGAGTACTCCAGGGGCGGGTCTGAGAGCCGGTGCTGCCGGCTGTGAACCAGAGGCATCGGGCGCCCGAATCCGGGGGACTGGCGGCAGGCAGCCGGCGGCGGGGTCGGGATCGGCATTCCGGCCGGCAACGCCGTGGCCTCCCGATCCCGGCTCCCCGCGCCCTGCCGCCCGCAGCCTGATCCCGGATCCGAGCGCTTGGGAGCGGACCAGCTGGGCCGACCTGCAAGGGGTCTGAGGCCGAATCCGGGATCGGGCAGCAGGCAGCGCGCAGCAGGATCGCGGTCCAAGTGCCCTGTGTGGCCGGGCTGGCTGGACGGAGTGTGTGCTGGCTCAGCTGGAGTGGGTAGGCGACCGGCGACCGGCAGTCAAGGGCCAGGAGTGTGGAGCCCACAGCGTGCACGGCGTCTTTCGGGC
>CAZQYU010000426.1:0-3131 GCA_964597585.1 uncultured Thermoanaerobaculia bacterium
GGATCTGTGACCGGATCGTCGTCATGTACGCGGGCCGGATGGTCGAGGAAGGGCCATCCGAGGAGGTGCTGCGGCGCCCGCGGCACCCGTACACCTTGGCTCTGCTCCAGGCGGTCCCGACCCGAGAGTCGACGATCGAGGATCTGAGGGCGATCCCCGGCACGCCGGCGACGGTCGGCCAGTTCCCGACGGGTTGCCCGTTCGCGCCACGCTGTGCCTTCGCCGAACCCGAGTGCGCCGATCCGGTGCACCTGGTCGAGGTGGCTCCGGGACGGACCAGCGCCTGCAGGCGTCACCAACTACTGGAATACACCGAGGAGGGCGGCGATGCCTGAGACTTTGCTCGAGGCGAAGGCACTCCGGGTCGTCTTCGGCGGCGGCCGCGACATCTCCCTCCGCCAGAAGCCCGCGTTCGAAGCCTTGAAGGGCATCGACTTCCAGATCGTCCGCGGCGAGGCCTTCGCGATCGTCGGCGAGTCCGGGGCGGGCAAGTCGACCGCCGCCCGCTGCGTGGTCGGCGTGCAGCGGCCGACGTCGGGCACGGTCACCTTCGACGGCGCGCCGCTCGACCCGCGCAAGGACCGTGCCCAGCGGCGGGCGATCCAGATGGTCTTTCAGGACCCGCAGGGCTCGCTCAACCCGAGGATGACCGTGGGCGCGATGCTCTCCGAACTCCTCCGGCGCAACGGGCTGGCCGACTCGAAGGCGGCGGCGCGCAAGCGATCGATCGAGCTGCTCGAGATGGTCGGCCTGCCCGAGGCGGCACTCGACCGCCGGCCGCGGTCGTTCTCCGGCGGCCAGCGCCAGCGGATCGGGATCGCCCGGGCGCTGGCGGTCGAGCCCTCGTTTCTGATCGCCGACGAGCCGGTCTCCGCGCTCGACGTCTCGATCCAGGCCTCGATCCTGATCCTGCTCAAGCGACTGCAGCGAGAGCTCGGACTGACGATGCTCTTCATCTCGCACGATCTCGCCGTGGTCAAGCAGCTCTGCGACCGCGTCGCGGTGATGAGCGAGGGGGAGGTAGTCGAGGAGGGTCACGTCGACCAGGTGCTGATGGACCCCCACGAGGAGTTCACCAAACGGCTGCTGGCCGCGACCACGGACCTCCCGCCCCTCGATCTGAAGATGCGTGAGATGGTGCGCCAGTCCGAGGCGCCCACCGGCGACTCATGACCGCTCCCTGTAGGTCGGGCGTGGTCGTCGAATTCGACGTCCCCGCCCGCATGCGCGACGGCGTCGTCCTGCGAGCTGACGTCTATCGGCCGGCCGGCGATGGGTCATGGCCGACGCTCCTCTGTCGACGGCCGTACGGCAAGGACCACCCGATGGTCTTCAACTGGTTGAACCCGCTCGAGACCGCGGCGGAGGGATTCCTGGTCGTCGTCCAGGACGTGCGCGGTCGGTTCGCGTCCGAGGGCGATTGGTCGCCGTACCGGGCCGAGCGGGACGATGGTTTCGACTCGGTGGAATGGGCGGCGGGGTTGCGTGGCTCCAACGGACGGGTCGGCATGTTCGGGATGAGCTATCACGGCTTCACCCAATGGGCGGCCGCCCTCTCCCGCCCGAAGGGGCTGGGAGCGATCGCACCGGGAAAGACGTGGTCCCGTCCGGAGGACGGAGTGGTGAGTCGTGGCGGCGCCTTGGAGCTCGGTTTCGTCCTGCCCTGGCACCTGGAGCTCGCGGCCGACTCGATCGGCCGCGGTGCCGTTCCCGAAGATGAACGGGCGGCCCTGTTCGCAGGCCTCGTCTCCGATTACGAAGGCCTGCTGGACGAGGGGTACTGGACGCTTCCCGTCGATGTCTCGACCTTCCCCGAGGCCTATGGGCCGGAACCGGGAGGTCTGCGGGCGTCGGCGCGGGAGGAGGCGATAAGGGAGGCTCGCGTCGACGGTGGGCACGAGTCGATCGAGGTCCCGGTGTTCGGCATCGCCGGCTGGTACGACCAGTTTCTGCAGGGAGATCTCGACAACTTCATGGCGATGAGAGAGCTGGGGAAAGAGGCGCGGCTGGTGGTCGGCCCATGGACCCACACCGTCGACCAGGATCCGGTCGGTGAGCTCCGTTTCGGGCTGTCGGGCTCTCGCGTCGGGTTCCCCTCGCACCCGGGGGGAGACCTGAACCAGGTTCTGCGTGCCTGGTTCCGCCGCCATCTGCAGCCGGGCGGCCCGGAGCCGGTCCCAGAGGCGCCGGTGCGGATCTTCGTCATGGGCAGGAACGAATGGCGGGACGAGGAGTCCTGGCCGTTGGATCGAGCCCGCGACGAGCGCTGGTTCCTCGGTCCCGACCGCTCGCTCGGCCGGGAACCGCACTCAGTCGCGGAGCCGCCGATCGAGTTCGCCTACGACCCCGCCGATCCCGTCCCGGCGCTCGGCGGCGGCTCGGAAATGGCCGACCTGAGCCCGGCCGGTCCCTTCGATCAGCGCTCGATCGAGTCGCGGCAGGACGTCCTCGTCTTCACCTCCGCGCCGCTCAAGCGCGATCTCGAGGTCACCGGTCGCGTACTCCTCGCCTTCTCGGCAGCCAGCAGCGCGAAGTCGACGGACTGGGTCGGCAGGCTCTGCGACGTCCATCCCGACGGCCG
This sequence comes from uncultured Thermoanaerobaculia bacterium, assembly GCA_964597585.1. GTDB lineage: Bacteria > Acidobacteriota > Thermoanaerobaculia > Thermoanaerobaculales > Sulfomarinibacteraceae > CAVSIS01. Next base: position 2,582 of record CAZQYU010000426.1, read on the forward strand.
CTCGATCAACATCTGCGACGGGATCGTGAGGATCGCCCACGACGCCGACGCACCGGCTCGGATCGAGGTCGACCTCTGGTCGACGAGCAACGTCTTCCTCGCCGGCCACCGCCTGCGCGTCCACGTCACCTCGAGCTCCTTCCCGCGTTGGGATCGGAACCTGAACACCGGCGACCAAGGTTCGAGTCGTATCGAGGTCGCCTGGCAGCGCTTGAGCATGGATCCGTCCCAGCCGGCTTATCTCACCCTGCCGGTCGTGCCTTGAGCCGCGATCGGTACGACTCCATCTCCTTCGAGCCCGTCGAGGAACTTCTCGACCAGAAGCCTCAGCGCCGCACGGTCCACCAGGCGAGCGTGTGGGGTACAAAAACTCGATTCCGGCTCGGAGAGGTGGGTCTGATCGTCTGTGCCGTCTTCGGTCGAGTCGCCGGACCCTTCGGACGCGGACCTGCCGTCCGTCACGACGTGGCCGATCCGGGAGCCGAGCGCGACTGCCAGGCCATCGACGAGCAGCTCTCGTCTGGGCCTTGGTAGCTGCACGCTTGCCGCT
>CAZQYU010000427.1:0-3109 GCA_964597585.1 uncultured Thermoanaerobaculia bacterium
TGTCGAGGTGGTTGGTGGGCTCGTCGAGGAGCAGCGTCGAGGGCGCGGCGGCGAGGGTCTGGGCGAGCAGCACGCGCAGCTTGAACCCGCCCGACAGGGTCGACAGCGGGCGCCGGTGGACCGCAGTGGGGATACCGAGCCCTTCCAGGATCTCGGCAGCGCGGGCCTCGAAGGAGTAGCCGTCGTGGCGCAGCACGACGTCCTCGAGCTCGGCGTAGAGCTCGCCATCGAAGTGCTCATCGGCGCGGGCCAGGACCTGGTCCTTCTCCTTGAGCGCCGCCCACAGCTCCTCGTGGCCCATCATGACCACGTCGACGATCGCAACGTCCTCGAGGAGGAAGTGGTCCTGGCGGAGCACGCCGACGCTGGCTTTGCGCGGCAGCGACACCGTTCCGGCGCTGGCCTCCTCCTCGCCGGTGAGGATACGCAGGAAGGTCGACTTGCCGGACCCGTTCGCACCGACCAGGCCGTAGCGGCAGCCGGCGTTGAGCTGCAGCGAGACCCCCTCGAAGAGGGTCTTCGCTCCGAAGGACTTGGCGAGGCCGGCGACGGTGATCACGGCCGCATAGGATAGCAGAGGCGCCGGCCTGGCGTTCCTACGTGCGGCAGCGGAGGAGCGGTCGACGAGCGTGTATCATGGGCGCATGACCGTGTTCCGCGCCACCGTCGCGGTCGCAGCATCGGCCCTGCTTCTCGTCGCTGGAACGGCGCTCGCTGGCGAACGGTGGGTGCCGGTCGTGGCCCAGGTGACCGGGGCCGACGGGAGCTACTGGAACACCGAGCTGTGGATCGCGAACCTGGGCGGATCGGTCGGCACCTATGCCGTCACCTTTCTGCCGTCGGCCCAGAACAACGGCCGTCTGCTGGTCGATGAGCCGGCGGCCGAGAGCCTCGGCCCCCACGAGACCGTGCACCTCAAAGATGTCGTCCCGCCCGGCAGCAGCGGCGCGCTGCGCGTCCTGCTGAGCGACAACCTTGTCGTGCGCTGTCGGCTCTACAACACCCGGGGCGGGAGCTCGGTCGGACAGTTCGTGCCCGCCCTGTCCAACGCCGAGCTGGTCCCGTCCGGCGGCCAGGCGACCTTGGTGCCGCTGGTGCGCTCGGCCCAGTTCCGCACCAACGTCGGTCTCTTCAACCCCGGCGCGAACCCGATCAAGGTCCGGGCCAGAGTCTTCGACGAGCACGGGCGAGAGGTCGGCCAGACCGACTACGCGCTCGAGCCAGGCTCGCAGGTCCAGGTCAACGACTTCCTGCTCGCGTTCAAGGTCGAGCGGGCGGATGCGCACCAGGTGGCCCTGTCCGCCGAGAGCGCCTTCGCCGCCTACGGCTCGATCGTCGACGCGCGAAGCGGGGCGCCCACCCTCGTGCTGCCGGTCGTGCGCTGAGCTGCGCCGCCCCGCGGTCAGGCCCCGGAGGTGAACGATGACGCTTCATGATCCCGCCGAGGCGGGCCGGGCCGCGCTGGAAAGCTGGCGCGACGACGCCGGCGCCAACGCCTTCACCGGCGACCCCGCCTTCCGCGCCCTGCTCGAACGGGTCCTTGGCCCCGACCCCACACGGGACGCGCGTCTCGAGGCGGTTGCGGCCGCCGCCGGACCCGAGCTCGACGCGCTGGTCACCGAGGACAATCGGGACGAGCACCTGCCGGTGGTGCGGCGCCACGACTCCTTCGGTCGCCCGCTCGAGCAGGTCGTCTTCCACCCGGCGCACCATGAGATCGGCCGCGTCTTCTGGCAATCCGGGGTACTCGCCGAGCTCGCCGAGCCGGGCAGCGAGACCCTGGCCGGCGCGATCGCCTACCTGCTCGACCGCCACGGCGAGGCGGGCCACGCGTGCCCGGTCGCGTGTACGGCCGGCGCCATCAAGCTCCTCCAGCGCCTTGGAACCGATGACCAGAAGGCCCGGTGGCTGCCGGCGCTGCTCGACACCGACTACGACCGCAGGGTCCACGCCGCCCAGTTCGTCACCGAGGTTCAGGGCGGTTCCGACGTGGGCGCGAACTCGTGCGTCGCCACCCCCGAGCCCGGCCGGCCCGGCATGTACCGGATCAGCGGTGAAAAGTGGTTCTGCTCGGTCGCCGACGCCACCCTGTTCGTGGTCTCCGCGCGCCTCGCGGGCGGCCCCGAAGGCACCCGCGGCCTCGGCCTGTTCATGCTCCCGCGGGAGATCGACGGTCGGCCCAACGGCTTCGTCCTGCGCCGCCTCAAGTGGAAGCTCGGTACGCGCTCGATGCCGACCGGCGAGATCGAGTTTTCGGGCGCCCTCGGCGAAGCCATCGGCCCGCTCGGCAACGGCTTCCGCAACCTGGTCGGGATCGTGCTCGACACCTCGCGGGTGCACAACGCGCTCGCCGCCTGCGGCCTGATGCGGCGCGCCTTCGACGAGGCGGCGAGCTTCGCCCGCCGGCGCGAGGCCTTCGGTCAGCCGATCGCCGGCTTTCCCTCGGTTCAGGAGCTGCTCGCGCGGATGAAGGTCCGCACCCTGGCCGCGCTTGGTTCCACCTTCCGCATCCTCGCGATGAGCGACCGGCTCGACACCGGAGGCGGCGACGAGGGTTTGCTTGCCGCGCGCCGGGTCGCGGTCATGGTCAACAAGTACTGGACGGCCATCCAGTCGACCCGCTCCGCGCGGGACGCGATCGAGGTGCTCGGCGGCAATGGCACCATCGAGGACTTCTCCTGCCTCCCGCGCCTGTACCGCGACGCGATCGTGATCGAGAGCTGGGAGGGCACCCACAACACCCTGTGCGCCCAGATCTTGCGTGACATGGCCACGCGCGGCATGCACCGTGGCTGGCTCGCCGCCGCGCGGGCCGAGATCGATTCCCTCGGCCACCCCGGAGTCGCCGCCCAAGCCGAGATCGCGCGTGGCCTGCTCGATGACGTCTCGCGGCGCATCGACCGGCTGCTCGCCGCCTCGCCCGAGGAGGCCGGGGCGCGGGTGCGCCACGTCGTCGATCGCATGGCCCGACTCACCGACTGGCTCGGCCTCGCCGTCCAGCGCCACTGGGAGATCGTCAACAGGCGCGACGGTGACACCGAGGACGCGCTCGCGCTGTACCGGCTGGCGTGGCTCGAGCGCGCCGACCCCGACGACCGGCCCGAGATGG
>CAZQYU010000428.1:0-3105 GCA_964597585.1 uncultured Thermoanaerobaculia bacterium
CATCGGCGCCCGCAGTAGAGAGGTGGTGAGAAGTGCAGGCCAGGGTTTATGACCGCATCTCGGACGCCGTCGGCTGGACGCCGCTGGTGCGTCTCCACCGGACGGTCGACGGCCTCGGCTGCGAGGCCTTTGCCAAGCTCGAGTACATGAACCCGATGGGCAGCATCAAGGACCGCATCGCGCGCTACATGGTCCGAAAGGCCCTCGCCGAGGGCCGCGTCCACCCCGGCGACACGCTGCTCGAGGCGTCGTCCGGCAACACCGCCATGGGCATGGCGATGATGTCGGTGCTCGAGGGGCTCGAGTGCGTCATGGTGGTCCGCAAGCAGACCAGCAAGGAGAAGCTCGACTGCCTGCGCGCGATGGGCGTGCGCCTGGTGCTGGTCGACGGCGACCTCCCGCCGGAGGACCCCGAGAGCTACAACCGCACGGCTCGCGAGCTCGCCCGCACGCTGCCCAACGCGTACTTCCCCGACCAGCACAACAACCGGATCAACAACGAGGCCCACTACCACACCACCGGGCCGGAGATCTGGGAGCAGATGGACGGTCGCATCGACGCGCTGGTCGCAGGCATCGGCACCGGCGGCACGATCTGCGGCGTGGCGCGCTTCCTCAAGGAGCGCGACCCGTCGATCAAGGTCGTGGCGGTCGATTCCCAGGGCTCGGTCTTCTCGAGCTACTTCCACACCGGACAGGCCGGCGAGCCCGGCCGCCAGTGCATCGAGGGCCTCGGCGACGAGGAGATCATCGGCTGCCCCGAGTGGGAGCTGATCGACGACATGGTCCAGTGCACCGACCGCGACGCCTTCGCCGCCGCCCGCGAGCTCGCCCGCAGCGAAGCGATCTTCGCCGGAGGCTCGTCGGGCGCGGCGCTGTGGGGCGTCCGCCAGGTCGCGCGCACCTTCGGCCGTGAGGCACGGATCGTCACGATCTTCCCCGACTCCGGCGTACGCTACCTGAGCACCCTCTACAACGACGACTGGATGCGCGCCAAGGGCCTCCTGTAGCAGCATCGCGCGGTGGATCGGCTGAGGGCCGCTCCACCGCGCGAGCTGCTTTGGATTCGCTGCGCGGATCATGGCGGGAGGGACCCCGTTCTGAAGCCCGAAGGCCCGTGCATCCGTGCCAACCCTCGAAGCGTGCGGCAGATCAAGCGGGAGATCGGGCCGGCGCCGTCGCGAGCGACGATCGCCCGGCCGGGACGGGCCGCTCAGCCCCCGGTCGAACCGCCGCCGAGAACGTCGGTCTGGAATCCCCGCACCGGGCGGAAGACGGCGTCGCCGGAGCTCTGGTCGACCCGCGAGATGTAGCCGTACCACAGCGCGCCCGAGTCGCGGCACGAGACCACGACGTAGCCGTCGAGCAGCGGCGCGATCGCAGGGTCGACGCCGAACGACGACAGCGGGAGCTGCTGGAGTCCGGAGGTCGGAAACGTCACGGTGCCGGCGCCAACCTGTGTGCCGTCGGCCTTGAAGATGGCGACGTCGAAGACCACGGTCTCGTCGTACTGCCAGAAGATGCCGAGGTTGGTGCGATAGAGGCTGTCGTGCTCGACCCCCGGCGCCCAGCCCCGGTTGGCGACGAGAACGCTCGAGACGTCCTGGCCGAAGGTACCGCCGCCGGGGGCGTTGTAGGTCCGCGAGCCGATCACCAGCGGCGCGCCGTCGGTGGAGAAAATCCGCAGCGCTCCCTTGGTGTTGACGAGCTGGAACATGGACTGGAGCACGTTGGTCCGGGTGAGCTGCTGGCCGGCACGAATCAGGAACGGCCCGGCCGTCTTGGGCGCGTACGCCTGCGCGCCGCCCACGATCTCAGGGAAGAGCTGGAACATGACGTTGGTGTCCGAATCGCCGACGTTGAGCACGCTGACGTCGGAGCGCCACACGGTGCCGTTGAGGCCGGGCAGGTTGGCGATGACCGGCAGCGTCCCGCCGGGAGCGGCGAACTGCGCCGATACCGGCACGGCGCCGAGAATGCAGGCGAACACCAGAGCTCCGATCCTGCGCACGGTCATGTCAGCCTCCCGATCGGCGCTCGCGCCGTCGGCCCATGGTAGCGGCCGGCTCGGCGCCTGTCCAAGCGCTACAGGAGTGTCTCACCCCCTTGGTGACCCGTACTACAATGAAGGGCACGGCCATGTCGGGCGATTCTCCACCGCACGACGGGTCCCGCGACCCGCTCTTCTCACCTCTCATCGAGGAGGCGATTCGTCTCGCCGCCCGCGGCCACTACCGCCAGTTCCGCAAGCACGAGGGCATCGACAACGACGCACCCGACGACGGCCCGCTGCCGCCCGAGCGTGTCCCCTACGTCACTCACCTGATGGGCACCGCGGCCATCCTGGCGCGACTCGGCGCGCGCGACGAGGTCCTCGCCGCCGCCTTCCTCCACGACTACCTCGAGGACGTTCCCGATCCCGACGGCCCGGAGTCGATCCGCAGCGCCACCAGCGCGGACGTGCTTCGCCTGGTCGAGGAGCTGACCGAGGACAAGCGCGGCCACCTCGGTGCCAGCGACACCTGGGAGACCCGCAAGCGGGAGCAGATCGAGCGCATCGAGACAATGCCCGAGGAAGCGGTCCTGATCAAGCTCGCCGACCTGCTCCACAATCTGATCTCGATGCGCGCGGACCTCGAGACACCAAACGGCGACGTGGTCTGGGACCGGCTCAACGCTCCGCCCGATCGCCAGCTCTGGTACTTCTCGAGCGTCCTCTCCGCGGCCGAGAACAGGCTTGGCGAGCACAGGTTGGTGCGCGCGCTGCGAGACGCGATTGACGCCGTCAGCGCCTTCACGGACGAGGCCTAGCAGCCTCCCGCACAGCCCCATCAAGGCGATCCAGGGTTCGACCGCATCGCAGGGGCTGGTCGGCACACCCTGCCTTGGCTGCGTTGGGCGCACCCTGGCGGTGGACCGCCGATCACGACACGGACCTCGTGCACCCGGCATCCAGAGGAATCCTCGGGGCAGAGGCACGAGGTCGCACAGGTCATTCTCCACCGCACATTCGGCGGACCATGCCCCACGGGTAGCCCTATCCGTGCAGCGCGCGGTAGTCGGCGACGATCGGGTAGCGCCGGCCGACACCGAACGCCTTGCCCG
>CAZQYU010000429.1:0-3102 GCA_964597585.1 uncultured Thermoanaerobaculia bacterium
GTGATCCCGAGCAGCCACCGGCGGGGGACGATCGGCGACGCCGCGCGGGCGCTCAGCGCCGCGGCCCCGATCGAGCGGCTCTCGATCCCACACAGCCCGGCCCAGGCGACCGAAGGCCGCTGAACCCGGCCGGGTGGCGGGCCAGGCACGGGACGCGGCGGTCAGCCGTCATTTCGCGGCCGCAATGGACGGCGGGCCCGGCGTCGCCTCCAGCGGTGTGGCGTTGCCATGCTGCGCTAAGCGAGGCCATGTACCTGTGGCACCGACGAAAGCGGCAAAGCGGTGCCTGGCACCTGTGGGACCAACGCGTGACGACGCGCTGCTCGACCTGTGGCGGGAACGCCCCGGCCCGGTCGGCACCCACGTACTTCAGGCGAGCTACGTCAACCTCCGCATGGCCGGTTATCCGCTCTCCGCCACGGAGGCACCCGAAGTGGTCTCCGACTGCCTGGCATGGGAGGTGGTGGTCACCGGCGGGAGCTCGGTGATCAAGGCGACGCTCTTCGAGGAGCGCTTCAGCCTGCCGTTCTGGGATGCAATGATCGTCGTTGCAGCCAACCCGGCCGGCGCCGACGTGCTGCTGAGCGAGGATCTCAGCCACGGACAGCGATACGGCGAGGTGGTGGCCCGGAACCCGTCCGCGGGCTTGTGACCTCGAACTTCAGCGCTCGTCGCCGTACCAGTAGCGGCGGGCGAAGTCGGTGGCGGCGGCCGGGCGGCGCAGCATCATCGGCACCAGGCGGAACATCTGGGTGAGGTAGTGCCAGTCGCCCCAGCGGTCGAACTTGCGCATCGAGTTGAGGGCCTTGACGCCTCTGAGGCGCACCAGACGCTGGCCGCGGGACTGGCCGAGCCGGCGCAGGTCCCACAGCAGCTGGACGTCCTCGCCGAAAAGACGGCGCTCGTCGTAGCCGCCGACGGCTTCGAAGTCCCGCCGGCGGCAGAACACGACCCCGGTGTCCATGCGCAGCAGCCACACCAACGGGATCAGGATCGCGTAGGTCACGGCGATGCCGAGGGACCACCGCTCGAGCCGGACGCCGGTGGCGCCGGCGACCCAACGCCCGTCGGCGACGGCGCGGTCGACGGCGTTGAAGGTCTCCGGGTGGATGCGGGCGTCGGCGTCGACGAAGCAGAGCACCTCGCCGCGGGCGACCCTGGCCCCCCCGTTTCGCGCGGCGGCAATGCGGCGCTCGGCGACCACGGCCACGGTGCAGCCGCAGGACGCGGCGATCTCTCCGGTGCGGTCGGTGGAGGCGTTGTCGGCGACGACGACCTCGATCCGGTCTCGTCCGCGGGCGAATCTCGCGCGGGCCTCGTCGACTGTGTCGAGCAGGCGCGCCAGGAGCTGCTCTTCGTTGTGGGCGGGGATCACCAGCGAGATGAAGGGCGCGCCCTCACGCGACGCGACGCGGCCGGCGTCCATGTCGCGAGTATAGCGAAGGATGGCGCCGGATCCGGCCGTTCGTCGTCAGGCGACGAACGCGTGGAGGGACTTCGTCCGGCCCCTTCGTGGTTGAAATGGAACGGGCGCCGCCCCGTCGACGCGGGCGGCCGGCCATCGAGCAACCGGGTGGCGGACCTCGGTTCACCGCCCACTCGAGAACGGAGGAGCGTAGTGTACACACGAGAGCTTGGAGCCAGCGGCCTGAGCGTGTCGGCGATCGGCCTCGGCTGCATGGGAATGTCGGACTTCTACGGCGAAAGCGACGACGCGCACTCGCTCGCGACCCTCAACCGTGCGCTCGACATCGGGGTCACGTTCTGGGACACCTCGGACATGTACGGCACCGGCCGCAACGAGGAGCTGCTCGCCCGTGTGCTCTCGGAGCGCCGCGACGAGGTCGAGCTTGCGACCAAGTTCGGCATCCGGCGCGGGCCCGACGGCAGCATGCTCGGCATCAGCGGGCACCCTGAGTACGTGCGTCAGGCCTGCGATGCGAGCCTGAAGCGCCTCGGGGTGGACCACATCGACCTCTACTACCAGCATCGCGTCGACCCCACGGTACCGATCGAGGACACGGTCGGCGCGATGGCGGAGCTGGTGACCGAGGGCAAGGTGCGCCACCTCGGGATGTCGGAAGCGAGCCCGGCGACGCTACGGCGGGCAGCAGCCGTCCACCCGATCGCCGCCCTGCAGACCGAGTACTCGCTGTGGACCCGGGACGTGGAGCCGGAGATCCTGCCCACGTGCCGCGAGCTCGGCATCGGTCTGGTGCCGTACTCGCCCCTCGGCCGCGGGTTCCTGACCGGCGCCTTCAAGACCCCGGACGACCTCCCCGAGGACGACTGGCGCCGCGCCAATCCCCGCTTCCAGGGCGAGAACTTCCGCTACAACCTGCACCTGGCCGAGCGCATCCGCAACCTCGCCGAGTCCAAGGGATGCACGCCGGCACAGCTCGCGCTCGCCTGGCTGCTGGCGCAGGGGCCGGACGTGGTCCCGATCCCCGGCACTCGCCACGTCGAGCGCCTCGAGGAGAACGCCGGCGCGATCAACGTCGAGCTCACCGAGGCCGACCTCGCACACATCGACGAGGTCCTGCCGCCAGGGCTCGCCCAGGGGATGCGCTACCCGGAGGCGGCGATGCGGTTCGTGGACGGGTAGCAGACCGCATGACCCGAGGCCCTGCGGTCTGCTACCCGTATTGAGGGGATATGAGAGGGGCGCCGGAGGGAGACCGGCGCGCCGGTTGCGCGCGCAGACGGAGGCTCCCCACGGTAGTCGCGTAAGATGTGGCGCGGCATGTTCGACACGGAGGTGGGCGTGTCCGATCGCACGCAAGTGGGGAACACCCGGGGGCTGACGGCAGCGGTCGCACTGGTGGTGGTTTGCGTCTCGGCCCTGGGGGGCTGCTCGCTGCGGCGCATGGCCGTGAACTCCGTCGGCAACGCGCTCGCCGAGGGCGGGGCCACATGGTCTTCCGACGACGACCCGGAGCTGATCCGGGACGCGATGCCGTTCGCGCTCAAGACCACCGAGAGCCTGCTCGCCGAATCGCCGTTCCACCAGGGCCTGCTGCTTTCTGCCGCGTCGGGATTCACCCAGTACGCCTACGCATTCGTCCAGAACGAGGCAGACTACGTCGAGTACAGCGACCTCGC
>CAZQYU010000430.1:0-3095 GCA_964597585.1 uncultured Thermoanaerobaculia bacterium
TCTACCTGTGGTCGATCCAGTACTACTCCGAGTTCAAACCGAAGGACGCGTTCCTCTACCTCGATCGCGTGTTCGACATGATCACCGACCTCGATCCGCACTACATCGACGCCTACCGCATCGGCACCCTGATCATGGAGATGGAGGCCAACGGGAAGCCCAAGCTGTGCCGGAGCTCGGTGGTGCGCCTGTACGACAAAGGCCTCGCCGCCAACCCGGACAGCTGGGCGCTGGCAGAGGTCGCCGCGTGGGACGCGTACCTGACCTTCCGCGACCACGAGCTCGCCATCCACTACGCCGCGATCGGCGCGTCGATTCCCGGTGCACCTGGCCGCCTCCTGCGGGTGCTCGGCCGTTGGCGCGACCACGCGGGAGCGTGGAGCCTTCAGGACTCGGTCGCCTACTGGCGGCAGGTCCTCGACGAAGCCTCCAACGCCTCCGAGCGCGCGCTCGCCGAGAGCGCGCTCTACGACGTGCAGGTCAAGATCGACCGCCAGACTCTGGATCCCCTCCTCGCGCGCTGGAAGGCCCAGTTCGGCGCCTGTGCCGACAGCTGGCAGAACTTGGTCCAGGCGGGCTGGCTCAAGAGCTCGCCCCTCGACCCGGTCGGCACACCCTATGAGATCGATCCCAAGGCGTGCCGACTGGTGGCGCTGAAGCAGATCAAAGGCTAGCAGCGCCGCGCCGAGCAGCCCCTGGATGGGCCCTCAAAAGGGCGCACGCGCTCGCGGGGCTGTTCGACGCGCGCTGCTTTGGATTCGCTGCGCGAATCCTGGCCTGGAGTCTCCGGGCTCATCCACCCCTCGACGCGCGCAGCTCGTCAGAGGCACCCTCTGGGCACAGGCCCCCGAACGCCGTCAACTCCAGCGGCCGTCAGGGCCTGTGCCCAGAGGGTGCCTAGAACATCAGCTGGACCATGGTGCGGAGGCGGTAGTCGACCTGCTCGGCGGCCTGTGCAATGCCCGCTGCGGGGTCGGGCGCGAACTCACGGCCCAGCCGTGAGACGTCGGCCACGATCCTCTGCCGGTGATCGCCGGAGAGGGAGTACGCGGCTCCCGCTGTCCACTCGGTGAGGCGGCTCTCCAGAGCGTTCACAGGTCCGTCTGCACCATCGACGTACACCAGACCGAGGCCGGAGTCGACGGCGCGCTGGGCGGTCGGGTCCAACAGCCGTTCGACCTCGGCGTGGCGGAGGATGATCTCGACCCGGTCCGCCGCGACCATGTACCCGCCCTGCACCCGCCAACCTCGGCGGTCGAAGGGATCGGCGAAGGCGTCGTAGTCGAAGCTCTCGGAGCTCCACTCCACGTCGATCGCGAGCCCCCGCCAGCGAGACGCGACGGCAAGGTCGAGACCGTGCTCGTCGTAGCCCCCGCCGAGCTCCTCGCGGTTGGCGTAGGCCGAGGCGAAGAAACCCACCCGCAACGTCGGGCTGCGACCGCGGTCACCCTGCCGGGTCCAGTCGACGAAGCCCCACGGGTGCCAGCCCACCCGCAGGGCGACCAGGTGGCCCGTGCCTCGGTTGGACGAGCCGCGCGTCGCCCGCCCCTGCCAGATCCCAGCTTGGTACTCGAAGGTCGTGCGGTCATCGCCACCGCGCCGCCCGCTCAGCTGGACCCCTTGCGACCGGTACAGGTTGAGGCCGCCGGTCGCGAACCCGGTCCTCGCAGAGGACGACGCGAGCCCGAACTCTGCGCTGCCGCCACCGGGCCACGTCGGACCCTCGTTGAGTAAGCCGGCACCGCGCTCGATGTCCGTTTCGCCGGACAGAATCGACCGGTCGACCAGCTCCAGGGCCATCCCGGAGTTGAGGAACTCGAGACCATAGGCGATCTTGTTGCGTCCGGCTCCGAGCCGCAACAGATCCGAGAAGGTGTACTGCAGCCAGAGGTCGTGGGCGTTGACCTGGCTGGTCGGTTCGAGCTGGAGGTGAATGAGGTACGTCAACCTCGGGTCGTAGGCGTAGCCGACCATCCACAGGCGGGCGCGCCGGATGAAGAAGTTCGAGTAGTCGCTCTCGTTGCCCACCACCTCGTGGTCGTAGTCGACATAGGTGTAGCGCATCTGGATGCCCGCGGTCAGCCGGAGTTGGAACTTGCCGTCCTCGCTGCTCATCACGTAGCCGCCCTTGTAACCCAGAGGAGCGAAATCGCTCTGCGTGGAGCGGTCCTGGGCAGTCGAACGTCCTGTCACCGAGAGCAGCACGACCACCGCGACGACCACGAACCAGGCTCGCTTCATCTTGTCCTCCCGACAGACGTGCAGGACCGCTCCGTCAAGCAAGAACCGTGTCCGCACCCGAACCGGAGAGCGATCCGGCATCCGGAACCTCTACACGCCATTCGTTACCCCTCGGTAACCGCCACTGCAGGCGCCGGGACGACGGCATCTGCAGCCGACTTCCTGGTCGGCTTGCCTGTCTCGCCGCGGGACGAGACAGGCAGGCTAGTCGGCGATTTGATGATGCTTGATCTTCTCCCACAGCGTCTTGCGGCTGACGCCGAGGAGCTCCGCGGCCTCCGCGCGGCGACCGCCGGTCGCGGCCAACGCGGCCTGGATGGCCTCGATCTCGGCCTGCTCGACGGCTTCCTGCATCGAGACCACCAGGCGGCTGGCCTGACGCTGCGGCGAGCTCGCCGCTCCACGCAGGCTGCCGGGGAGGTCGTCCGCGGTGACCACGGGGCCGCGACAGAAGAGCACCGCGCGCTCGATCACGTTGCGCAGCTCACGCACATTCCCGGGCCAGGGATGGGCGTCGAACATCGCCAGCACCTCGTCCGAGAAGCCGTCAATTCGCCGCCCACGCTCCTCTGCAAACTCGTTGAGGAAGGCGTTTGCCAACAGAGGGATGTCCTCGGTCCGCTCGCGCAGGGGCGGGAGATGGATGGTGACCGTATTGACTCGGAAGTACAGGTCTTCGCGAAACCGGCCAGCCGCGATCTCCTCTTCGAGCGGACGCAGCGAGGCGGAGATGATCCGAACGTCGACGTCGATCGGACGGTTCGATCCGAGCCTCTCGATCTGTCGTTCCTGGAGGACGCGCAGCAGCTTGACCTGGAAGGTCAGCGGCAGCTCGCCGATCTCGTCGAGAAACA
>CAZQYU010000431.1:0-3089 GCA_964597585.1 uncultured Thermoanaerobaculia bacterium
TCCTACATCATGTGCCGGGCCATGAACCGCAAGTTCCTCGCGGTCATTGCCGGCGGCTTCGGCGCTGCGGGCGGGACGGCCGCCGCCGGCGGCGAGGAGGGCGAGATCGTGGTCGTCTCCGCCGAGGAGACTGCGGAGCTGCTCAAGGGGGCCAAGAGCGTGATCATCGTCCCTGGCTATGGTATGGCCGTGGCCCAGGCCCAGCACGCCGTCAACGACATCACCAAGAAGCTGCGCGACAAGGGTGTCCAGGTGCGCTTCGCGATCCACCCGGTGGCCGGACGCATGCCAGGTCATATGAACGTGCTCCTGGCCGAGGCCAAGGTGCCTTACGATATCGTGCTGGAGATGGACGAGATCAACGAGGACTTCCCGAAGACGGACGCCGTGCTGGTCATCGGCGCCAACGACATCGTCAACCCCTCCGCCCAGACCGACCCTGGCAGCCCAATCGCCGGGATGCCGGTCCTGGAGGTCTGGAAGGCCGAGACCGTCGTGGTCATGAAGCGCAGTATGGCAACGGGCTATGCCGGGGTGCAGAACCCACTGTTCTTCGAGGAGAACACCCGCATGCTCTTCGGTGACGCCAAGGTAAGCGTAGACGCTATCCTGGCGAGCGTCTGATTACGGATACGGACAGATACTGGGCGGGGCAGCTCGGACTAACCTCCAGTCGGGGGGACAACCCAACAGAATTGGAGGTGCGAAGTGAGACGGCCCAAGACAGTGCGGGAACGCGCGAAAACAACCGCTTCACCTGGTCCCGAAGGCAGGTGAGGTGAGGGCTTTTCCTCCCTGGGTCTGGGACATCCCCGAGCGCTTCAACATCGGGGTGGCCTGCACCGACGCGCACCTCGGCACACCGGCCGATGGGCGAGCCGCGGTCATCGTCGACGACGACACCCTCGGCGTGCGCAAGCTCACGTTCGCGGAGCTCGCGGTCGAGACCGACCGGTGCATGGAGCTCCTCCGCGACCTCGGTATCGCCCCCGGTGAGCGCGTGCTCATCCGGCTGCCGAACTGCCTCGAATACCCGGTCGTATTCCTCGGCGCGATGAAGCGCGGCGCCATCCCCGTGCCGACGTCCGTGCTGCTCACCGCCGAAGAGATGCTCTACCTCACCCGCGACTCTGGCGCGACGGCGCTCATCACGGACGTCGCGAGCTGGAACATCATGCACGAAGCGATCGCGAGCGTACCGTCGCTCGTCCACGTGGTTCTCGCCGGCGCCGGCGAGCCGGCGGCGGGTCGTCGCCTCGCCGTGCACGCGCTCGCGCCCGCGCTCGCCGCCGTCACCAGCAAAGCGACGCCGCATCCCACGCGTGCCGAGGATCCCGCCTATCTCGTCTACACCTCCGGCACGACCGGTTATCCAAAGGGCGTGCTCCACGCCCATCGCGCGCTCATCGGGCGCCAGCCGTCGTCGACCTATTGGTTCGACTTCCGTCCGGACGGCGACCGGGTACTGCACTCTGGCAAGCTCAATTGGACCTACGTGCTCGGCACCGGCCTCATGGACCCGCTCTACCGCGGGCACACCGCAATCGTGCACGAGGGTCGGCCCGACCCGACGATCTGGCCCCCCCTGATCGCCCGGCACCAGGCCACGACGTTTATCGGCGTTCCGACCCTCTACCGGCAGATCCTGAAGAAGACGCTGTACGGGGGCGCCGACGTGCCGACGCTCCGGCACTGCATGAGCGCCGGCGAGCACCTCTCCGACGAGCTCCTCGGCGCTTGGCGCGAGCGCTTCGGGCTCGACATCTACGAGGGCCTCGGCATGACCGAGTGCTCGTACTACCTCTGCCAGACAAAGAGCTGTCCGATCCGGCCGGGGTCGGCGGGCTTCGCGCAGCCCGGTCACGACGTGAAGCTCCTCGATCCGGAGACGCTGCGCGGGGTGCCGCGGGGCGAGGAGGGCATGCTCTGCATCCCGCGCTGCGACCCGGCCCTGCTCCTTGGCTACTGGAACCAGCCGGAGGAGACCGTCGCCTGCTTCAAGGGCGACTGGTTCTTGACCGGCGACTACGCCCGCGAGGACGAGGATGGGTATGTCTGGTTCCTCGGGCGGCACGACGACCTCATCAATACGTTCGGCTACCGCGTGTCGCCACACGAGGTCGAGCGCGTACTGAAGGACCATCCGGACGTTGCGGACGCGGCCGCGGTCGGCGAGGAAGTCGGGCACGAGAAGACTATCGTCGCGGCGTATGTCGTGCCGCGGCCGGGCAGCACGGTGACCGCAGAGCGGCTCCTTGCCGCGGGCCGCGAGCGCCTCGCGGCGTACAAGGCGCCGCGCATCGTCTACCTCGTCGACAAGTTGCCGCGGACACGCAACGGGAAGGTGCAGCGACGAGCGCTCAGGCCGGACTTGGCGCCCGGTCTCGCGTCAACATGAGGGTCAGCCGAGTCGCCTCACCGCGAGGACACCCTCGTTATCCTGCGCATCTGATACGGCCGGGAAGACCGGACCCGACCCGAACGCCATCCCATCACAGATGTGTCGGGTTCTTTGCTTCCGTCCCTGTTTCGCCCGCCCGGTCCCTTCCCTTTCGTTGGCCCAAGGTCAGAGCTCCTACCACCTGGCCGGGGTACGGCGGAGCCTATGTCCTTCTGCAATGGTACGTAGGCGGAGCCTGGCAGGCAGGGCAATCCCATCAGAGAATTAAACGGTGTCTTCTCGAGGCTCAAGCCCCGGTGCCGGGAAACTCGCACGCCGGGTTCTAAGGGGTCGGGTGACACCAACGTCACCCGGCTATCCGACTACCTCGCGGAACCGACGCGTTACCCACCGCCGCAATCTCGTCCACAATGACAATGGTGAGGGTTTCACCTCTTGTCCGCAGCGGGACCCTCATGTGCGGGAAAGCAGGACCCAACAGGCATAGCGCCCGCTTTCGCCAGGCGCGGGGAGGAAAGATGCACACCGATCGGATCATCGCGTTCGTCATGGCCGGGGGACAGGGATCCCTTTTGCAGCCGCTGACCGCCCATCGCTCGACGCCCTCCGTGCCCTTCGGCTCGCGCTATCGGCTCGTGGACTTCGTGCTGAGCAACCTGATCCATTCCCAGATCCGCACCATCTATCT
>CAZQYU010000432.1:0-3076 GCA_964597585.1 uncultured Thermoanaerobaculia bacterium
GTGGAGCCGGGACATCAAGGTCGGTTCTGGAGGTTTTTCTCCTCTCGCCCCGACCGCTTCCTCGCCAGCCATTCCTCGCCAGCGATCGTCCTCGCCGGTCCCTGACGGCGCTGATCCCGCCGCGATGGCTGCCCGGATGGCCCGAAACGTCGGGCTCCAGCTGACCGAGGGCGCCGTCGACCAGTTCGATGCCGTCGCGACCCAAGCCCAGCCTACCCTCGACAGAATCCAATTCTCGTGAGCTGAAGCGACGCAGCGACTACTGGATCAGGAGACTGAAGGTTCGAGTTCTTCCTCGCCAGCCACTTCCGCGCCCAGCCACATCCCGGCTCGCGTCACGTCGACGTCGCCTCCGGTACGTCGCCGGTGTCACCCGCGCTCCCCCGTCAACCGGGCCCCCATTGTGTTCGCGGCCCAGGGCATGCATGCTCGCCATCATGCAGGACACCGGAAGACCGATCCGACTCCTCGTCGTCGACGATCACGAGGTCGTTCGCCAGGGGCTGATCGCTTTCCTCGACCGGCGCGTGCAGTTCGAGGTGATCGCCGAGGCAGGGACGTGTGCGGAAGCCGTGGCGCAGGCACGGCGGTTTGTCCCGGATCTCATCCTGATGGATGTCAGCCTGCCCGACGCTTCGGGGATCGAGGCCTGCCGGCTCGTGCACGAGGAATTCCCGGAGATGCCCGTCGTGTTCCTCACCAGCTCGCCGGACGAGATTGACGTGCTGGACGCGATCCTCGCCGGGGCTCGAGGCTACGTGCTCAAGCAGGCCCGGAGTGCGGAGCTCGTACGCACGCTCGAGGCCGTCGCCGGCGGCGACTCCATGCTCGACCCCGCGGTTACCGGGATGATCCTGGAGCGGATCCGGCGGATGGCGAGTGGGACCGATCCGGACGCGGCGAGTGCCCTGACCCCCCGCGAGCGGGAGATCCTTCCCCTCCTCGCCGAGGGTCAGACGAACAGGCAGATCGCTGCGGCGGTGTTCCTGTCCGAGAAGACGGTCAAGAACTACGTCAGCGCGATCCTCGGCAAGATGGACCTTGACCGGCGGGCGCAGGTGTCCGGCTACCTGGCCCACCACGGCCCACGAGGGCTAGTCAGTCGAGCGAGGGAATCAGACCCGGACAAGTCGACCTAGCGTCAGGCGCGGTCCCCATCGTGTGCTTCGCCTCGACGTTCGGTCACCGGCGATCCGGTTCCTGATCCGCGACCGGGACGCCGAAGTTCAGTCGGTCGTTCGACGCGGTCCTGCGTTCGGAGGGGATGCGGGTGATCCGCACCCCGGTCCGGGCTCCGAACGCCAACGCCTGCGCGGAACGGGTGATCGAGACGATGCGGTCCGAGTGCCTCGGCTGGACGCTGATCCTCGGTCGGCGGCATCTCGACCGCACGCCATGGACCTACGCCGACCACTTCAACCTCGGGCAGCCGCACCGCGCTCTCGGCCTCGCCACCCCGCTGGCCGAAGCGCGGGACCTGATCCCCGTCAGGCCGCGCCACATCCGCCGGCGGGACCTCCTCGGTGGGCTCATCCACGAGTACCACGCCGCCGCGGCGTGATCGAATCGGGGTTTCCGACCCCCACGCGGCCACCGCGATGGCGATGACGGTAGGGGGCCCACCCGATCCCCGCATTGACGCATCAGTGCGCGTTACCGTGACCAGATCCCCGAGCTGCTCCAAGCGCTCGCGGACGAGACGCGCGTCACCTCAATCACCGCCTCGAGCGCGATTGAAGGTGTGACGGTGGACCCGAGCCGGATCGAGGGCCTGGCTCGGGAAGGCGTCGAGCCACGCCGGTTCCGCAACCGCAACGAACGTGAGTTCGCCGGCTACCGGGACGGCATGGACGAGATCATGCGGGCGGCCACGCTCGAACCGATCTTGGTCCCTTACATCCTGCACCTGCATCGTCAGCTCTTCCAGTACACCGAGGGCCGGGGTGGTCAGCTCAAGACCGAGCAGAACCTCATCGCGAGCTACGAGCACGGCCACCGCGAGATCCTGTTCACGCCGCCATCGCCCAAGGAGACGCCGTTCCTCCTATCCGAGCTGGTGGATCGCTACCGATCCGCGTCCGAGACGCAGGCCGCCCACCCGATCCTGCTCATCGCCGCGTTCGTGCTCGACTTCCTGGCGATTCACCCGGTCGCCGACGGGAACGGCCGGCTTGCCCGCCTGCTCACAGCCCATCAGCTGCTCGACCGCGGGTACGGCGTGGCTCGCTACGTGAGCATCGAACAGCGGATGTTCGACACGAAGAACGCTTACTACGCTGCCCTCTATGAGTCCCAGCGGCAATGGCACGAGGGGACGCACCGCGCTTGGCCGTGGACCGAGTACCTCGTCGGCATTCTCGAAGACGCATACGACGACTTCGAATCGAGGGTTGCGGCGCGTCGAAGCCTCGCCGGGATGTCGAAGCAGGAGCGCGTCCGCGAATACGTCCTCCGCCATGCTCCCGTCGTCTTCCGGCTCCGTGACATCAGGGCCGCCCTCTCTGGCGTCAGCGACCCGACGATCCGGCTCGTGTTGAACGAGCTGCACCGCGAGGGGCTGGTGGAAATCGATGAAGCTGCGGGCAGGAGCGGGCCGAGGGCCGCCTGGCGACGAACCCGCTAGATCGGGATCCCGCGGTCGAGCTGCGAAACCCAGCGTTCGATCCCGGTGATCGCGATCTCCAGCGGCAAGGAGGCCGGGACACTAAGGTCGGTTGTGGAGGTTTGTCTCCTCTCGCCCCGACCAAACTCACCAATCTTGCTTCCCACCTCGAACACCGCAGGCATTGCTGCGTCCAGTCCAAGCTCGACCGCGTCGGGCGTCAGCTGGTATTCGAGCCGCTGGAAGCCGAGGACATCGGTCCGCGCGAAGATGGCCGACGCGAGCGCTCGGCGCCCGTCGGGCCCCGAGTCCGCCCACAGCGAGGGCAGCGAGCGCAGGTAGGCCACCATCTCGTCCGGGCGCCGGCGTTGCGGGCCCACCGGTTCGCGGGCGACGGGCCGCAATTGCCATCCGGCCGTTTGGGCCATGTCATCGGGTTCCCGGCGGTGGATACCTTGCGCGGGGAGGTGCCGG
>CAZQYU010000433.1:0-3067 GCA_964597585.1 uncultured Thermoanaerobaculia bacterium
CCAGCATGGCCCACTCGCTCGAGGTCCGGCCGCCTTTGCTCGATCACCGGGTGGTGGAGCTCGCGCTGTCGCTGCACCCGGACCTTCTGCGCTCACCTGACGGCCGGCTCGGCAAGCTGATCCTGCGCCGGCTGATGACGCCGCGGCTGCCACCGGGCCACCTCGACCGGCCCAAAAGCGGCTTCAACCTGCCACTGCGCCGCTGGATCTCCGACCGGCCGGGATTGCTCGAGGCGGCGCTCGACAGGCTTGCGGACGCCCGCATCATCCGCCGCCCGCGGCGTGCGGCCTTCGGCAGCGAGCAGATCTGGACCCTGCTCATGCTCGATCGATGGCTGAGCACGATCGCCGACGCCCCCATGCGCGCGACGGGGGTCGGCAGTGGCTGACACCGCTCTCACCGGCCTCGTGATCTACGTCCTCGACCGCGACGGCGCCGGACGTGACGAAGCCCAACGGCTGCTGCGCCTCCAGGTCGATGCCGCGCTGCACCTCGGGTGGGAGCCCGGCCGACTGCTCTTCCTGACCGACTTCCCGTTCACGTGGCGCGGCGTCTCGAGCGAAGTGATTGAGCCGCCCCGGCGGCCACGCACCGCGCGCGCGACCTCGTTCTACAAGACCTGGTGCATCCGCCGCGCCCTCGACCGCCTCGGACCTGACGACGCACTCTGGTACCACGATGCCGATGCCTACCCGCTCGAGCGCTTCACACGGCCGCCGACCGACCGCGCCCTCTCGGCCTGCCTGTACTCGACCCGCGAGCGGCTCCTCGTGCAGGGCGGGTCGCTGTTTCTCACCGCCTGCTCACGGCCGGTGTTCGACTGGGTCTGGGATGCGCTGACCCGGCGCGGGTGCCGCAAGGACGAGTTCGCCCTCACTGACGCCATGGCCTGGCCCGAGCATGCGGGGCTGTTCGCGCCGATGGACTACTCCTACAACCTCGGCACAACGGACTTCGAGCTGCGCTATCAGCTCGCCGAGCCGCCGATCAAGGTGGCTCATTTCCACCCGGACCGGCCGGCCCACCGTCGGGTCTTCGTCGAGGCACGCAACGGGCTCGGCATCGACCCGCTCCCGCCCTGGTTCCGCACCCTGCTGGTCGAGCACGGCTTCGCCACGCCGGAGCTGGCGGCGCCGGCCTTTCGGCCGACCCTGGAGCGCCGCGAGCCCGAGTACACCTCGACCTCCGGCGCGGCGGGCTGGTTCGAGCGGCTGAAACGCCGCCACTGACGGGCAGGAATGATTAGAATGGGCGCCCGCGGCGCCCGTGGGGCGTCACAGGATTCCCGATCGGAGGATTCCATGCCCGTCACCCGCACCCTTGCCGAGTGGGCCGCCGGTACCCGCTACGAGGACCTCCCGAGCGACGTCGTCGCAGCCGCCAAGCGCTTCCTCATGGACTCGGTCGGCTGCGCCCTCGGCGGCGCCCAGCAGCACGACGTGGACATCGCGCGGGCGGTGCTGTCCGAAACCGCCGGAGCAGGACCGTGCCGGGTGCTGGTCACCGGCGAGCTCTGGGACCCGATCTCGGCATCGCTCGCCAACGCACTCATGATCCGCGTGATGGACTACAACGACATCTACTGGAAGCAGGATCCCTCACACCCGTCGGACCTGATCCCCGGGGCGCTGGCGTGCACCGAGCGCGCGGGCGGCTCAGGACGCGAGCTGCTGCTCGGGATCGCCCTCGCCTACGAGGTCGAGCAGCGCCTGTGTGAGGTGTCGTTCCCCGGCATCCGCGAGCTCGGCTGGCATCACGCCACCCTGACCGCCGCCGCGGCGCCGGTCGCGGCCGGTCGCATGCTCGGCCTCGACGCGGACCAGATCCAGCACGCGATCGGCATCTCGGCCTCGCGCCACTGCACCCCCGGCTCGGTCACCGCAGGCAAGCTGACCATGATGAAGAACACCGTCGACCCGCTCGCGACCCAGTCAGGCGTGCTCGCCGCCCTGCTCGCCGAGCGCGGCTACACCGGCCCGGAGCACGTTCTCGACGGCAAGGAGGGATTCAGCCACGTGCTCTGCTCCGAGTGGCGCTGGAACATCCTCACCGAGGGGCTCGGCGAGAGCTGGCGCATCCTCGACTGCGGCATGAAGTTCTTCCCCACCGAGGCGCTCACCCACGCGCCGATCTCGGCGGTGCTCGACCTGGTGATCGAGAACGATCTCGCCCCCGAGCAGGTCACCGCCGTCACCGTCCACTCCCTGGCGCGGGCGGCGGACATCCTCGCCGACGCCTCGAAGTACGACCCACACAGCAAGGAGACGGCCGACCACTCCCTGCCCTACGTGATCGCGGCGGCGATCGCCGACCGGCAGGTCACACCGCTCCAGTTCACCGACGCCAAGATCATGGACCCGCGGATCCGCGCCCAGCTGCCCAAGGTCAAGGTGCTCGCGGACCCCGAGATCGAGGCCGCCTTCCCGAAGCTGCAGAAGGTCCACGTGGTGATCACCACGACCGACGGCCGGACACTCGAGAAACGCCTGGACTACCCCAAGGGTGACCCGCGCAACCCGCTCACCGACACAGAGATCGCGGGCAAGATGCGGGCGCTCGCCGAGGGCGTCGCGACCCCGGCGGACGTCGAGCGGATGGCGCGGGCAATCCACGGCGCTCAGGACTTTGACGACGTCAGGGCGCTCGCGTCCGAGCTGGTGGTGACGGGCGCGTGACCCGCGCGGGCGGCTCAGTGCACGAGCCGCAGAGGTGAACCATGGGCCAGACGGTCACCGAGAAGGTCGTTCAGCAACACGCGGTGGGGCTCGCGCCGGGCGAGCAGGTCCAGGCCGGCGACCTGGTCACCGTGCGGCCGCGGCACGTGATGACTCACGACAACACCGGCGCGGTGCTGCCCAAGTTCCGCGCCATCGGCGCGAGCCGGGTCGCGGATCCCGCGCAGCCGGTCTTCACCCTCGACCACAACGTCCAGGACGCCTCCCCGGAGAACCTCGCCAAGTACTCGAAGATCGAGGCCTTCGCCCGCGAGCAGGGGATCGTCTTCCACCCCGCGGGAGCCGGCATCGGCCACCAGCTCATGTGCGAGGGCGGCTTCGTCCACCCCGG
>CAZQYU010000434.1:0-3048 GCA_964597585.1 uncultured Thermoanaerobaculia bacterium
TCGCTTCCGGGCCCGGACGGCTTGCGCGTTCCCGGAGGGGATCCTTCGACTCGCTTGCTGACGCTCGCTCGCTCAGGATGACGGGAAGGGGAAAGCCGCTCACTCGCTCAGGATGACGGGAAGGGAGAAGCGGCCCGTTATGGCCGCCCCGCCAACCCCGTCACCCTGAGCGGAGCGGCCCGTCATGGCCGCCCCGCCAACCCTGTCACCCTGAGCGGAGCGGCCCGTCATGGCCGCCCCGCCAACCCTGTCACCCTGAGCGGAGCGGCCCGCAGGGCCGCGGAGTCGAAGGGTCCCCTCCCGGAGAGCGCAGTGCAGCCTGAGCTCTCATGTCACCCTCATGCGGTGGCGACGATGTGTGGCACATTGTCGCCCGAACTGCGACAATTGGTCCCAGTGAATCCGGAGACGGAGATCGGCGTTCTCGCCAGCGACCGCCGGAGCAGGCGGTGAAATACCATACCGCAGTGCCGATCGGCCGCGGCGGCATGGGCGAGGTGGTCCGCGCCTGGGATCCGACCCTCAATCGCAACGTCGCACTCAAGTTCCTGCGCTCCGACGACCCCGAGCTCGAGGAGAGGATGCTGCGCGAGGCCCGCGCCCAGGCCCGGGTCAGCCATCCCAACATCTGCCCGGTCTACGAGGTCGGACGCCACGAGGGGCGGGTCTACATCGCGATGCAGCTGATCGAGGGCCGGCCCCTCGACGAGGCGGTACGGGACCTCGGCGTCGAGCAGAGGGTCTCTCTGGTGCGTACCGTCGCCGAGGCGGTGCACGCCGCCCACGCCGCCGGCCTGGTCCACCGCGACCTCAAGCCGGCCAACATCCTGGTCGAGCGCACCGAGGACGGGGAGCTCAATCCGTGGATCGTCGACTTCGGCATCGCTCGGGAGCGCGAGGTGGAGGGTGCGACGGTCACCGGTCAGGTGCTCGGCACGCCCGGCTACCTTTCGCCCGAGCAGGCGCGGGGCGAGGTCTCGACCATCGACCGCCGCTCCGACGTCTTCAGCCTCGGGGTGGTGCTCTACGAGCTGCTCGCCGGGAGCCGGCCCCACGCCGGCGACAGCGACGTCGAGGTGCTGGTCAGCCTGCTCGAGAGCGAGCCGGTGCCGCTGCGCAAGACAGCGCCTCACGTGCCGCGTGACCTCGAGACGATCGTCATGACCTGCCTCGAGAGCGACCGCGAGCGTCGCTACGGCTCGGCCCGGGCGCTGGCCGACGACCTCGGTCGCTACCTGGCAGGCGAGCCGATCGAGGCCCGCCCGGTCGGGGTCGTGCGCAGGATCGTGGTGCGCGTCCGCCGTAACCCGGTGGCTGCCGGTCTGTTGGGTGTGGCGGCTCTGGCGATCATCGTGCTGGCGCTCGGCCTCGTTGCCTCGTCGGTGAAGTACACCACGGACCTGAAGCGTGAGCGCGACGTCGCTCGCCAGGCGCAGCTCGAGGCGGAGAGCCGGGAGCGGGAGGCCACCGAGATCACCGAGTCCTTGGCCGGGGTGTTCGAAGTCGCCGACCCGAGCAGGTCATCCGGGGAGACCTTCACCGCACGGCAGCTCCTCGCCGAGGGCGAGCACCGGGTCGAGCGCGAGCTCGCCGGTCAGCCGCTTCGCCTCGCCCGGCTGCTCGACGTGTTGGCGACCAGCTACCTCGGGCTTGGAATCCGCCACGAGAGCGAGCGCCTCGCACGCCGCGCCCTAACGCTGCGTCGTGAGGGCGCTGGCGCGGGTTCGCTCGAGGTCGCCGACAGCCTCTTCACGCTCGCCGAGGCGATGGTGTCAGAAGACGGCGAAGAGGCAGAGGCGTGCTACCGCGAGGCGCTCGATATTCGCCGCCGCAACCTGGGCGACGACGACCCGACCGTTGCACGGGTCAAGGTTGCGCTAGCAGACCATCTGCTCCAGCGAAACGCCGTCGATGAGGCGGAGGCACTCAACCAGGAGGCGATTGCAGTCCTACGAGCCGCCGGGGATGAGGACAGCCCGCCATCGCTGCGCGCGTTCGACGTTGCCGCGGCGATCCGCAGGCGACAGGGCGATCTCGACGGCGCCATCGGCCTGTACACCGAACAGGTGGAGCGCCGCCGGCGGCTCAACGGTCCGGAGGACCCCAGCCTTGCGGTGGTCCTCAACAACCTTGCCTTCGCCCAGCGGAAGGCGGGCGATCTCGACGGTGCGGAGCAGAACTACCGCGCCGCGTTGGAGCTGATCGAGCGAATCTACGGCACGGAGCATCCTGACCGGATCAAGGTGATGCTGAACCTGGCGTCGGTGCTTGACCTACAGCAGGGCCGCGATGACGAGCTCGAGATGCTGCTGCGGGAGGTGGTGGAGCTGCGCCGGCGCCTTGTCCCTCGCGGTGACTGGAAGATCGGAAGAGACTTGCTCGACGGCATCGGGCGTTTTCTTATGCTGCGCCGACGCTGGGCCGAGGCGGTGCCACCGGTCCGGGAGGGCCTCGCGATCTACGAGACAGCACTTGGCGCCGACCATGCGTGGGCTGCCGTTGCACGCGGTCAGCTTGGCGCGTGCCTGTACGGGCTCGAGCAGGATGGCGAAGCCGAACCGCTGGTGGCCTCCAGCCTGGCGTCGCTCGCGGTGCTGGATCATCTGGCGACTGCCGTTCGGTTCAGGCTCGAAAACAACGCCGACTACCTCGATGCCGCCGGGCGTCCGGACCTCGGGGCTCGCTGCCGTTCGATCCTGGCGCGACTCGACGCCGCGCCCTCCACCCCCCAGAGCTGACGACCTCTCGCCTGCATTCCTCACCACACCGACCGGTCCGCCCGCCGCGGTGCGGCGTTGTCGTGCGTGCGTCCCGCCTGCACCGGTCACACAGCGGCCGTTTGGCAGGCTGGTGTGAGCCGAGTCTGCGGCCCGGGCGCATTCCAGTCGGCTGCGCCGGATCATTCCTGCGTGCAGCTGGGTTACTATCCTTCTTGCGACGACTCCACCATGACGCTGCGACTCCTGATCCGTCACGACGAGCGCACGCTGCGTTTCCCGCTGCGCCCGGGTCAGTTGGTGCTCGGCTCGGCACCGGAGTGCGATCTCA
>CAZQYU010000435.1:0-3045 GCA_964597585.1 uncultured Thermoanaerobaculia bacterium
CCCGCGGGCTATCAGCTCGTCGAGCCCTTCACCCTCGACCAGCTCCATGACCAGGATGTGGCGCTCGTCGAGGTGTTCGAAGGCGTGCAGGGTGGCGATGTTCGGGTGGTTGAGGGAGGCGAGCACCCGTGCCTCGCGCTCGAAGCGGGCGAGGCGCTCGGGATCGTCCGTGAAGTCGTCGGGAAGGACCTTGAGCGCGACGTCGCGTCCGAGCTTGCTGTCGCTGGCGCGCCACACCTCCCCCATCCCGCCCTCGCCCAGCTTGGCGGTGACCTGGTAGGGACCGAGGCAGGATCCCGCAGCGATCATCGTCGGTCGACCCGTGTGCGAACGATCATGGCGCCGCCGCCTCGAGACCGGACGCCCAGTTCAGCGCGACCTGGATCACGGAGTCGGAGCGGGCGCCGTGCTCCAGCTCGGTGAAGACGAACTGCTGCCCCCCGGGGGCCACGTCCCAGTTGACCGTAGGCGCCGTTGAGGTGATGAAACTGTTGCCGGTGAAAGCAATCACCTGGCGCGGCGGGCTGGACTGAAAGCCGAGGCCCGAGCCCACGTGCACCGACATCACCGGACGGTCGGGCGACCCGATGGCGATGTAGTAGATCTCGTCACCCGGTCGTGGCCAGCGCGCATACCCGCCGCCGTCCGGCGAGACCTGCCACTTGCCCTCTCCCGAGACAGGGCGCACGAAGACGTTGCTCTCGCCCGCGGCGGGAGAGGAGTACGCGATCCAGCGCCCGTCCGGCGAGAAGACAGGACCGCTGGCGTCCCGCTCGAACAGCCTCGGTTCGCCGCCGAGTGGCTCGAGGTAGATGTCGGTCGAGTTGGCGACCTGGACGTAGGCGAGGGTGCGCCCATCGGGGCTCCACGACTCCGGCAGGGGCGATTCACCCGCTTTGGCGAGCAGCTCCGGGGCACCCGTGCCGTCGGCCTCCTTCAGGTAAATCCCCCCGTTCTGCATCTCCGAATAGGTGATCCGCGAGCCGTCCGGGATCCACACGGGATTGATCGCATTGCCGGAGAAGGTGAGCCGCTCCATGGCGCCGGTCGAAGGCGTGAAGACCCACAGGTCGCCGTCGGTACCGGCCGGGTTGACGCCGACGGTCACCGCCACGCGCATGCCGTCCGGGGAGAATCGGGGATAGCCGAACCCCCGCGGCGCCAGCGGCGTGCGCTCAGCCTTGCCTTTGCGGTCCACGAGGGTCAGGTACACGCTGCGGTCGGAAAGGTCGCCGCGCAGGTAGGCGAGGGTGCCGTCGGCAGCGAGGTCGAAGTAGGTGGCGCCGCTCGAGGGATCACCGCCGACTCCCTGGAGAACGGGTCTCGGAGTGCCACTCACCTCGAGTCGCTCAGGATCGAAGCTCGCTGCGTACAGCACTCCGGCGCGAGCATAGATGAGGTGGTCGGGCGGAGCGAAGCGCCCCATGTTGGCGCCCCGGACCAGCTCCTTCCGCTCCTTGCTGTCGAGCGAGTACGCCTCCAATCGCGCGTTGTCGTAGTTGTTGGGGCTGTTCGTGGAGCCGACCGTGAACAGCAGCGCGTGGCCGCCCGGCAACACCTGGGGCCAGCGAAAGGTGCGCTCGCCCTTCTCGGCGTCGGGTTCCACGACCGGCTCGGCGGAGCCACCGGCCACCGGCACACGCCAGATGCCGCTGGCGTACTCCGGCGAGAAGTAGATCGTCGCGCCGTCGGGCGACCACGAACCTCCGCGCGTGGAGGTCGCCTGGGCGAGCGTGAAAGGGGCGCCGCCACCGACCTGGATCTTCTTGAGCTCGCGGTCGGCAAAGAACGCTACCGAGTCGCCGCTCGGGGAGAGGAACGGTGCAGTGCCCCGCTCAGTGCCGCGGATGGGGTGGAAGTCGGTGTCGTCCATCCGGCGCAGGTAGACGAGGGACTGGCCCGACTGCGGGTCGACAGCGGTGAACGCGAGCTCTCGGCCGCCCGGGGAGAGGGCCAGGACGGGCACGTCCTGCAGCGCCAGCCGGACGCCCTCGGGAAGCTGCGCATCGAGGCGAGTCACCGCCGGAGCTGCGCGGGGAACCCGCCCTCGCCACATCAGGGAGGCCGCGAAACCCATCGCAACCACCGCCATCGTCCAGCCCAGCCAGGTGGTCCAGGTGCGCCGGGCCGGCGCCACGACGGCCTCCACGGGAGGCGGCTCTTCGGAGAGCTCGTCGATCAGGATCCGCACGTCGGCGACGTCGTGGAGCCGCCGGCGGCGATCCCGGGCCAGACAGTGCGCGAGCAGCCGGCGCAGCCCGGCTGGCGTTCCCCCGGGGAGCTGCGACGGGTCGGGCTCGGCGCGCAGGACCGCTGCGAGGGTGTCGGACACCGTCTCGCCGTCGAACAGCTTGCGACCGGTCAGCATCTCCCACAGCACGACCCCGAACGCCCAGACGTCGGCGCGCTTGTCGACCGGCCTGCCGCGCGCCTGCTCCGGCGACATGTAGCCGGCCGTACCCAGAATGACCCCTGCCCGCGTGTGGTGCTGCGTGATCGTCGGCGACAGCGACTTGCTGCCCGAGATGCCCTCGCTCTCCCACACCTTGGCGAGCCCGAAGTCGAGCACTTTGACGGCGCCGTCGGGCCGGACGCGGACGTTGGCCGGCTTGAGGTCGCGGTGGACGATGCCGGCCTCGTGGGCCGCCTCCAGCGCCTCCGCGACCTGACGCGCGATCGGGAGCGCCTCCTCGATCGGCACAGGCCCGCGGGCTATCAGCTCGTCGAGCCCCTCTCCCTCGACCAGCTCCATGACCAGGGCGTGCTGGTCCTCCAGGTGCTCGAGCCCGTAGAGCGTCGCGATGTTCGGGTGGTTGAGCGACGCGAGCACCCGTGCCTCGCGCTCGAAGCGGGCGAGGCGCTCGGGGTCGTCCACGAAGTCGTCGGGAAGGACCTTGAGCGCGACGTCGCGTCCGAGCTTGCCGTCGGTCGCGCGCCACACCTCCCCCATCCCCCCCTCGCCGAGCTTGGCGGTGATCTCATAGGGGCCAAGGCGGGTGCCGGGAGAAAGCGGCATCTCAGGTCACTTCCTCAGCGCCGACGTCC
>CAZQYU010000436.1:0-3035 GCA_964597585.1 uncultured Thermoanaerobaculia bacterium
GGGGTCCCATCGCTTCCGGGCTCGGACGGCTCGCGCGTTCCCGGAGGGGATCCTTCGACTCGCTCGCTGACGCTCGCTCGCTCAGGATGACGGGAAGGGGAAAGCCGCTCGCTCGCTCAGGATGACGGGAAGGGAAAAGCCGCTCGCTCGCTCAGGATGACGGGAAGGGGAAAGCCGCTCGCTCGCTCAGCATGACGGGAAGGGAGAAGCGGCCCGTCATGGCCGCCCCGCCAACCCCGTCACCCTGAGCGGAGCGGCCCGTCTTTGCCCGCCCACCCTGTCACCCTGAGCGGAGCGGTCCGTCTTGGCCCACCCACCCTGTCACCCTGAGCGGAGCGGCCCGCAGGGCCGCGGAGTCGAAGGGTCCCCTCCCGGAGAGCGCAGTGCAGCCTGAGCTCTCATGTCACCCTCATGCGGTGGCGACGATGTGTGGCACATTGTCGCCCGAACTGCGACAATTGGTCCCAGTGAATCCGGAGACGGAGATCGGCGTTCTCGCCAGCGACCGCCGGAGCAGGCGGTGAAATACCATACCGCAGTGCCGATCGGCCGCGGCGGCATGGGCGAGGTGGTCCGCGCCTGGGATCCGACCCTCAATCGCAACGTCGCACTCAAGTTCCTGCGCTCCGACGACCCCGAGCTCGAGGAGAGGATGCTGCGCGAGGCCCGCGCCCAGGCCCGGGTCAGCCATCCCAACATCTGCCCGGTCTACGAGGTCGGACGCCACGAGGGGCGGGTCTACATCGCGATGCAGCTGATCGAGGGCCGGCCCCTCGACGAGGCGGTACGGGACCTCGGCGTCGAGCAGAGGGTCTCTCTGGTGCGTACCGTCGCCGAGGCGGTGCACGCCGCCCACGCCGCCGGCCTGGTCCACCGCGACCTCAAGCCGGCCAACATCCTGGTCGAGCGCACCGAGGACGGGGAGCTCAATCCGTGGATCGTCGACTTCGGCATCGCTCGGGAGCGCGAGGTGGAGGGTGCGACGGTCACCGGTCAGGTGCTCGGCACGCCCGGCTACCTTTCGCCCGAGCAGGCGCGGGGCGAGGTCTCGACCATCGACCGCCGCTCCGACGTCTTCAGCCTCGGGGTGGTGCTCTACGAGCTGCTCGCCGGGAGCCGGCCCCACGCCGGCGACAGCGACGTCGAGGTGCTGGTCAGCCTGCTCGAGAGCGAGCCGGTGCCGCTGCGCAAGACAGCGCCTCACGTGCCGCGTGACCTCGAGACGATCGTCATGACCTGCCTCGAGAGCGACCGCGAGCGTCGCTACGGCTCGGCCCGGGCGCTGGCCGACGACCTCGGTCGCTACCTGGCAGGCGAGCCGATCGAGGCCCGCCCGGTCGGGGTCGTGCGCAGGATCGTGGTGCGCGTCCGCCGTAACCCGGTGGCTGCCGGTCTGTTGGGTGTGGCGGCTCTGGCGATCATCGTGCTGGCGCTCGGCCTCGTTGCCTCGTCGGTGAAGTACACCACGGACCTGAAGCGTGAGCGCGACCTCGCTCGCCAGGCGCAGCACGAGGCGGAGGCGAGGGAGCGGGAGGCGGTCGAGGTCACCGAGTCCCTGGCGGGGCTCTTCGAGCTTGCCGATCCGAGGCAGCGGGTGGGAAAGAGCCTCACCGCAGAGGAGCTCTTGACGAGTGGGGAGAAGAGGCTCGAGCAGGAGCTCGCAGATCAGCCCCTCCGTCTCGCGCGCTTGTTGGATGTGATGGCCTCCAGCCACCGTGAGCTCGGCAATCGCGGGGAGAGCGAGCGGCTTGCGCGGCGGGCGTTGGCGTTGCGGCGGGATGCCGCCGGCGAAGGCTCGCTCCCGGTCGCCGAGAGCCTCTGGACCCTCGCTACCGCGCTGGAGGGCGAGAACAATACCGAGGCCGAGACCACCTTCCGCGAAGCGCTGCGCATTCACCGCGCCCACCTCGGCGACGGGGGACCGGCCGTCGCCAGGCTGCAGGTCGACCTCGCCGATTTGCTGCTCCAGCAGCGCAGGGCGTCGCTCGACGAGGCGGAAGGTCTGGTCGCCGAGGCGCTGCCGGTGCTTCGCCATGCACTGGGCGAGGACGACTCTGCAACCCTCCAGGCGCTCCAGGTCTCGGCCTCCCTCATGCTGCGCCGGGACAACCTCGAGGGCGCGTGCACGGCGCTCGGGGACCTGGTCGAGAGGTGGCGACGAGTCAGGGGTCAGGACGAGCCCCAGCTGGCGACGGTGCTGAACAACCTCGCCTATGCACGCAGACGGCTCGGCGACTTCGCCGGAGCAGAGACGGCATATCGTGAGGCGCTTTCACTGGTCGTCCGCGTCTGGGGCGAGCAGCATCCCAGCCGGATCCAAGTCATGCAGAATCTCGCCGCCGTGCTCAGGCTGCAGCACCGCGACGACGACACCGAGGCGATGCTGCGGGAGATCATCGCGCTACGTCGCTCCCAGCCCGACGCAGATCACTGGCGACTTGGTTCCGACCTGGTGAGCGGCCTGGGTCGGTTCCTGATCGAGCAAGAGCGCTGGCGTGATGCCGAGGCGACCGTGCGCGAAGGTGTAGGAGTGTACGCCGCCGCCTTGGGGGACGGGCATCCCTGGACTGACTCTGCTCGCATGACGCTTGCCGGCTGTCTCATCAGACTCGGTGCCACGGGCGAAGCGGAGCGCCTCGCGTCCATGAGCCTGGCCCGGCTCGAGCACCTCGACCAGATGACGCCTCCGGTGCGCCGGATGCTCGTGGTCAACGCCGAAGAGCTCGAGGCCGCAGGACGGCCCGATCTGGGCCGTCGCTGCCGCGCGATCCTCGAACGAACCGAGCAGCAGCCATCCTCGTCCGCGAGCCTCAGCGCCGGATGACTTTGGTGGCTTGGTCTGGACGAGGCGAGTCTTGACACGCGGCCCAGCCACCTCAGGCCACGGCCGAGCCCGACCCGACTCAGGTACTATCGCTCCATTGACGATGGAACCATGCCGCTGCGACTCCTGATCCGTCACGACGAGCGCACGCTGCGCTTCCCGCTGCGCCCGGGTCAGTTGGTGCTCGGCTCGGCACCGGAGTGCGATCTCA
>CAZQYU010000437.1:0-3033 GCA_964597585.1 uncultured Thermoanaerobaculia bacterium
TCGAGGTGATCAACAACCCCGGCGAGATGCGCGACGGCCGCGACCCGCAGCTCGAGCGCGCGGTCGCCGAGACTCTCAGCCGGCTCGAGCAGCACCCGCCGGTGGAGGTGCCGTCGCCGCCCTACGACGACCGCACCGCCAAGCCGTAGCAGCACGCACCGCACAGCCCGATCGAAGGGATCGAGGCGTCGGCGCGTCCCCGGGGGCTGTGCGGCACGGGCTGCATCGGATTCGCCGCGCGAATCCGTGGGTGGTGAGAGATGCAGGCGAGGAGTGTGCGGCTCATCCGATGGATGGGGAAGTCGGACCGCCGTGCGACCCTCACGAGGCGCATGTGAGGAGCAGTACTCCGAGTACGGGCCGAAAATGCAACGAAGACAGGGTTTCCCGGCGCACGAAAGACGCCGTGCACGCCATGCCCTCCACATTCATGGTGGCAAACGGGCGCGGACTCGGACCCAGCTCACCTCCCGCCGCCCGCTCCTGGTGTGGGCGACGCCATAATCTCGACCGGTGCGGTGACCGACGCACCGATGCCGGCGACCTCGTCGAATGCGGTGACGGCGACCCGGACGGTGTCGGGCTTGGCCGGCACCGCCCCGTGGTAGGTCACGAGCGGGTTGCCTTCCCCGTCGAGCACGGCGGCGGGGACCCTGACCGGCAGCACCGCCTCGCGCATCGGCGTCAGGTGGTGCCCGGCGTCCTCGCCGACCAGGAAGACCCGCAGGCGGCCGCGCCAGAGCTCTCCGTCCGGGACCATGGCGAGGCGTTTTGCCGGGACCCGGACCGTGACCGGGAGCTCGAGCCCGGCCTCTCCCGTCGTCGCGGCGCCGTCGACCTGCCACGTGAGCTCGAGCGGGTTGGGCGCGGGGTCGATCATGAGCGCGGACAGCGCGACACCGGCCATGCGGTCGCGCGAGGCGAGGGTCTCGGTGGTCGGCCGGTAGCGGACGACCAGGCCCTTGCGGTCGACCTCGACCTCCACCCGGTGCTCGGTGCCGGGGGGAGAGTCCGGCGGCCGGTAGCCCAGTGAGTAGGTGGTGTCGAGGTCGCGACCCAGCACGGCAAGGGTGACGGGCGTCGCCCGGGCGAGGGCGAGCCCACCGGTGCCGGCCGCCATCAGGCGCAGGGTGTCGGTGGCGTCCATCGCGGCGGCGGTCTGGGCGATCGGGACGTCCCGGCTCACCTTCCACCCGTACCAGCCCCGGGTCTCCGCCGGAGTCGAGCCCCCAAGGGGAGCGGACGCCCCACCGCAGTCGAGGGTGTAGAGCGTGACCTCGTTGGCGTTGGCGTGGGCGATCACCTCGCGCAGCTCGAAGGGCACCTTCTGCACCGGCCCGCCGGCATCCTCGTGTGGCAGGTCGAGGGTGTTGAGCTCCGCCCAGTAGGGGCTCATCGGGATCCCGTCCGAGACGTGGAGGATCGCCTTACGTCCTGGCACGCCCGCGGCGAGGGCGTCGATCAGCGAACGCAGCCCGCGCCAGGAGCGGCGGACCTGCGCCTGGCGCTCCTCGGCCAGGGCACGGAGGTCCCGCTCGACCTCCTTGCGTACGTCTGACTCGACCTTGAAGTGGCCGTCGGCGTCGTTACCGAGCTTCTCGAGCTGCTGCTCGGTGTCGGCCGCTGCGATCTCGCCCATCGCCACCCGCTTCGGCAGGTCGTCGATCGCCGCGGCGACCTCGTCGAGGTCGTCCGTGAGCGGTTGCAGGACGACGACCCGGCCCGTGAAGACCGCGACCATGACCCGGTCGCCGGGGTGGAGAGACTTGGCGACGAAGCGCCGTAGCTCGGGCGCCACCAGGTGCAGGCTCGCGGTGCGGCTGAAGGTCAGGTCGAGGTACACGACCAGGTTCAGCGTGGTCGACGGCGCCGCCTCCACAACCTCGGGCGTGACGGTCGCCTCCCGGGACGAGGGCTCGGACGCCGGCCGACCGTCGACGATCGCCTGGAAGTTGGTGAGCTCGACCGGCTCGCTGTCGACCAGCACCCGGAAGTCGTCGCGACCGAGACCCGTGATGGGATGGCCACGGCGGTCCTGCACCGAAACCGTCACGCTGGCGACCCGCACGTTGACGAGCCCCCGGAAGACGGGATTCGGCGCCGGTGCCGGATCCTCGGCGGCGAGCGAAGCGGCGATCGCGAGGGCGACGACTGCCGCTGCCAGGCAGACCTGAGACCTCAATCGCATCGATCGACTCCTTCCTGAGGATGTTGACGCTGCGGGCCATCGCGAGAGGTCAGCTTGTCCTCCCACGAGGACACGCTCGCCGATGTTCCGGGTGCGGGTGCTTGTGCGCCTGCTGGCGTCCCTGCTCACATTCAGGGTGCTCTTCACCATCCGTGCCATCACGCTCGGCCCGAGGGGACCACGTCGGCTGTGGCATGATGGACTCCAGCAGCCCCGGATCCCACACCCCACCCGTCCCAGCCTCCGGCGGACCTGCTGTCGGGTGCAGCCTGGTCCGCCGGCGATCGGCCACGACGGTGGAAACGATCCGGGCCGCGTCAGGGGGGTCGATGAGCACCACGACACCGGGTTCCATGGTCTGGGTCGACCTGACGGTCGCCGACGCCGAGGAGGTGCGCGACTTCTACCGCGAGGTGGTCGGATGGCAGGCGGAGCCCCTCGACATGGGCGGCTACAGCGACTTCGTGATGAAGTTGCCGGCCACCGGCGAGGCGGTCGCAGGCGTCTGCCACGCCCGAGGCGCCAACGCGGACCTTCCCTCGACATGGCTCATGTACGTGGTGGTCGCGAGCCTCGACGGAAGCCTCGCACGCTGCCTCGGGCGCGGCGGCCGGGTGATCGCCGGCCCCAAGACCATGGGGGCGCAGGGGCGCTACGCCGTGATCGCGGATCCGGCCGGTGCGGTGGTGGCTCTGTTCGAGCCGGCCGATGCGGGAGAGCTGCCCTGAGCCGGGCTGGGCGGCCGCACGCCGCGCCCCGCCGCCCTCAGAAGCTCATCGGCTCGGCGGCTTCGGCGTTGCGTCGCTCGTGGTCGAGCAGGCGCCGCTTGCGCCACAGTCCGCCGC
>CAZQYU010000438.1:0-3019 GCA_964597585.1 uncultured Thermoanaerobaculia bacterium
GCAGGCTCTCGCTGACGTCCGCCAGCGACGAGCGCGGGTTGTTCAGGATCTTGGGAAGGAACGCCGCGCGGTCCTCCATGATCCAGGTCTGGATCAGGCCGAGGATCTCGTCCTCGCTGATGTAGGCCGCGGCGAGCTCGAACGGGCGCCCCGAGAGCAGAGGCGACTCGTCGACGATCCGTGGCGGCCGCGGAATGTTGGGATCGGCGGCAGCCTCGTCGGACGCGCTCCTCGTGCCGAGAGTCTGCAGGAGCAGCTCTTGGGCTCCGTCGATTCCGGCCGAGCACAGGTGGTTGACCATCTTGCGCGCAACCCGCAGATAGAGCGTGCGGTCGGTCCGGCGGAGCAGGTCGATCGGCCCGCGCCACCGTTGGACCACGTCCTCGCGCAACCGGTCGGCGGCGCTCTCCCAACGCTGGCGGATTTCGCGCAGGCGCTGGTAGAGGATGGCGTGGCCGAGGCGCTCGGCGATGGTTCGGATCAGTCGCTCCTCCTCCTTCAGGAACGGTCCGATCGCCTCGCGTGGTCGCTCCTCGAGGTAGACCACCTGGAGTCGGCCCACGATCTCGTCCTGGACGGCGATGTCAGCCGACAGCACCCACGGCGTGACGCGAAAGTCCAGGCACGCGATCGTGTGGCCGGCGTGCTCGATCTGCGCCGAGCACACGTCGGGGTACTGCCATCCGGGCGGGATCGCCTCGACCACGGCCTGGAAGGCATCCTCCAGAGGGCGGTCGAACTGCCCGAGCACCTGCTCGACCTCGTACAGGCAGTTGAGCTCCTTGGCGCGCTCCTGGAGCGAGGCGAGGAGCTTCTCGACCGGTCGGTCAGGCTCGCTGGTCATACCGGATCACCCCCCGGCGGCTGGTGCCGTCGACCACCACCCGCAGCGGTCGCTCGAGACGCAGGTGGCGCAGGAAGCGGCTCTCCCGCAGCGACGACTGGCGGTCGAGCCACTCCCAGTCGATCTGGTGCGGGTCGTCGTGCTCGACAGTCAGGTAGAAGACCCGGAAGCCGAGCACGTTGTGGAAGAAATGCGATCCCTGGCTGAGCTCGGGCTGGACCTCGGGCAGCGTCGCCTCGACGATGACACGCGCCGAAGAGATCTGACCCCACACGACCGGCACGCCATGGCGCTCGTCGGAGGTCCCCCAGCGCCCGAACCCGATCAGCACCGAGTGGCGACCTGCGGCGACGAGCTCATGGTTGACCTCCGCGAGCTCGGACGCGATCGCCCGGGTCGCGGCCGGGTCGAAGGCCTCCGGCCGGAGGTACACGATGTCGGCCAGGTCATCGCGGACGCCGTTGCCGAGACACCTCTCCGAGGCGACCAGCACGCCCTCGCCACGGAGATCCTCCACGCCGACCGCGATGTGGGCACCATCACCCTGCATTGGCCGGACCTGAAGGCAGCCGATGGTCATCGGCAGGCCGCCGTCCGGATCCAGGGTCGCCGCGAGCTCGATCTCGACGTCGGCGGCGAGGCTCTCCTTGGCGAGGGCCAGCAGCCGCTCGACGACCCGGCTGAACGGCAGGATGCGAGAGGTCAGCAGCGGTGCAAAGGTCAATGCGCGAGTGCCGACTGGACCGAGCCCCGGCTGCAAGCGGTCCGAGCGGGGGTCGTAGGTCGAGGCGAGGTAGCGCAGCGTTCCGTCGGCCTCCGCGGTGGACAGCTCATCGTGCACCAGCCACTCGGTCTCCCGGATAGGGTCCGGGGCCGGCGTTTCACCCATGTTGACCGCCCAGAAACGGGTCTGGGTGAACTTGAGAAGGTCGCCCACGCTGTTGAACGGCGGCGGTGCGGCCGGCCACCGCGGGCAGTAGGTCCAGGTGAGGTCTCCGTCGACGATCGTCTTGCCGAGACCGAGAGCCAGCGAAACCACGCCCTCCTCCGGGCGTGCCGAGCCTGAGGCGTAGTGATTGTAGGACCGCGCGACTCCTGACAGCGTGGGGTAGAAACGCGGTCCATAGCGGCGTCCCACGATCTCCTGTACCACCACCGCCATGCGTTCCGAGCCGGGCGCCAGGTCGGTGGAGGCGAGAGAGGACCGCGCCTCGGAAAAGAAGGTCGATGCCCAGACCAGCTTGAGCGCTTCGACGAGGCGACGGAAGCGGGCATCCTCGTCGAGGTCGTGATTGGGGATCATCTTGGTGGTGTAGACGCCGGCGAACGGGTGCTCGACGCCGTCCTCGAGCACGCTGGACGAGCGCACGGCGAGAGGTGTGCGAACCGCGGAGATGATCCCGCGCAGGTCGCCGACGATCTCCGCTGGAAGCTCGCCGCGCTGGAAGGCATGCGCGATCCGCTCGTTCGCTACGCCGGAGAGCGCGGTCTCCCAGAGCCGGTTGCGGTCCATGAAGCGCGTGAAGACATCGGCGGCCACCACCACGAGCCGCGGGACCTCCACCGTCACGTAGGACAGCTCCGAGCGATCGAGACGGGCCACGATCTCGTCGTGTAGCCGCCGCAGCCCCTCGGCCTTGCCACCGAGCGGCCCGGTGCCGATGCGCGTCAGGCGGTGCTCGGAGTCGAAGAACCGGCGGTCGAACCGCGGGAGCGCGTCGCACGCACCACTCATCATAGGTCCAGCGTGGCGCGATCGCAGTGGAGAGTCAACTGCCGCCGTACTCGATGCACGACCCGAACCTCGATCGCGGCGGCGCTGGTCATCACGGTGAGCTGTCTCCCGGACTCGCGAGCCCTGTCGCCCGCAGCCTGGACCCGGACCCGAGCGCCGGGGAGGAGAGCAGCTGGGCCGCCTGGCAGGGGGGTGGTGGGCCGAATCCGGGGGACGGGCGGCTGGCAGCCGGCGGCGGGGTTGGAATCGAGGTCCCGCGGATGGCCGGGCTGTCTGATCTACGGGCTGAGTCCCCCGGCCTGCAGGTCCGACCACATCCCGTTGCGAGGACGTCGAGCTGCCTGTCAGCGTGGAGCCCTGCAGCGGTGAGCCACTCTGACAGAGCTCGTTGCGTCCTGAGGGCCTGAAGGTCTCGCCACAGGGCGCAACGAGGGTCGCGC
>CAZQYU010000439.1:0-3016 GCA_964597585.1 uncultured Thermoanaerobaculia bacterium
ACGTCCTGCGGCGCATCGACGACCCCAAGGGAATGACGGTGATCCTGCCCGAGGGTCGTATGAAACGACGCAACGGCCTCGACGCCCACGGACGCGAGATGACGGTGCGTGGGGGCATCGCCGACATCCTCGCCGCAATCCCCTCCGGTCGCATGCTGGTCGTATATTCAGGGGGCCTGCACCACATCCAAGCGCCTGGCGAGCTCGTCCCCCGAATTCTGCGCGTGATCCGCATCCGCAAGGAAGTGCTGGACATTCCGGAGTACGTCGCGAACCTTGGCGGCGCGGAAGACCACGATGCCTTCAAACGCGCGGTCGTCGCCGACCTCCAGCGCCGGCGCGACGCGATCTGCCCGATCGGCGACGTCGATCTGCCCCGCGATCGACCGTATCGGTATTGACCGAGCGGAGCGGCATCCCCGGGCGCACTACAATGCAGCCAACATCGCCTGGAGGTGCTCAGTGTCCGATTCGCCCCGTTCCGGCTTTGACCGCCGCCGCTTCGTGACCGTCGTCGCCGGCCTCGGCGCCGGCACCGCCTTTGCCAATGTGCTCTGGGCCGCGGTCGAGGGCGGCGCCCCACTCGACCGTGGGACCCTGGCGGCTGCGGAGCAGGTCGCTGGGATCGAGTTCACCGACCCCGAGCGCGACCTGATGCTCAAGGGCCTCGACGAGCTGCGCGCCGACTACGCAGCCCTGCGCACCCTACCGCTCGGCAACGATGTCCCCCCGGCGGTCGCCTTCGACCCGACCCTCGCCGGTGAGGACCCGCCGGACGGTGCGTCCTGGCTTCGGCTCTCGGCGCCGGATGAGGACGAGCTACCCGAGGCCCCCGACGCGCTCGCCTTCCTCTCGGCGACCGAGCTCGGCCGTGCCCTGCGCGAACGCCGCCTGACCTCGGTGCGCCTGACCGAGATCTACCTGGACCGGCTCCAACGCTACGACCCGACCCTGCGCTGCGTTGTGTCGTTGACCAAGGACCGGGCGCTGGAGTCGGCCGCCCGCGCCGACCGCGAGCTCGACCGCGGCTCCTGGCGGGGACCGCTGCACGGGGTGCCGTGGGGCGCCAAGGACCTGCTCGCGGCCCGCGGCACGCCGACCACATGGGGCGCCGCGCCCTACAAGGACCAGGTCATCGACCAGGACGCCACGGTCGTCAAACGGCTCGACGCGGCCGGCGCCGTGCTGGTCGCGAAGCTCTCCCTGGGCGCACTGGCCTGGGGCGACGTCTGGTTCGGCGGGACGACGCACAATCCGTGGAACCCCGAGCAGGGCTCGAGCGGCTCCTCGGCGGGTCCGGCGGCTGCAACCTCTGCGGGCTGCGTCGGCTTCTCGATCGGCAGCGAGACCCTGGGCTCGATCGTATCGCCCTCGACGCGCTGCGGCGCCACCGGCCTGCGCCCGACCTTCGGCCGTGTCAGCCGCGCCGGCGCCATGGCGCTGTCGTGGAGCATGGACAAGCTCGGTCCGATCTGCCGCTCGGTGGACGACTGCGCCGCGGTCTTCGCCGCGATCCAGGGCGCCGACCCCGATGACCTGTCGGCGGTCGACGCGCCGTTCCGCTGGCCGCCGGAGCGCTCGCTCGAGGAGCTTCGGGTCGGCTATGTGCGGGCGCTGTTCGAGGCCGAACCTGACAAGGACACCGACCAGGAGTGGAGAGCCAACGACCTCAGCACCCTCGAGACGCTCCAGAAGCTGGGCCTCAAGCTGGTGCCGGTCGAGCTTCCGGACCTGCCGGTGAGTGCGATGTCGTTCATCCTCTCGGTGGAGGCCGCGGCGGCCTTCGACGACCTCACCCGTTCGGGACGCGACGACCTGCTGGTACGCCAGGTCGAGCAGGCGTGGCCGAACGTGTTCCGCACGGCGCAGATGGTCCCGGCGGTCGAGTACCTCCAGGCCAACCGCGCCCGTACGCTGCTGATGCACGCCATGCGGCGTGCGCTGGCCGACGTCGATGTCTACGTCTGTCCGTCCTTCGGTGGTAGCAACCTGCTGATCACGAACCTGACCGGTCACCCGGCGGTTGTGGTGCCGAACGGCTTCCGCACCAACGGCACGCCGACCTCGATCACCTTCGGCTCGCCGCTGTGGCGCGACGCGGAGGCGCTGCTGGTGGCGAAGGCCTATCAGGACGCGACCGGCTTCCACCTCGAGCACCCGCCGGGGTTCGAGCAGCAGGGGCGCTGAGCGCCCCTGCTCGCGAGACGGAGGTTGTAGGAGGCGAGACGTCCATCGCAATGTCCCGGACGCCGGCCGCCTGCCGGCGCGATATGCTCGAGGGTTGAAGTCAGACGCCCGTTGCAAGGGCACCGTAGCTCAACTGTCTCGTCGTCTTCAGCCTGCCGACCTCGAGAGCACGCCACTGCGCTTCCTGTCAAGTCCTGGCGAGAAGTCGTCAGACGAGCGAGGGTGAGGTGAGGCTCATCGACGAGGCGAGGGGGCTGCGCTCATACCCGGTGACGGGCTTCAGGAAGTCGGCACGTTGAAGCTTGAGGCCGAAGCGGCGCTCGATTCACTCGCCCCCGCACGATGCCCTCGGCGTCATCCTGAGCGAGGGAGCCCGGCGACCGAGTCGAAGGATCCCCTTCGGCTGCGGACATCGCCGTCATCCGGCCCTCTGCCCGACTGGAGGAGATCCCTCGACTCGCTCCGCTCGCTCGGGATGACGGTCTTGGGGGCTCCGCTCGCTCGGGATGACGGTCTTGCGGGCGCCGCTCGCTCGGGATGACGGTCTTGGGGGCGCCGCTCGCTCGGGATGACGGCTGTCTCGAGCCTGACCTCTCGCCTCTCGCGTCTTACGTCTCGCGTCCTACGTCTCGCTTCTAGCCTCTCGCGTCTCACGCGCCGCCGGCTCGTCGAGCCGGTGGCGCTGCTTCAGTGCGCCAGGTCGAGCGCCCTCACGAGGGCGACCGCGAGCTCGGCCCGCGTGATGGGCTCGTCAGGACAAAAGCGATCCCCCTCGCAGGCTCCGACGAGGTCCTCCGCGGCCGCCGCCTCGATCCAGGCCGCCGCGGGG
>CAZQYU010000440.1:0-3014 GCA_964597585.1 uncultured Thermoanaerobaculia bacterium
GAGTCGAGCAGGGCGTAGCGGTCGTCGAGCCTGGTGTAGGCGTGGATCGAGACCGCGGTGACCTCGTAGGTCCCCTTGAAGGCCTCGCGGTTGAGGCTCTCGATGTCGGACAGCACGTGCTCGAACTCGAGCTCGCCGGTGTCGAGCAGCCCGTTGGCGAGGGCGTAGAACATGAAGGCGTCGTCGGAGTCGGGCGAGTGGGCTACACGGATGCGCGTCATGGCCGGCATTGTACCCGCGCCAGCTCAGGCCTCGCCCGCAACCCACGAGTGACGATGTGGTGGTCCCGTGTCGTTGGTTGCTGGTCGATGGGGGATTTCACCACCACGACACAACGACACCAAGAGGGCGCAAGATCCGGGGTGCACCCCCCCACGAACCAGCCTGCGGGGAGCCAGCGGGCTGCCGCGGGAGAGTACATGAGGTGTTCGCGTTTCGCATGCTAGTCTCAGGCAGACAATGGCAACGTCATCAGAGAGCCTGGTCGTGAGGCGTGCGCGTGACTGGATCTGGTGGATCGCCGCCGTCTTGGTTGCCATCGTGGTGTCGTTGGAGGCGTGCTGGTTCAGCGCGGCGTGCGGACCGACCTCTCTGGCCTGGGATGAGGGCGAGTACGTACTTGCTGCCCTCAACACAGCGGACCGGCTCGAAGGGAGCTCGCTGACCCACTGGCCGCACGTCGTCCGCCATGACCAGCACTACGCCAAGCCCCCGCTGCTGGTCAACATCCTCGCGGCGTGGCTGGTCCTGCTCGGCCCGAGTCATCTCATGAGCACGATCGCCGGCAACGCCCTGACGACCTCCCTCGCGCTGTACGCGATCGTGGCCCTCTGGGCGGGAAGGCTGTGCGGCGGTCGTGGGGCTTTCCTCGGGGTACTGGCAGTCGGCGCCATGCCCATTCTGGGCCGCATCGCCGCCCAGGTCTTCCCCGAACCGCTCGTCCTGCTCCTCGTCGTTGCGACCGCGGCCACGCTGCTGTGGCCCGCTCCTCGTTGGCCCGCGTGGCGGATCGGCCTGCTCGGCGTGGAAATCGGGCTGGGGCTGCTGGCAAAGGCATCCTTCCCGGCGCTGATTGTCGGACCTCTCCTGGTGTGGCTTCTTCTCGGGGCGACGCTCGGGGTCCCCCGATTTCGTGCGAGACTGGCGATCCTGATTGCAGCCGGATTCGTCGGCGTCGCGCTCGCCTGGGTCTGGTATGGGACCAACTGGCGCGAGGCGCTTGACTACGTTCGCTCGGCACATGCGTTCAACCTCCACCCGGCCTGGTCCCGCGAGCAGGTGCTTTCGGAGTGGGCCCGCACGCTCACCTGGGAGACCTTTGGCGGATGCGGGGTCGTCCTCATACTCGCCTCGTTCACAGGCTTCGCTTCCCGTCGAACCGATCCCCGTCGCCTGTCAGGTCTCGCGCTGATCGCCGCCGGCATCCCCATGCTGGCAGCCGGGCTGAGCTCCGCCAACGTCGCGTCGCGGCTCCAGCTGCCCGCAGCGGGAGCGGTCCTCTTGGGAGCCGCTATCCTGACCAGCGCACCGGCACGGAAGCCTCTTCCGAAACTGGCCTGGCTCGGACTGGTCGTACTGGTGGCACTGCAGTGGACTGCAGTTCAGGGAGCGCCCTTGTGGCGCGCGTTCACCTCACGACGGAATGTGCCCTGCGCCGCGGTGGTCGACCGGCTCGACCCCATCGGGCGCTCGCGAGGGATCTCGTGTCCCGACGGACGTCCAGCGCTCGCGGTCGTCGACGCGATGGGAGAGCTTGCCGAGCTCGGGTTGTGGCCGGTGTGCCGGCTCGCCACCAACCACCGCGAGCTCAACGTCGGCGTTGTCGAGGTCACGGCGGCAGCCCGCGAGCTGCCGGCCCGGTTCGCGTGGGCGACCTACTTCTCGTGGGACGCTGCCAAACGAACAGATGCGCTCGAGCTTGCAAAGCGGACGCCCACGGTCGTCGCGGCGCTCTTTCCCGGCAGACACTGGGGTGCCCCGGAACCAGCCCTGAACGTCTACGTTGATGAGGTCCTCGACTTCGTCCGCGATCGCTCGAACGGGTTCTCGATCTGGCGGCGCATCGCACCCGAGGACGGTGCGTTCACGCTCTTCCTGCTCCGGAACTTCGACCCCGAGAGCTTGCCTCCCCTCCATCCGCTCGCGGCCGAGTTCGGGAGCCTGATTCAGATCAACGGTTTCGCGACGGACCGGCAGGGGCTCTTCGTGGATTGCATGTGTATCGGCCGAACTTCGCGAAACTGGGCGGTCGCAATCCGTGGCGTCCCGGCCGCCGCTGCCGACCTCACGACGGCCCCTGCGTTCGTCGTCGATGTTCCCATCCAACCACCAACGTCAGGC
Source organism: uncultured Thermoanaerobaculia bacterium (assembly GCA_964597585.1). Taxonomy (GTDB): domain Bacteria; phylum Acidobacteriota; class Thermoanaerobaculia; order Thermoanaerobaculales; family Sulfomarinibacteraceae; genus CAVSIS01. The sequence continues at coordinate 2,341 of CAZQYU010000440.1, forward strand.
TGGCGCCCGGGCCGACGCTACCGGGTCCGGCTGCCGGTCCGGGACTTCGCACAAGGTACCGCCTATACCGTGACCCTGAGCCTGTTCGACCCCGACCACCCTCCTTCCGGATCGCACGTTCCGGCTCGGACGGATGCGATCTGGGGTCGAAGCGTCGTGCTGCCCGATGTGGCGTTCGGCCGAGCCGAGACCGTCGACCCTTCGAAGCCCGCGCCGGGGAGGACAGCACGGAAGCCTCGTCGTTGAACCGCGTCCACCGAGGAACCTCCCGACCACGCGATTGGGACGGCAGCGTCGGCTGATGGCGGTTCCGCCGATGCGGCACCCCTTTGCGGTGGCAGCGAAGCCCCCCGCGCGTGAGCTAACATGGCGCCGCCCGGCCTCAGGAGGAGAGCCGCACACGATGACCTCTGGCCCGCACATCCTCATCGTGGGGTACTACGGTTTCCGCAACCTCGGGGACGAGGCTATTCTCGGCTCCGTCCTGGCGGACATGAGGCGCCGCGTCGACGGGGCGGTCTTGACAGTGGTCTCCGGCGACCCGGAAGACACCCGCCGGGTGCACGGCGTCGAAGCCATCTTCTGGCGCGACGTCCCGGCGCTGGTTGCGGCGACCCGCAGCAGCAATCTCGTCATCATCGGCGGTGGCGGGCTGTTCCACGACTACTGGGGGG
>CAZQYU010000441.1:0-3009 GCA_964597585.1 uncultured Thermoanaerobaculia bacterium
CAGCCGGGACCACCGGGTGATCACAGCCGTCGACGGTTCGGTTTTCGCCGCCCTCCCGCATCGCCAGCCGGCACTTCTGGTGAGAACCCGCTCATGCCTGACGGGGGCAGGAAGAGTTCCGCGAGCGCCGGCAGAACGAGGAGCGTGGCCACGAGGCAGGCGCTGACTCCGACACCCACCAGCAGGCCGCCCGCCCTGAGACTCGGGAGATGTGAGAGCCCGAGGCTGGCGAAGGCAGCGGTGGTGGTCAGCGTGGTGAGCACCATTGCTCGACCGGTCTCGCGGACCGCCTTCGGCAGGTCGGGCCGTGATGTCCCGGTATGAGCGGCGTGGACCGCGTGGAGGCCGTCATCGATACCGATGCCGAGCAAGACCGGAACGAAGATCAGGCTGAGCACGTCAAGTCGGACGCCGATCAGACCCCACAGGCCGAGGACCCAGAGCGTACCGAGCACCACTGGAAGCATCGAAAGGACCGCCCCACGCAGGCGTCCCTTGAACGACACGATGACGACACCTGAGATGACCAGGAGCGCCACCACGGCGAGGCGCTTGAGGTCCGAGGCCGCGATCCGCCGCAGCTCGGCGCCGACCGCCGTTGCCGATGCGACCGCCACCCCGGGCGCGACGCGCTCCAGCTCGGCCACCAGCTCGGGCGGAGGACCATCTGGCCAAAGGCCCAGAGGCGCTCGCACGTAAACCGCGGCCCACACGCCGTCGGGCCCCTCGCGGACCAGCTCGTTGAGCCAACTCGGCCATCGGTCGCGCGGCGCCACGGGGTCGACACGACCGTCGACGAGGCCGCGGAGCAGATCCAGGGTTGGACGGAACGCTCTCGGCGCGATGCCCACGGCGCTGAGATCGGTCTCGAAGCGATCGAGCGCCGTCCCGAGATCGAGCCCACGCAGCGCGTCGAGGCGCTCCTGGCTCGCGCGGGCCGGCGGCAGCCAGGCATCCGGTGATGTCACCGACCCCGAGCCGCGGAGCTCTGACCGCAACGCCGCCGCCACCGCCGCCGCACGTTCGAGGGCCTCATCGAGACCTGCGCCGTGCACGACAACCCGCGTCGTGTCGAGGCCGAGGTTGAAGCGCTCGAGCAGCTGGTGCTCGGCCTCGAGCGTGGGGTGGTTCGCCGGGCGTAGGCCGCGCAGGTCGGCGACCAACGTCAGCCTCGGCACACCCGCGAGGGCAACCACGGTGACGACCGCGGCAATGCTCAGCACGACCCGCGAGCGACGCTCGGCGAACCCGACAGCCGCCTCGACCGCTCGCCCAAGCACCCGCCATGCGGGCCCGTCCCAGCCCGGACGCCGTCCCCGTGCCTGCAGTGCAAGCACGGCCCCACCAAGAGACGCAGTTGCGACAAGGATCGCCGTCATGCCCAGCGCCACCGTCACTCCGATCTCTCGGATCGGGCGCAGATGGGCAGCGGCGAGCACGGCAAAGCCGGCTGCGGTCGTCGCCGCCGAGCTCAGGATGGCGGGCCCGACCGTGCGGTACGTCGCGGCCAAGGCGTCGGCCGGAGTCATGCTCTCGGCGATGAAACGAGCAAAGCGGGCGCCGGCATGGATCCAATAGTCCACGCCGAGTCCGACCAGCACTGCGGCGAACGCGAGACCGATTGCCGACACTCGACCGAATGCGAAGGCAAGCGCGGCGGCGGTCCAGACGAGTCCGACCACGACCACGGCGAACCCCCCTGCGGGCGGACGCCAGCCACCGCTTGCGATGACCAGGATGAGCACGCACATGAGGGCCGAGCTCGTGACAGTGCTGGCGAGGTCAGCATGCACGATCTGCTCGTCCTGGGCTGCGTAGAGGGGACCGCCGACGGCCCAGAGCTGGAGATCGTCGCCAAACTCCGCACGGAGCCCGGCAAACGCCGTCTCGAGCCGCGCCAGGAGCTTCCTGCCGCCGGCGGCGTCCATCTCGGCTCGAGCAGGCGTGATCATGACCAGCGCGGCGCGCCCGTCGTCTGAACGAAAGGTGCCGCTGAGCGGGTCGATCGGGATTGCCGCGGCTGGTCGCAGCGCGTCCAGCAACGGCGCGAGGCCGAGCGGATCGGCCACCAGCCACGGCGCCGAAAACTGGCCGCCCGGCGCGAGCAGCTCGTCACGGATGGTGTGGGCGCGATCGCGCAGCGCCTCGGGCGTCAGGCGTCTCGCCAACTCGTCCAGCCAGTCGTCCGACGAGAGCAGGAGCGGCGCCCGCGGCAGCACCTCAGCGGTCAGGAAGGCCTCGTCGCTGGGCTCGAGACCGATCCGCACGTTCGCGATCTCGGGTTCGCCTTCGAGCCGCTGCGCCAGCTTCTGCTGAACCGCGACAAAGTCCAGGTCGGTGGATCCCTCGATGAGGACGAACACGCGATCGAGCCCGCCGAAGTGCTGAAGCGCGATCCTGTAGGCGGCCGCCATCGGCGCGTGGTCGGGCAGCAGGTCGACAACATCGACGTCGATCCCGAGGTGGGTGGCGGGGACGGCGGATATCGCGGTCACCAGGAAGACCGCAGCAGCGACGCGTACGGGGTGGGCGGCAATCCAGCGCACGACACGGCTGCTTGGCGGGGGCGACCCACTGGAATCTGTCATGGTCAGGCGGAGGTCCCAGCGTCGACGGTGAGGATCTGGCCGGTGATCCCGGCGGCGGCGTCGGACAAGAGGAAACGAACCGACCCGGCGACGTCTCGTGGTTGGACGCCCGGAGGCAGGCACTCGTGCTCGCGCAACACGGCTATCGATTCCGCCGACAGTCCGGCCGTGAGGTCGGTCGCGACGTAGCCCGGAACGACCGCGTTCACGCGGATGCCGCGGCGGCCCATTTCGCGGGCCACGCAGCGCGTCATTGCCACGAGGCCGGCTTTCGCTGCGGCGTAGGCCGAGTGTCCTGCCACGCCGCGCAGGGCCGAAAGCGAGGCGATGTTGACGATCGCCCCACGTCGTCGTCCGACCATCGATCGCAGCACCGCCCGCGAGCAGCGGAAGGGGCCGCCGAGGTTGACGTCCATCATCT
>CAZQYU010000442.1:0-2995 GCA_964597585.1 uncultured Thermoanaerobaculia bacterium
GGAAGCCGAGGAACAGCGGCGGGTCGCCGAGCGGCGTCAGCGAGCCGCCGACGTTCGCGACCAGGAAGATGAAGAAGACGACCGTGTGGACCTTGTGCTGGCGACGGGCGTTGGCGCGCAGGACCGGGCGGATGAGGAGCATCGCGGCGCCGGTCGTTCCGACCCACGACGCGATCGCGGTGCCGATCAAGAGGAAGACCGTGTTCAGGCCGGGCGTTCCGTTGAAGGAGCCGCGCACCAGGATCCCGCCCGAGACCGTGAACAGCGCCCACAGCAAGATGATGAACGGGATGTAGTCGATCACGTAGATGTGAGCGATCGCGTGGACCGCGTCGTGGCCGTAGGCGAGGGTGAAGGGGATCGCGAGCAGCAGGGCCCAGAACGCCGACACCTTCGGAAAGTGGTGGTGCCAGAACTCGGGCGCCGCAAGCGGGAAGATCGCGATCGAGAGCAGGATCCCGACAAAGGGGATAACCGACCACAGCGGCAGGACGGCGCCGAGGTCGACCGCCCCCTCGCCTTCGCTCGCCGCGGCGAGCGCGGGGACGAGCAGGACCGACGCCAGCGCGAGCGAACCCAGGACCAGAGCGCGGGTCCGACCAGTTGGCATAGGGCGCACCTCCGGGCCCGAACCGGGCGTTGGGCGACGGTAGCACAGGTACGCGCGGGCGAGCCACCGACCTCGAGATGAGGGAGATTGGGGACAATTGAGCAAGTGATCGATCGAAAAGGACTTAACAGGGCGCTTTTTGGACCTTGCACGATCCCTGGTCTGCTATTCTCCCGGCGCCATGGTCGCTGTCGCCGAGGAGCTTCTCCACGCTGCGCTCATCACGGGCCTCGTGTTCGTCATGATGGCCCTGGTGGAGCTCGCCACCGTCGCCACCCACGGCCACATGACGCAGCGTCTGACGAGCGGCCGAATGCGTCAGTATCTTGTGGCCTCCGTGCTCGGTCTCCTGCCCGGCTGTGCCGGCACCTACCTCGCGGTCTCGATGTACTCCCACGGCAGCCTCAGCCTTGGAGCCGTCACCGCCGCGCTGATCGCGACCGCGGGCGATGAGTCCTTCGTCATGCTGGCCATGATTCCCGAGAAGGTCCCGCTGCTGGCGGCGATCCTCTTCGCCACCGCGCTTGTTGGCGGTGCCTTGACCGACCAGGTCTTGACCCGATTCGGATGGGTCCGGCGTGACCCCTGTGCGCTGTCCGGCCTGCACGCGGAAGATCTTGTGCGTCCGCCGGTTGCGGACCGCTGGGTCCCGCTGCGCCTGCGGATCGATCCCGTCCTTCCTCGACTCGTTCTGATCACGGCCTTCACGCTGCTGCTGGTGGGCCTGCTCTCGGGGGGGGTCGAGCATCATGAGCTGGCCGTGACCGCCGGCGCGGCATCGCCCCACGGCCACGACGCCGAGGCCTGGATCTTCGGCGTCGTGCTCGCGCTGGGGATCGGGATCGCCGCCGTCGCGCCGCGCCACTACGTCGAGGAGCACCTGTGGGAGCACGTCGCGCGCCACCACGCTCCACGTATCTTTGCGTGGACCGCGGGGACGCTGCTCCTGGTCCGGCTGGCGGGCAGTTGGCTCGACCTCGGCGCCTTTGCCGTCGGACACATCGGCTGGGTGCTGGTCGGCGCGTGCCTGCTCGGGATCATCCCCCAGTCCGGGCCGCATCTGATCGTGCTTGCCCTATTCGTCACCGGACAGGTGCCGTTCTCGGTCCTGGTGGCCAACTCGATCGTCCAGGACGGCCACGGCCTGCTGCCCCTGCTCGGGCTCGCACCGAGGGACGCGGTGCTCGCCAAGGCCGCCAACTTCGTACTCGGCCTCGCCGTTGGCAGCGCGATGCTCGCCGCCGGCTGGTAGCGGCGTTGACGACCTGAATCGCCTCACACCCGAAGAGGGGTGAGCCGCGAGTGCGGGAAGATCTCCCGTTGGTTTCTCGCGCCCATGGTCCCGTTCTTCTTTTCAGTTCTCCACTGGCGCGACGTAGGTCGGGTCGCCGGTGAGGTCGTCGATGACCGACGCGTAGCAGGTCCAGAAGCCTGGCGAGCCTGCCACCAGGCGCACCCGCAGCCAGCCGCCGTCGACGATCGTACCGGCGAGACCCATGTCGGCGAAGACGTCGGTGATCTGGTCCCACGCGCTGCTCCTGGGGTAGCTCTTGACCGCCAGCAGCGAGCCTCCCGACGAGTACGCCGAGACCTCGACCGTCATTGCGCTGCCGGTCTGGATCAGGCCGAGGTTGGTGTGGAACCTCCCCGGCCGCGAGTGCACCAGCGGCAGCACGAGCTCGGTGGTGGCCATCGCCATCTCGGGCAGCTCGACGGCCGGGATCCCCTGGCCGAAGCTGGCCCCGCCCGCGGCCAGGTTGTACGTCCGGCTGGTCACCGCCATGCCCTGCCCGTCGGCCGTCAGCCACAGCAGTCCGGTGGCGGGTCGCATCGGCAGCAGGAGGTCGTCGAGGTACAACGATTGCCCCGGCGCCACGGTGTGCGCGCCGCCGAGCGTGGTCCCGGGCCAGGCGGCACCCTTGGCGACGAAGTGCACTGTCACGCTGCGCGTGAACGCGGTCGGATTGGCGGCCGCGATCTGGGTCCGCCAGTCCGAGCCGCCGAGGCCGGTCGACGACGCGGCTGCGGGAATCAGCCAGGCGACGGAGCTCGGCGCTCCGCCGTCGACGGTGTACACGGCGGCGCAGGTGTTGTCGGACTCGTTGGTCTCCGTGACGTTGCTGCCCGAGTCCAGAGCGATGCCGATCCTGACCTGGCTGCCGGGTGCAATCCCGCCGGGCAACGCGAGGTGCTCGGTGACCGTTCCGGTGGTGTAGCCGGCCGGCCAGCCTCCCGGTACGTCGAGGCCGACCAGGCCGGTGTCGCTGCCCGGGTCGATGGTCGCGTCGTTGGAGAGGTAGATCCCCCACACGAACCACGCCGCCGCGGTGGTGCCGTTGTTGCGGCCGCTCCAGGAGAAGTCGACCATGCCGTCGGCGGCGCCGT
>CAZQYU010000443.1:0-2994 GCA_964597585.1 uncultured Thermoanaerobaculia bacterium
CGGCCGGCACGGCGCCGGCCTTCCACCTCCCGGTGTCGCTGCGCTTCGTCGGCGAATTCGCCGTCGCGACCGTGCTCGAGCCGAACCTGATCGCGCGCCTGCCGGGCTCGGACCGGGGCCTGGCCGACACCGCGGTGGTGCTCTCGGCCCACTGGGACCACCTCGGTCGCGGTCCCGCGGTCGCCGGGGATGCGATCTACAACGGTGCGGTCGACAACGCCCTCGGGGTGGCCGGCGTGCTCGAGATCGCGCGGGTGCTGGCCGCGCAGCCGACGCGGCCCCGGCGCTCGGTCGTGGTCCTGCTCACCACCGCCGAGGAGGCGGGCCTGCTCGGCGCACGCACCTTCCTCGAACACCCTCCGATCCCGCTCTCGCGGATGGTCGCGGACGTCAACGTGGACGGGCTCGCCTTCATCTCCGACTTCCGCGACCTGATCGCCGTGGGAGGAGACCTCTCGGACCTCGGCGACCGCCTCCGAAGAGCGGTGGCCCCACTCGGTCTCTCGGTCCACCAGCCGCCGCAGGGGGTGTGGAGCGCGGAGTCTTTCGCCTACTCGGACCAGCTCGCCTTCGCCGAGAGGGGCGTTCCGTCGATCATGGTCAACGAGGGCTTCGACTGGCCCGGGGTCGCCCCCCAGGTCGCTCTGCGCCGCGAGCTCGCGTGGATGCTCGAGGTCTACCACTCACCCCGGGACGAGTCCACTCAGGCCATCGACTGGGCGGCGGCCCGCCGCCACGCCGGTGCCGTGCTGGCGCTGGTCGCGAACCTCGCTGACGACCGCCAGACGCCCGCCTGGCGCCCCGGCGTGCCCTACGCCTACCAGCGGCTGCTCAGCCTCGCCGAGGAGCGCGGCAGGTGAAGCGCGCGGTGGCGGTCGCGGCGATGATCGCCGCCGGCTGTGGGTCGACGGCAGGTCGGATGTCCGCCTCGGGGCCGTCGGGAGCGCCGGTGGTGCGGATCGCGGGTTCGGACACCATGCTCCTGCTTGACCGCCGCTTCGCGGAGGCTTTCATGCGCGCCCACCCCGGTGTCGCCGTCCAGGTCGAGGGCGGCGGTTCCGGGACCGGGATCGCGGCCCTGGTCACGGGTGAGGTCGAGATCGCCGCCGCCTCGCGTCCGCTCGCGGCGGACGAGATCGAGGCCCTGTACGAGCGCTACCGGACGCTCGGCGTGACCTTTCTCGTCGCCCGGGACGCACTCAGCGTCTACCTCAACCCCGCCAACCCGGTCCACGATCTCACCGTCGCCCAGCTTGCCGGCATCTTCTCGGGATCCATCTCGAGCTGGGCGGAGGTCGGGGGCGTCGAGCGCCCGATCCACGTCCTGATCCGGCCGCCGAGCTCCGGGACCCACCGCTTCTTCCGCGACCACGTGCTCGGCGGCGCCCCTTACCGGGACGACGCGACGGTGCTCGCGCGCACCAACGACATCGTCGCCGAGGTTACCTCCGACCCCGATGCGATTGGCTACGGGGGCGTCGCCTACGGCCGCGACGTGGTCCACTGCGCCGTGGACGGCATCGGGCCACCGACTCCGGATGCCCCGGGCGTGGACGGCTACCCCCTGTCCCGGCTGCTGACCTTCGTCACCGCGGCGCCGCCCGAAGGGTGGACCCGCCGCTTCATCGACTGGGCGCAAGGGCCCGAAGGTCAGGGGGTGGTGCGCGAGGTCGGTTACCTTCCCCTGTGGGAGCGCCCCGACGGCCCGCCCTGACCTGGAACACCGCCTCCCACGTTGTCCGTCGTCGTCCGAGAGCTTCGGCCAGGCGCCCGCCGGGGTGCGAGCCCGGCGTCCGCGACGGGCCGACGACGAGCACAGCGGTCCCGGCATCGCGTGAAGTGACACTGCCGCATACACCCTGTCCATCAAGCTCGCGCGAAGCCGAGTTAAGCATCCTGCAAAAACTTCACGAGGTCTTCACATCTCGCCCCTAGCCTCCTGGCCGTCAGTTTCGGCGGTACGGCCGCCGACCGGAGGGAGTGCACATGCGGAACTGGAAGCTGGGGCTCGCGACCGTGCTCATGATGGCCGTGGCGACGACGGTGCTCGCCGCCGAGCCCAAGGATCTCGACCCACTGCTCAAGCTGCTCGTGAAGAAGGGCGTGATCACCCAGGAAGAGGCGGAGTCGCTACAGGCCGAGGCTGCGGAAGAGCAAGCGAAGCCGGCGCAGGCCGCGGCGCCCGCACCCGCGGCGCCGGCACCTGCGCTGAAGGGGCTCAAGATCGGGACCACGACCTACCTGTCCTACCAGGACGGCCGCGATGCGGGTGGCGACTTCAGCCGCTTCACCATCAAGCGCGGCTACATCGACATCCGTCAGTCGATCACCGAGGTGTTCTCGGCCCGCCTCACCCCAGACGTGACCCAGGACTCGGGCGGCGACTTCAAGGTCCGCTTCAAGTACGCCTACGGCCAGTTCCAGTGGCAGCAGCTCGGCGTCCTCGGTAAGCCCACGGTCGAGTTCGGTATCGCCCACATGCCGTGGCTGGACTTCGAGGAGAGCATCAACCGCTACCGGATGCAGGACACGATGTTCCTCGAGCGCAACGGGATCTTCAACTCGGCCGACGTCGGGGTCATGTTCGGTGCCAACCTCGGCGGGGAGATGCCCGAGGACTACCGCAAGAACGTGAACTCTCACTACGCCGGTCGCTGGGGCTCGTTCCAGGTCGGTGTCTACGACGGCGGCGGCTACCACGCGGCCGAGGCCAACACCAACAAGGTGCTCGAGGGCCGCTTCACGGTCCGGCCGCTGCCCGACGTCGTGCCCGGGCTGCAGCTGTCCCTGATGGGGGTCAACGGCAAGGGCAACGTCAGGGACCTGCAAGGCGCGCCCGCGCCGGACTGGAGCGTGTTCAACGCGATGGTCAGCTACGAGAGCCCCCGGTTCGTCGCCACCGGACAGTGGTACTCAGGCGACGGCAACCAGAAGGGCAGCGCGGTCAAGGCCGACGGCACCGCACGCTCCCAGGAGGGCTGGTCGCTGTTCGGC
>CAZQYU010000444.1:0-2991 GCA_964597585.1 uncultured Thermoanaerobaculia bacterium
AAAGGCCCCCGAAAGCGCCTCGAATCCAGCACTCGCCGTCCCGGGCCTATGCCCTACAGGCTCCTAGACACACTTCGACTCGCTGCCGCCCGTCGGGTGGTGGGATGCAAGGTGGGGCTTCCGGTAGGTCGATCTGGGGCTCAGTAAGGTAGGTTTCAAAGGGCGAGCGGGCGGCCTCGTGCGAGTCTGTGCGCGGGATCTCCTCAGGACCTCGCTTTGCTAATTAAGAATATAATGAAAGGGTGAGGTTTTGTCAACCCCTTGAGGGAGAAAAAGTCGCCGCGCCGCGGCAGAGCTGCCGCGGCGCGGCTTTCCGGACCTGGCACGGCCGTCATCAGGCCCTTGATCGGACGCAACTTCGGTGACGACTCTGTCGCGTGCGGGGCCCGAACCGTCGCGATCGGAAGCGACCTCCCTATCCCTTGAAGGGCTGGAGCGTGACCGGGTCACCGGTCGCGTTGACCCGGTAGGCGAGGACGTGGACCGGCCCGGAGACCGTGAGCTCGAGCCGGCGCTCGCCGCCATCGTGTCCACCGTCGAGGGCGAGCAGAATCGAGTTCACGCGCAGCAGCTCGCCGGATCGGATCGAGCGCTGGAGGTTTCCGCGGGCGGTTCCGTCCGCGGCGAACGACGCGATGCTCAGGGTCACTGAGCCAGGGCCGGGGTTGTACGCCGCGAAGTGGCTCCGCTCACCGCCGTCTTCCACCAGTCCGAGGTAGTGGTAGGTCCGGCCGGGCTGGAGGAGATCGGCGTCAGTGAGGCCTGGCATGAGCTGACCGGCGGTTCCGACAATCTGGTTGTGAGAGTCCCGGAAGATCGCGAACTCGCGGGCCAGGGCGGAGATCTTGGCTCCGTTGGTCGTGGTCAAGGTGAGCGTACCGATCTCTCCGGAGCGGCCGAGCAGCTCGCCGACCACGTCGTCCCAGCCGAGGGTCTGATGCGGCGCGAGTGTCAGGGAGACCGTCGCGGCAGGGAAGGTCTGTCCCCGGGGCGTGAACCGGGCTTGCACGAAGGCGGTGATGCTGGAGTGGTTGTGGACCATCGCCGATCCTGAGAACTCGTTGATGCCCTGGATCCGGCCGACCTCGAGCAGGGTCACGCGCTCGGCGCCCTGCCGCGCCGGGAGCTGGGTGGTGGGGTCGCTCGTGCCGAGGCTGGGGGAGCGCCCGTCAACGGCCGAGCTGTAGCTGAAGGCCGAGCCCGAGATCACCTCGACCTCGATCGCCGCGTCGGGCGTGTCGGCGAGCCCGAAGAACGCGAACACGTCGTTGATCTGCGTGTTGGCGCCGACGACGGGCAGGTTCAGGTCGTGAGCGGCGGCGAGGGCCGTGCCCTCGGCGTCGAGCGGCGTCAGCCGCACCACGGTGTCGTCCTCGGCGGCGGTGACGCCGACGTTGATCCGGTACCGCGAGGGGTCGTGGCTGGTGAAGAGGATGGCCGCGGTGCCGGCGGGCTGGGCGTCCGCGAGCGGGCGGCCGTTGAGCAGCTGGCCGAACTGCCGGCCGTCGGGCAGGGTGGCGGTGATCGTGGACTGGACGGCGGTGTTGGCGGTGACCGCGATCGAGGCCGTGCGTGCCCCGCTATCTTGAAGTAGGACAGGGGTGATGGTGAAGATCAACGAGCCCGCTCCTTGGAGGGTGTCGACACTTCGAAACAGACCCCCGATCAGTGGCAACTCCCCGAGCACGGTGGTCTTTCGGCCGGTGTCCCGTTCGATGCCCTCGACCATGACGGTCGCCCCGTCCTCGACCGCCAGCACCGTGGTAGTCGTCCGCCACTCGACGTTGGGGAGGACGAGGTTCGCCACCTGAGGGACGATCACGGCCTCGACATTGTTGCTGGCTGTGACCTTCGGCGACACCAGAAGCCGGAGGCCGATCCGGTTGTCGAGAAACTCGATGAGCCGGCCGACGTCGGCGTCGCGGCCGAGGGCGGTGATCCCGGGCTCGTTCCAGACCGGCACTCCGGCGCCCTCGCGGTCGCTGCGGATGCAGAACTGGACGTCGCCGTCACCATCTGGCAGCGTCGTGGTCTGTTCGCTCTCGAACGCGAAGACCGTCGAGAGCGGGAAGGCCCGCAGGTTCTCCTCGCTCACCTCGACGATCCTGATCTCCAGCTGGACCTGCAGGGGATGGATGTCCGCGGTGTGCGCATCACTGCCGGCGGCGCCGCCCGCCCGCAGTCGGAAGCTGACGTCTCCGGACGATCCGAAGGGGCCGATCGCAGACAGTGCAACCTCGCCGCGGAGTGTGAAGCTGCCGCTCGGACCGAACGAGGCGCGAGGGACCTGGTGGCAGACCTCGACCGAGCTTCCCTGCGGCGGAGCGAAAACGTTGAACGCGGGTCCTTCGGGAATTCTCCCGATCGCGATCTCGTCGGCTGATGAATCGCCGGCTGCGAGCAGCGCAATTCCGACGAGCACCGTGGCGGTCTTCACAAGACGGCGAACGGAGGTGGTGGCGTGCATGGCGTGGGTCTCCTGCTCGACGGTCACCGGATGAAGGGCCGCAGCGTGACCGGATCGCCGTTGGCGTTGACCCGATAGGCGAGCGTATGCACGCGAGCCGAGGTGGTCACGGTGACCCGCCGCTCCTGCCCGGCGTGGCCGGGGTCGAGGCTGGTCAGCACGTTGTTGATCCGCAGCAGCTCCCCGGCACGGACGCTGTACTGGCGGTTGGCCACCCCAGAGGCGTCCTCGACCGAGTACGACGCGACCGTGACCGCGGCGGTACCGGGGCCCGGGTTGTAGATGGAGACGTGGCTGCGCTCGCCGTTCCCCTCGCGCATGCCGAGGAAATGGGCGGTGGCGCCGGGCTGCAGCAGGTCGGTCTCGGTAAGGCCGGGCATGAGCTGGCCCGCGGTGCCGGTGACCTGGCCCTGGCCGTCGCGGTAGACGGCGAACTCGCGCCCGAGCGCCGAGATGTGGGCGCCGTTCGTGGCGGTGAAGACCAGGGTGCCGACCTCCTCGGAGCGGCCGAAGAGCTCGCCGAC
>CAZQYU010000445.1:0-2986 GCA_964597585.1 uncultured Thermoanaerobaculia bacterium
AACGGGGCCTCGACACCGCACCCGCGTCCCACCTCTGCGATCTCCGGGTCGTCCGTGGACAGGACCACGCGGTCGAGCCGACGGCTGGCGAGCGCGGCGTCGCACGTGTACTCCAGCAGCGGACGTCCGCAGAGCAGGGCGAGATTCTTGCGCGGAATCCCTTTCGACCCGCCGCGGGCGGTGATGAGGCCGAGCGTCTCCATCAGTAGGTGATTCGCTTCTGTATCCGCAGCTCGCAGGAAGCGAGGATTTCGGCGATCCGGTCTCCCGCGTGCCCGTCGCCGTAGATCGGCTCCGACGGGTAACGCCCGTTGTCGAGCTGGGTCCGAACGGCGCCGGCGATCTGGCCGCGGTCGTGATCGACGTCGAGGACGTTCCGTCCTCTCTGGCGCATCACCTGGCGGCTGCCGATGTTGACCGCCGGAGTGCCGATGAAGGCACCCTCCCGTATCGCGCTGCTCGAGTTTCCCAGCAGGCACGCCGTACGCCGCATGAGCTGGATGTAGACGTCGGTGGGCAGGTTCTTGAAGAAACGCACGCGCGAGTCGTCGTGGTGCTCGCGGAACTTGCGCATCCCGCGCGCAATGTCCTCCGACCCGGCGTCGGCGTTCGGCCACAAGGCGATCGTGGGCACGCCCAGCTCGGACACGGCCGTCAGGGTCTCGGTGATCTGGCGCTCCCCGTCGCCGTACTCGGTCGTCACCGGGTGCTGCGAGAGCATGAGGAAGGGCTCGTCGAGGTCGAAGACGCCGCCGACGCCGGCGGCGAAGAGCGCCTTCTGGTCCACCCCGTCGCCGTTGCGGTCGAGGATGTCCTTGACCAGGTCGATGCGGGGGCACCCCACGAGGTAGACATCCTCGGGCCTCTCGCCGAGGCGGACGATGCGCTCGTGGGCGTCGCTGCAAGCGGGAAAGTGAACGTGCGCGAACTTCGTCACCGCGTGGCGGATCGACTCATCGATGGTGCCCGAGACCTCGCCGCCCATCGTGTGGGCGAGCGGGATGTTCATGTAGGCGGCGGCGAGGGTCGTCGCCATGGTCTCGAAGCGGTCCCCGACGGTCAGCACGACGTCCGGCTGGAGCTGGTCGAAGACTGTGGGCAGCTCGAGCAGGCCGAGACCGGTGGACTTGGCCATCGTTGCCGGGGTCTCACCCTCGACCAGCATGAAGACCCGCGCCGCCGTGTGAAACCCGTCCCGCTCGAGGAGCGTCACGACCCGCCCGTAGCGGTCGAGCAGCGCCGAGGCGGCCGCCACCACCTGCAGCTCGAGATCGGGGTGGGCGTCGATCGCCGCCATGGCCGACTTGATGCTGCTGTAGTTGGCGCGGGAGCCGACGACCACACAGACCCTACGCATCGAGGTCCTCCTCGCGCACCTGGGTGTCCCTGGCGATCGCCCGCCGTGCACGCCGGCCCACGATCTCGCCCAGCCGCCTCGCCGGGATTCCCGTGCCGGGCTTCTTCGCCGCGATCATCGTCCTGTCGATCACTGTGCCCTCCGGGATGGCCACCACTGTCACCACGCTCTTTTCGAAGATCTCTTTCATCGGCCGCAGCCGCCGGGCGGCACCGTCCTTGTCGACCCGACCCGCGAGGGTCGCCTCGATGGTTCGCACACCGCGCACCAGATCTGCGAGCTCGGCGGGCTCGAGCGAGTGTCGCGCGTCGCTGCCGTACATGAGCCGCGAGAAGGTGAGGTGCTTTTCAATCACTCGGGCTCCGAGCGTCACCGCGGCAAACGCCGCGTAGTTGCTCAACGTGTGGTCCGACAGGCCGACGTCGAGGCCGTAGCGCTCGGCCATCTCGAGCATGATGTTGAGGCCGACCTCCTCCGGCGGGCACGGGTACTCCGAGGTGCACTGCAGGACGGTGATCCGCTCGTGGTGGCGGCGAATCGTCGCCACCGCCTCGTCGAGCTCGGCCCAGGTGCTCATCCCCGACGACAGCAAGATCGGCTTTCCGGTTTGCGCGAGAGCCTCGAGCATCGGAAGGTTCGTGACCTCCCCCGAACCGACCTTGTAGCGCTCGACCCCGACAGCCTCGAGCAGCTCCACCGCCTCGATCGAGAACGGCGACGACAGGAACTCCACCCCGTTCGCCTCGCAGTGCGCCTTCAACTCCTGCCACTGCTCGAGCGAAAAGCCCGTCCGCTCGAAGTACTCGAACCGCGGCTCCCCCTGGAAGTACGCCGGGGAAGGCGCGTCGCGCAACGTCTCGGCGGCAGCGAGGTGGGTCTGGAACTTCACCACGTCGACGCCGGCCGCCGCCGCGGCCTCGACGAGCTTGCACGCGTTGCCGAAGCTGCCGTCGTGGACGGAGCCGACCTCGGCAATGATCTGGGCCGTCATGATTCCACCCATGGATCGGACCTCCCGATGGGTCGATTGGCGGTCCTTCGAGGAGAGACCTCTCTCACGGGGTAGCTACCCTCTTCCCGAGCCCGACGAATCGGCGCCAGGTGCGCATCAGCAGCCAACTCACGCCGAGCCAGACCGAAATCAGCCGCATCCGGCGATCCCCCACGCTGGGCTGGCCGCTCTCTTGCCTCAATAGTCGTTCCACGCTGGAGCCCATGTCGTATTCCCTGGCGGCCTGGACGCTCTGTTCCCGCAGCTCGAGATACTCCTCCTCGGGCATAGCGAGGACCCGCTCCACAAGCTCTGCGATGGGAACCAGCGCACGCCCTTCGATTGCCTCGCCCACATTGCCGAACGGCAGCTCGTGAAGGAGGCCATGGCTTTCGGGCCTCGGGCGGTACCCGCGCGCCACGATCGTCGGCACTCCCGCCGAGGCAGCCTCGACCGCAGCCGTGCCCATTCCCACGAAGAGGTGTGTGTCGACGAGCACGTCCTCCATGTCGTCGTAGCTGACCTCGCCTTCGTAGAAGATGAAATCGCGGCAGTCGGCTTCCTCGATCGCCGCCTCCAGCGATCTGACCTGGTCGGGCAGGCCGCGGCTGACGGCCAGGCCTTCGAACTTGGTGCCG
>CAZQYU010000446.1:0-2973 GCA_964597585.1 uncultured Thermoanaerobaculia bacterium
CGCCGCTTTGAGCAGGAGCAGACCCACTGGGAGGCGCTCGACCTCAAGCGCCGCACTGCCGCCGAGAAGGCCGCGCACGAGCTCGACGGCGTCGAGCTCCTGTTTGAGCGACGCGCCGGCGAACGCGATGTGCTGTTCGGCTCGGTGACCTCGGCCGACATCGCGAAGGCGCTGGCCGAAAAGGGCTACGAGATCGATCGCCGCAAGGTCCTCCTCGACGAGCCGATCAAGGCCCTCGGGCGGTTCGAGGTCCAGATCCACATCCACCGCGCCATCAAGGTGACCGTTCCTTTCGAGGTCGTGCGCCCCGGCGAGCAGCCCGGAGCTGCTGCGGCCGCCGAAGCCGCCGCCGAGGCCGCCGAGAGCGAAGCCGCCGCTCCCGCGGAGGCGTAGTCGCGACGTGGGTTCCGGACACGGCGCCGAGACCCCGGACGGGGTGCCGTCGGGCGCCGCGGGGGTCCCTGACGCGCAGCGCACACACACCGCGGTGGGATGGCTGTTCCACCCGCGCGCACTGATCGGGCGGATCCGGTGGCTGGTGGCGACCGTTCGCCAGGTCGACGCACACAGCCGGGCCACCGCACACGATCTCGCGAGCGTGCGCGACGAGCTCGCCGCGGACGTCTCGGCCAACGAGCGCGGCGCCCGCGAGCGCGACCATGCCCTGGCGCTGAGAGCTGACTCCCTCGAACGCGAGCTCAGGGCGCTGCAGGAGGATGTCGAGCGCCTGCGCCGCGAGTGGGCGGTGTCTCTCGAGTCGCGGGTGGACCGTGTCGCCGCAGGTCAGGACGAGCTGGTCGCAGAGCTCGAGCTGCTCCGGGATCATCGGCTCCCGGCGCTTGCGGGCAAGGTCGACGTCCTGGTTGAGCGGCTCGCGGGCGAGATCGACGAGCTCGCCTCGTTGCTCGAGCGAAGCCTGCGGCGGGAGCCGCTCCCGGTCCCGGCCGCCTCGCCCGCCGAGGACGACCTGGCCGCGGCGCTCGCCGAGATCCAGCCCCGCCTGGTGGCCACGCTGCGCGGCAGCGAGGACGAGATCCGGCACCGTCTCGAGCATCACATGGCCGAGCTCTCGGCACACCCGCCGGTGCTCGACCTCGGGTGCGGCCGCGGCGAGCTGCTCGATCTGCTGCGCGAGTCCGGCGTTCCGGCGGAGGGCGTCGAGGCCGACCCTGCCCTTGCCGGTGCGGCGAGAAGGCGCGGACTGGCGGTCCGCGAGGGCGACCTGCTCGCGGTCCTGCGCACCCTGCCCGCGGTTTCTCGCGGTGCGGTGAGTGCGATCCACGTGATGGAGCATCTGCCGACTCCGATGCTGTTGGCAACCCTCGCCGAGATCCGCAGGGTGCTCATACCCGGCGGCGTGCTCGTGGTCGAATCCCCCAACCCGCACTCACTGCGGGTCGGCGCCAGCCTCTACTGGCTCGACCCCACCCACCAGCGGCCGTTGATGCCGGAGACCCTCGAGCTCTTCCTGATCGCAAGCGGGCTCGAGGTCCGCCGAAGGGAGTGGCTGCATCCCTTCCCGACCGAGCAGCAGCTGCTGTCCGCCGACCGTTCCCCGCGGACCGGGGTGCCCCCCGAGGTGGCGGCCCTGGCTGCTGAGCTGGACCGCGCTCTGGCCCGCCTCGACGAGCTGCTCAACGGGCCGCGCGACTTCGTCATCGTCGCGTCCTCACCGTCCGTGCCAGAGGGCTCGGACGGTGGCGACGCGGCGCCCTGATCCGAGAGGAGGACCCATGTGGCGTGAGGCTGCCCTGACCCTCGTGTTCGCCGCGCTCGCCGTCGCCTGCAGCGAGCGGGCAACCCCCAACCCGCCGCTCGAGGTGGCCAACGACATCGTCGCCCGCCGCGCGCAGTTCGTCCCGATGACCCTGGACGCCGACCTCTCCCACCTCGCCCCCGGCGACCTCGAGGCGCTGCGCCATCTGGTCGAGGCGGCCCGCATCGTCGACCGGATCTTCCTCCGCCAGGCGTGGGCCGGGAACCCCGCCTTCGCGCCGCGGGTTGCGGCGCTTGCAGGGCCCGATGCGCAGGCGGCGAAGGACTACTATCGGATCATGTACGGACCGTGGGACCGTCTCGCGGCGTTCGAGCCCTTCCTGGGTCATCAGCCGCACCCGGAGGGTGCAGGCTTCTACCCAGAAAACATGACCGCAGCCGAGTTCGAAGCCTGGCTCGCTGCGCATCCTGACGACCGGGCGCCCTTCACCTCGCTCACCACGGTCATTCGCCGGGGACCGGCCGGCCTCGTGGCGGTGCCCTATCACGAGGCGTACCGCGAGGAGCTCGAGCAGGCCGCGGACCAGCTGCGGGCGGCGGCTGCCGCGACCGGCAACGCGAGCCTCAAGCACTTCCTCGAGCTGCGAGCGGACGCCTTCTCAAGCGACGACTACTACGAGTCGGACCTCGCCTGGATGGACCTCGACTCCGACCTCGAGGTCGTGATCGGCCCGTATGAGACCTATGAGGACCGACTGTTCGGCTACAAGGCATCATACGAGGCGTTCCTGTGCATCACCCAGCCCGAGGACTCCGCGCGCCTGGCCGTGTTCAAGAGCCAGTTGCCCTTCCTCGAGCGCAACCTGCCGATCCCGGACGAGGACAAGAACTTCGACCGCGGCACCGAGTCCCCGATCCACGTCGCCGACGAGGTGCTGACCGCGGGCGACGCCCGGGCCGGAGTGCAGACGCTGGCCTTCAACCTGCCCAACGACGAGCGCGTCCGTGAGGCCAAGGGCTCGAAGAAGGTGCTGCTGAAGAATATGATGCGGGCGAAGTTCGACGCCATCCTGACGCCCATCGCGGCGCGCGTGCTGCCCGTCGGCGAGCTCGACCGGCTCGCCTTCGAGGCCTACTACCAGTTCACCTTGCACCACGAGCTCTCGCACGGTCTCGGTCCGGGACGGATCACGGTTGACGGGCGCGTCACCGAGGTCCGGCTCGAGCTCAAGGACCTGTACTCGGCGCTCGAGGAGG
>CAZQYU010000447.1:0-2971 GCA_964597585.1 uncultured Thermoanaerobaculia bacterium
CGGCGGCGAGCATGCCCATGCTCGACAGGCGGTCGGCCTGGGCGAGCTGAGCCTGGAGGCGGGTCTTCTCGACGGCGTTGCCGATCATGCGCGCGACCGTGCTACAGCGGCGCTTGGCGACGTCGACGATGAACTGCGGCCGAGGCTTGTACGCGTGTCCAGCTGCCAGGATCTCGTCCAGCGGCAGCTCGAAGCGCTCGACCAGCGAGCGCAGGGCTTGTTCGTCGGTCGGGGGCGTGCCGTAGCCGATGTTGACGGCCCCCACACACTCCTCTCCGACCATGATTGGCGCCGCGAAGAGGCGGATCCCCCCGACGCACTCGATGTCGGTCGGTGCCTTCGAACGGATGGCTGCCTTGCTCGAGTCGTTCCAGCAGTTTTCGTGACACAACCAGGCGCCGCAGCCGAGCGCCTCTCGGAGGTCGTCGGTCCCGCAGCGCGCGAAGCCGGCGGAGTCCAGCAGACGGCACCAGGCGGAGTCGAAGAGGCCGAAGGCGTAGTCCCCGTTCGCCTCGTAGACCGCCACCGAGGTGTCGAGCAGGTCCATCAGATCGCGTGCCATGCTGGTCAGGGTGTCGGCGCCCACTGCATCCCTGATGACACGACAAGTGTTCAGGGCGGTGACGTCTCCGTAAGGTGGAATGTAGGCATCTGGTTTCTGTTCGCTCTCCGACTGCTCCTTGTCGTCGAGCCACTCGAACCGGCGCAGCGCCTGCGCGGCTCGTATCTGCTCGGTGACATCCTGCTTCGTGCCGAACAGATTGACGACTCTGCCCGCGTCGTACCGCACGGCTGTTCCGATCACCTGCATCCATCCCGGCTCGTGGTCGGGCCTGAGGATCCGGACGACGAGATCCAAGGGCTCTCCGTTCTCGAAGCCGGCGCGCACGGCCGCATCGAGGAGCGGCCAATCCTCGGGATGAACAAGCGTGTCGTGACGGGCGAACGAAGGCTCCGCAGTTCCAGGCTCGAGCCCGAAGATCCGGAAGACCTCGTCGGACCAGACCGGCGTTCCGTCGTAGGCATCCAGCTCCCAGTGGCCGATATGTGCGACCCGCTGCGCGAGCTTGAGCTGCGCTTCACTCCTCTGCAGCGCCTTTTCCGCTTGCTTGCGGGCGGTGAGATCGCGACAGCTCCCGTAGGTTTCGCCGGTCGGCAGGAGCACGGCATTGAGGTCCACCGGGACGACAGTGCCGTCCTTGCGAACGAGCTCGAGCTCGACGAAGAGCCTGCCCTTGGCCAGCAGCTCCTGAAAGGTCTGCAGATAGTCCTGGGCCCTCTCTTTCACGGCGAGGTCAACGATGCTCAGCTTCAACAGCTCGTCGGTCGAGTATCCGAGGAGCTGTGCAGCGGCCTCGTTGACGTACGTGTAGTTGCCCGCCCGGTCCGTGAGGAAGATGGCGTCGGGAGACGACTCGGTGATGACCGAGAATCTCGCCTCGCTCTCGCGTGTGAGGCGTTCCGCCTCGATCGTGTGGAGCGCGAAGGCGACGTCCGCCGCGACCTCGGCCAGGATGGTCCTCTCCTCTTCGTCTGCGGCCAACCCGGCAGGAATCGACACGCCGAGCTGACCCAGCACCTTCCCGTCACGCCTCAGTGCCGTCGCCTGAGCGACCCTGTCCCCGTAGCCATCCGACAGAGAGCAGCCCTCGCATGCCACCTTCGGGTCGCAAATGGTGGCCACGTCTTCGCAAGCGACACACTCGTGCCAGCAGGGCGGCCACTGACCTTCCCGCAAGGACGCGGCGAATGGCTCGAACGCGTCTCCCCATCCTGCCTGGGCGACGCTCGCCGGCGGATCTCGGCCGTCGCCCAGAGCGATCCACGCACTGATGTAGCCGCCGGACTTGACGAGCAGCTCGCAGGTCTGCTGGACCAGGCGAACCGGGTCCTTCTCGCGCACGATGAGCTGGCTGACGTTGCGGATCGCGCGAAGGATGCGATTGAGCTGACTGATCTGCTCAGCGGAGCGCTTGAGCTCGGTCACGTCGCGCAGAGCCGCCAGCGTTGCCCTGCGGCCGTTCCACTCCACCTCCGAGGCCCTGAACTCCACATAGGTCGACGCCGCGCCCGTGTTGACGATATTGAGCTCTACCGGAGCGTCAGAGACGATGGGAGCACCGAGGAAGGCGCCCACCAGGGTCTTCCGATCACGATTCAAGGCCTTCGCCGCGGCGGGGTTGGCAAAGAGAACCTGCCCCTCGTCGTCGATGACCAACATGCCGTCGGCGTTCAGCTCGACGATTCGCTCCATCTGCTCCTGGACGCGCCTGAACTCCTCGCTTGCCCGACGTTGAGCTTCCTGCAGGTGCGTGCGTTCAAGCACCGCATCGATGATGGTCGGCAGGCGCTTGATGTGCTCCGGGGTCTTGACCACGTAGTCCTTGGCGCCCCGCTTGAGCGCCTCGACCGCGGTCTCCTCGGATCCGGTGCCGGTGATGATGACCACCGGCGGGGGCGACCTCAGGGCGTTGACGGCGTCCAGGACGTCGAAGCCTTCGAAGCCGAGAATGTTGAAGTCGCTCAGGATGAGATCGAAGCTGCCCTCGCCCAGGACGCGGAGGAACTCGGCGTGAGTTGCGGCCCCGGTGAGGGAGTAGGCGCGATCGGCATTCTCGAGGGCATCGCGGACGAGCTCGCGGTCGTGGGCGTTGTCGTCGACGTGCAAGATGCGAATCGGATCGTGAGCGCCGTCGGCAAGATCCTCCCGGGAGATCGTCATGGCACGACCCCTTCCCAGTCCGGCGACGCACTGACACTCAGGGACAGCTCCACGTCCATCGTGTTGTCTTCCACCAGGAGGAACGTCGCTTCCCTGCTCATGTGCTGGTCCCTCCTCCCCTGGCACCGGCCTCGTTCAGCTCGAGCGCGACGAAGAACGTGCTTCCGCGCCCTCGTTCCGACTCCACCCAGATTCGACCGTCCATGAGGGCGGCGGCCTTGGCGGCGACGGCCAGCCCGATGCCCGTCC
>CAZQYU010000448.1:0-2965 GCA_964597585.1 uncultured Thermoanaerobaculia bacterium
GCGCTCGCGGTCGATCTCTACGGCGGCTCCGTGGCGGAGACCCCCGAGAAGGCCCGCGAGCTGATGAAGGCGGCGATGACCGACGCCGCTGCCGCCGACTCCAACCTGCGCCAGGCCTACGCGTACCTCGCGGACCGGCTCAAGGCGCCGCGGGTCGGCAGCGTGGGGTGGTGCTTCGGGGGCGGGTGGTCGCTCGAGACCGCCCTGCTGTTCCCGACCCAGCTCGACGCTGCCGTGATCTACTACGGTCATCTGGAGAACGATCGGACTCGGCTCGCCACCCTCGAGGTTCCGATCCTCGGCCTGTTCGGCGCCGAGGACCGGGGTATCCCGGTCGCGGACGTGCGGGCGTTCGAGTCGACGCTGAAGGCACTCGGCAAGGACGCGACGATCGTCGTCTACCCTGGCGCGGGGCACGCCTTCGCCAACCCCTCGGGCAAGGGGTACCGGCCGCAGGTTGCCGAGAATGCCTGGCACAGGACGCTGGAGTTCCTCGCCGCACACCTCAAGACCGGATGATCTGAGCCGGTTCCTCATCAGGCGGCGCCGCTCCCTGCGGGGTGGCGAACCGCAACCCTCGGGCCGACGTTATCCGAAACGACCGGCTGCAGTCGCGGCCTGTGCAACTCGAGGTGCGCGGCGGAGGTTCGATGCTGACGAGGCGGTGGACGAAATGGGCCGGGTGCGGGCTGGCAGTCGTAGCGTTCGGTGTCCTGTGCGCTCAGGCCGCAGACGAGGAAGAGCCCGTCCCGGGCAGCGTTGAGGAGCTCCGAGCGCAGCTCGAGTCGATCCTGTCGGAGACGGAAACCCCGGGCGTCGGCTATGCGCTGATCTCGCGCGACGGGACCGTCCAAGCGGCGGGGGTGGGTCTCGCCGACGTCGCCTCAGGACGGCCCGCGACCGGCGACACTCTGTTCCGGATCGGTTCGATCTCGAAGATGTTCGTGTCGATGTCGGTCCTCGCGCTGGTCGAGGAAGGGCGTCTCAACCTTCACGACCGGCTGGCCGACCTCGCTCCCGAGATCTGGTTCGCGAATCCGTGGGAGCGCTCCGATCCGGTGCGGATCGTCAACCTGCTCGAGCACACCGCAGGGTTCGACGACATCTCGCTGGCCGAGTACGCGCACCAGGTTCCCGACGATGCGGCGCTGACCGACGGCCTCGACTTTCGGCCGGACTGCCGGCGGGCGCGGTGGCGACCCGGCACGCGCATGTCCTACTGCAACATGGGACCGCCGATTGCGGCGCGGGTGGTCGAGAAGCTGACCGGACAGCGCTACGAGAGCTTCGTCAACAGTCGCTTCTTCGACCCTCTCGAGATGCGGACGGCGACCTTCTTCGAACCCGGTTCCGGAACCGAAGCCGCAACCCTCTACTTCAGCGACGGCGTGACGCCACAGCCCTACTGGCACATCCTGGTGCGGCCGTCGGGCGCGATCAACGCCTCCGCCGAGGAGATGGCACACCTGGTCCGAATGCTGCTCGACCGCGGCCAGTACGAGGGGCGCTCCGTCCTCTCCGAGGAGTCGGTGTCGAGGATGGAGCGGCCGGAGACGACCCTCGCCGCGCGTGCGGGACTCGCGAGCGGTTACGGGCTCAACGACTACGCCTATCGGGTGCGTTCCTTCGTGTTTCACGGCCACGACGGCGGTGTCAACGGGGGCCTGGCTTCGCTCGGGTACCTCCCGGAGCACGGCCTCGGCTACGTGTTCATGACCAACTCGGGCTCCATCGATGCCTTCCGTCGCATCCGCTCTGTCCTGGTCGGGTATCTCACCCGCGACCTGCCGGCGCCCGAGCCGCCGCCGCCGGTCGCCGTTCCGCCCGGCGTGGCCCGGCGTTGGGCCGGGTGGTACGGTCCCGGAAGCCCACGGCAAGAGACTCTTCGCTTTCTCGAACGCCTGCTCAACATGCAGCGCGTCAGCTTCGAGGGCGATACGCTCCTGGTGGCGCCGCTCCTCGGGAACAGCACCCGGTACCTCCATGTCGGCGATCGCCTCTTCCGACACGAGAAGTGGCCCTCCGCCAACCTCGCCCTGGTCGACGACCCCGATTCCGGGCCGCTCCTGCAGTGGGGGACGGACACTCTTGAACGCGAGCCGATCGCCCTGGTCTGGGCGCAGACGGCGTTCGCCGGGGTGACCGCGGCCCTGCTCGCCTCGATTCTCGTCGTCGCTCCGGTGTGGTTGGGGCAGCGGCTCCTGCGACGACGTTTCCGGGGAGAGCGACGGTTGGGCGTATTGGGCTGGCCGTTCGCGGCCTCGGCGAGCCTCGCGGCGGCGGGCGGGATCTTTGCGGGGGCGGGGGAGAACGTCATTCCCCGCCTCGGTGCTTTCAGCCCGTGGTCGGTGGGCCTGTGCGCGGTCACTTTGATATTTGCGGCCCTGTCCGTCGTAGCCGTGTTCACCGCGTTCCGGGCGCAGCGTCAACGGCTCGCGCGGCTGACGGTGCCCTACGCCCGCGCGGTCGCCATGGCTGCGTTCATCACTGCAGGCTACCTCGCATGGTGGGGCTGGATCGGAGCCCGTACCTGGGTATGATCTCCTCGTGAACCCGTGGGTTGGGCTGTTGGTGCTCGCGCTCGGTGGGGTGATCTTGGTCACGGCCGTCGTCTGGGCGGCCGTACGCCTGGCGCCGCGGCTCTTTGGCGGCGGCGGATGGACCGCGCTGGCCATCCGTTACCCGGCTCCCCCGGCGGACGGAGCACCCGAGTTCGTGCGGATCACCGTGCAGCTCGGCGCGGTGCGCTACCGGCGGCTCGTGTCGGCCTGGGTCGATGATGCCGGTCTCCGCCTCGTGGTGCGCTTCCCTCGCCGAACCGCCGTGAAACTGCCGTGGCAAGAGCTGCACCCGATCGGGCCGGCCCGCATCGACCTCGCCACGCCCGGCCACGAGATCGCCGTCGGCGCGCCGGTGCTCGCGGTCCTGAGGCTGCCGGCGCCGCTGTGGCAGGCCGTCACAGACC
>CAZQYU010000449.1:0-1436 GCA_964597585.1 uncultured Thermoanaerobaculia bacterium
AACCCGCGGCGCGGCCAGCACCACAGACGGCTCGGGTCGATCGCGACAGCGGTCGCAGGGTAGGTCCCCTCACCGAACAGCGCCGCCTCGGCGAAGGACTGGCCAGGATGGACGAGGTGCAGGAGCAGCTCCTTGCCGCGGGGCGAGTATCGGACCAGCTTGAGCTGACCCTCGAGCACCGCGAAGAAGGCCTCGGTTCGGTCGCCCTCATGGAATAGGATCTCGCCGCGCCCTAGGCGCCGCTCGTGACCCACGGAAATCACCTCCCGGCGCGGAGTCTCGGGGAGGTGGGCGAGCAGCGGGACCTGGGACAGCGCGGCGTGATCGTCCATGGCCCGATGATAGCGCCGGACGCGGACACCTCTCCACGTACCGCCCGGGGACGCCGGAGATCAGCGATGGGTCGGCACGGCCGCCACCCGGTCGGAGCGGGATGACTCCTGCATCGCCATCCCGCCGACGTGGGTGTACAGCGGCGAGTCGAGCTCGCCGAGGCGGTGGTGGTACTCCACCTCGCTGACCGCGCCGTGCCAGTGCCCCGCGAGCCGAAAACCGCCGACCACCACCAACCAGATGCCGGCCGCAACGCCGACAGCGACCGCCGGGCGCAGCCAGCGCTCGCGGCCGGCGAGGGTCGGCGGACGCACCGCGAGGCAACCCCGGACCGGGCACGCGACCACGCAGTCCTGGCACGACGTGCACTCGATCGAGGCGACGCGGCCCAGGGTGTGGACCGGAAGCCGCGCCGGGCACACCCGGGTGCAGGCGCGGCAGTCGGTGCAGCGGCTCGGGTCGCGGGTCACCTTGAGCGGCGCCAGCCGGCCGAGAATCCCGGCCAACGCGCCGTAGGGACACAGGTAGCGACACCACAGATCGCGCACGAAGATCGAGCCGATCACCAGCACGCCGAGCACCGCGACGGTCAGGCGGCCGGGCGGCGCGAAGAAGAGCCACATCTTGGCGTCCACGACCTTGGCGTAGGGGCTGGTGAGGAACGACTCGACCGCGCGCGGATCCATCGCGAACCACACCGCCCACGCGAAGAAGGCGAGCAGCAGAAGCTTGAGCCCGCGCAGCGGCCAGTCCAGCCAGCGCGGCGGCGTCAGGGTGCGACCGACCAGGCGCACACCGAGGCGGCCGAGAAGCTCCGAGACGAGCCCGACCGGGCACAGGTGGGAGCAGAAGGACTTCGCGACCACCGCCGACATCAGGCAGATGCCGAGAAACACGGCGACAGCGGCAGGGTGGATCGGGTCGACCTGCCCGGTGTGGAGCAGGTGCCGCGCGCCGAGCATGCCGTCGATGGGGAGGAAGCCCTCCACTCCAGGGGGGCGCGTGACCGTCGGCCACCGTCCGGTCAGGTGGGCGCACACCCAGAGGGTGAACTGCGCCCCGATCACGACCACGAGGGCCGTCATCAGCCATTGGACCCAGCG
>CAZQYU010000449.1:1536-2940 GCA_964597585.1 uncultured Thermoanaerobaculia bacterium
TCGGCAGAGATCGACCGTGCCGCCAGGCCCGTGAGCAGGGTCAGCACCAGCAGGCGAAGCAGCACCGTGACGGCGACCGCGAGGCCGCGGGTCGGGCCCGAGCTCGACGCCACCGCGGCACCTGCCAGCGCGGCACCCGAAAGCACCGCGAGCGCGACACCGAAGCGGACGCCGACGCGCAGCACCGCCCGATCGAGCACCAGCGCCGCCAGCACCGCGAGGAGCAGCGCGACGGGCGCCGCGGCCGGGAACGGGAGGAACACCGCCACCGCAGACGCCACTGCAAGCCACGTCGCGGCGCGCCTCACGGGCCGCCCCCGAGGCGCATTTCGACCCTGCCGGCGAGGCGCCATGCCCACGCTCCCGCAACTGCGCCGAGCGCGGCGGCAGCGCCGAGGGCGACTGCCAGCAGGACCAGCGGCGACGGCGGCGCCAGGCCGAGTCGCTCGACCAGGCGCTGCGTCACCCGGACCACCGCGACGATCGCCTCGCTACCGAGGACCAGCCACGTGGTCACCAGCTTCTGCAGCGGCGCCTCCATCAGCGCCAGGGCGCCGGCGAGCACCGCCCCATACAGCCTCGCGCCGACCAGCGTGAAGGCCAGCTCGACCAGCAGCGCCTCTCCGAGGATGCCGACCATCGGCCCGACCACCAGGCCGCCGAGGGCAGAGACTTTGAGGAACGCGGCCACAACCCCGGCAAGCAGGCACACCCCGCGCCGCGGCTGCAGCCGGCGCAGCGTCACCATGCAGGCGAGACCGACCACGGCGAGCAGGGTCCCGGCGAGCGGCAGGCGCGACATCTTGAGCACCGTTCCCGCTGTCAGCTCGACCGCGCCCCACAGCGTCCCGAACAGCGCGGCGTAGGTCCAGGGACGGGGATCGCTCACCGTGCCGCCTCCCGGAGACGGCCACCCTCGAGAACCAGATGCCGGTGGGCGGCGGCGGCGAGCTCCCGTCGGTGGGACAGCAGCAGGTAGGCGCGCCCCTTTCCTGCCCTACGGTGGAAAAGCCCTACAAGGTCGGCGAGGTCGCAGGCGTCGAGACCCTGACCGGGCTCGTCGACCACCATGACGGCCGGGCGGCCGAGGTCGAGGGCGGCGTGCACGAGACGCTGGCGCTCGCCGCGCGACAGGCTCCACGGAGGGCGGGCCGCGAGCGCCTCGAGCCGATGTCGGCGCAGCACGCGGGAGACCTCCTCGGAACCGGCTCCGAGGCTCGACAGCTCGCGGGCCACGCTGGCTGCGAAGAGCTGGAGCTCAGCCGTGGGCAGCATCAATGCGACCCCTCTCCGGGGGCGCTCGACCCGTCCTGCGTCGAGGCGCAGGTAGCCCGCGAGGGCGCGCGCCAGGGTCGACTTGCCGGCGCCGTTGACGCCGCTGATCAGCACGATCTCCCCGGCCCG
>CAZQYU010000450.1:0-2940 GCA_964597585.1 uncultured Thermoanaerobaculia bacterium
CCAATCGGCCGCTCCGCGGCCGGTGCAGGCGGGACGCCCGCACCACACCGAAACCGCGTGGCGCACGAGGGTGGCAGCGAGACTCAGAGGCGGCTCGTGCCCGAACGTCTCGCGTCTCGCGTCCGTCCTTTGGCGGCTCGGCGACGGTCGTGACGCGTGCACCCGGATCGCCCGCGGAGGCCAAACCACCAAGACACCAAGAGAGCTCTGACAACCAGGGGTCTCCCGCGAACTCGTACAGGAAACCGGCACGGGGTTTCAGCCCCTCAATGTCCCCTTGGTGTCTTGGTGGTGAAGTCCATCACCCCCACACGCGGCCACCGCGAACGGGCATGGGGCCGCCGTTACTCCACCTCGGCCTTGAGGCGCTCGGTCTGGTCGTGGGTGATGAGCGGCTCGACCAGGAGGTCGAGGTCGCCGTCGAGCACCGAGTGCAGCCGGTGGACCGTGAGCCCGACGCGGTGGTCGGTGACCCGGCCCTGGGGGAAGTTGTAAGTGCGGATCTTCTCGGAGCGGTCGCCGGAGCCGACCTGGGAGCGGCGGTTGGCGGCGCGCTCGCGGTCGCGCTCGGCCTCCTCGGCCTCTTTCAGGCGCGCGGCCAGCACCCGCATCGCCTTGGCGCGGTTCTGGACCTGCGACTTCTCGTCCTGGCACGAGACCACCAGCCCGGTCGGCAGGTGGGTGATGCGGACCGCGGAGTAGGTCGTGTTGACGCTCTGCCCGCCCGGACCCGACGAGCAGAAGCGGTCGACGCGAAGGTCCTTTTCGTCGATCGAGACCTCGACCTCCTCGGCCTCTGGCAGGACCGCCACGGTGGCGGCCGAGGTGTGGATGCGCCCCGACGCCTCGGTCGCGGGCACGCGCTGCACCCTGTGCACCCCGGACTCGTACTTGAGCCGCGAGTAGACCCGCTTGCCCTCGATCACCGCGACCGCCTCCTTGATGCCCCCGAGGCCGGCTTCCGACAGATCGGTGACCGAGATCTTCCACCGTTTGAGCTCGGCGTAGCGGGTGTACATGCGCAGCAGCTCGGCGGCGAACAGGGCCGCCTCCTCGCCGCCGGTCCCAGCCCGGACCTCGAGGATGACGTTGCGGGTGTCGTTGGGGTCCTCGGGCAGGAGCAAGAGCTTGAGCTGCTGCTCGAGCGTCTCGAGGCGCTCCTCGAGCTCGCCCACCTCGAGACCTGCGAGCTCGCGCATCTCGGCGTCGTCGGCGCCGGCGAGCACCTCCCGCGCGCCGGAAAGGTCCGTCTCGACGCGGCGCCACTCGCGGTAGACCTCGACCACGGGCTCGATCTCGGCCGCCTTCTTGGCGACCTCCCGGTAGCGGTCCGGATCGACCGCGATCTCGGGGTCGGCCTGCTGGGCGACGAGGCCCTGATAGCGTCTCTCGATCTCGGCGAGTCGGTCGAACATGATCACGCTCTCCGGCGGCGGTCGGAAATCTCCCGGAAACGGAGAACCCCGCGCGGACCCTGGGTCGGCGCGGGGCTCACGGGGCCGCCACAAGGCGGCCGGCGGTCGTTAGCGCTTGCCGTAGCGGCGCTCGAACTTCTCAACCATTCCTGCGGTGTCGATGAGCTTCTGCTTGCCGGTGTAGAACGGGTGGCACTGGCTGCAGATCTCGAGCCGGAGCTCAGTCTTGGTCGACTTTGTCGTGAAGGTGTTGCCGCACGCGCAGCGCACCTCGACGTCCTGGTACTCGGGGTGAATTCCTGGCTTCATCTCGCACCTCCCCACGGACCATCAGGCCGCGGACGCGACATGATACACGTCATCGCCTCACCTGACAAGAGGTGGCCCACTTGACCGGCTGAATCCGCCCCCACCCAGAAACCACGAAGACACAAAGGCACAAAGAGAAATCGGAAGTCTGGAACCGGAGATCTTCACATGCCGCGGCGGGCTCTCCTCGGGCGCAGCGCTGCGCCCAGCGTCGGCGGAGACATGCTCCGCGCTGTGGCGCCCGCCCAGGAGTTTGAAGCTCATAGACACAGGCTCTCTGTGTGGTCTTTGTGTCTTTGTGTCGTTGTGGTGAATGCCCGCATCCCGAATCGCACCCTCTCAACCGACCTTCCACACAGTGTCGAGGACGGTGCCGTCGACCCACTTGACCACCGCCACCGGTTCGTCGGAGCGGGGCACCGACTGGGGCACCCCGCAGATCCGGTCGAGCTCGGTCTTGAGGTCCTGGATCGGCCGGATCGGCAACCGCGTCCCGCGCACCGCGTCGAGCAGGTCCTTGCGCCGCGGGTTGACCGCAATCCCGCGCTCGGTGACGACCACGTCGATCAGCTCGCCCGGCCCGCACAGGGTCGTGACCTCGTCCACGATCACCGGGATGCGGTCCCGAAACGAAGGCACGAGCAGCATGGCGCAGCGCGCGGCGAGGCAGTTCTGCCAGCCGCCGATGCCGTGCAGCAGGCGGCCGTCGGAATGCGTCACCACGTTGCCGTTGAAGGAGAGGTCGACCTCGGTCGCACCGAGGACGGCGACGTCGACCATCGACGCGAAGTTCCCCTTGCCGTGGAAGTTGTAGGAGGTGAACGGCGAGGTGTTGACGTGCCGCGGGTCGTCGCGCATCGAGGCGACGCCGTCGAGATCGAAGGTCTGGCCGTCGAGGATGAACTCGACCAGGCCGTCCTTGAGCATCTCCACCAGGTACTTGTTCGACCCGCCGCGGGCGAAGCGGGCGGTGATGCCGGCCGCGCGCATCAGCTCGGCGAGGTAGATCGCGAACGCACCGGTGGTGCCGCCAGCGCCGGCCTGGAACGAGAACCCGGGCCGCATGATCCCGGCCTCGGCGCAGAAACGGGCGGCGAGCTCGGCGATCCTGCGCCGGTCCGGGCTCGACGTGATCCGGGTGGTGCCGGAGACGATCTGACCCGGGTCGCCGATCGAGGGCACCTCGACCACGACGTCGACGTTGTTGCCCTGGATC
>CAZQYU010000451.1:0-2940 GCA_964597585.1 uncultured Thermoanaerobaculia bacterium
GCGACGCGGCGATCGTCTACTGGTTGAAGAAGCGCCATCTGTTCGGCGATCTCAAACTCGAGATCTACGACGGCCAGGGCAAGCTGGTGACGACGCTCCCGGGCGGCAAGCGGGTCGGTCTGAACCGCGTGCTGTGGCCGATGCGGATGAAACCGCCCAAGGTCCCGCCTGCTTCGACCATCCTGTTCGGCGGTTTTGAAGGCCCGCGCAACCCGGAGGGCACCTACAGAGTGAAGCTGATCAAGGGTAAAAAGTCCTACGAATCGACAGTCGAGCTGGTCGCCGACCCACGCAATCCCCACTCGGCTGCGGACCGCAAGCTCAAGTCGGAGACCGAGCTCAGGCTCTACGCCGACATCGAGCGGCTCGCCTACGTCGGCGACAGCTTGGTCACCGTCCGTGACACCGCCACAGCGCGCGCCGAGAAGACACCGGCAAGGCTCGCCAAGAAGCTCGGCCAGCTCGCCGACGACGCCGACAGCTTCCGCAAGGGCTTCGTCGCGACCGGTGACGGCTACATCGGCGGCGACGAGAAGCTGCGCGAGCACTTCGGCAATCTCTACGGCAGCGTGCTCAACTTCGAAGGTCGTCCGAGCCCCGGCCAGCTCGACCGGATGGCAAACCTCGAGACGCAGCTCGTCGATGTCGAGAAGCGTTTCGAGGAGTTCAAGACGAAGTCGGTCGCGTCGGCGAACGCCGGGCTCGCCAAGGCGAAGCTCGACGCGATCGAGCTACCGACGTTCGACGCCTGGAAAGCCAAGGACGAGGCCGGCGCCGCCAGCGGCACTGTCCGTCTCGACGATGAGCAGGTCGAGGATCTCATGGCGCGCTTCCCCTGGCTGGCGGAGATCGCTCGCGCCATCCGTTTCACCGACTGACCCCGACGCCCACGGCGCCGGATCCAGGCCCCCGGGGTGACCGGGGGCCTTTTCGGGCCTACTGCCGCACGGCCACCGCGCTCATCGAGAGGATGTCAGGTTGCGAGGAGGTGCCGTCGCAGATGATCATGGCGCCCTTGTCGACCAGGCGACAGTGGGTCTGGGAGCCGGAGCCTCCGTCCTCCCACAGCAGGAAGTTGCCGTCGGGCTCCATCGAGTAGAGGAACGGCCTGTCATAAAAGGTGAAGAGATCCAGGTCTTCCGGATGCTCCGCGGTCGTGCAGCGATTGGTGCTGTCGTTCGAGGCCGTTCCGTCGCCGAAGAACTCGATCGTTCCGAACGCATTGCAGTAGGTCACCACCCCGGGGGAATCGCCCCGGAGAGAGATCTCGGTGTTGACCCAGGCGTAGCTCCCATCGAGGTCACCGTTGTCAAACGGCTTCTTTGCCTCGGCCGGACTGTTGGTGAACACGAGTGTCGCTGCGACCACAACGAAGGCGAGGGCGAGCACAAGCACGAGAGCACGTTTCATGACACCATCCTCCCTTCACACCTCAGTCTCACGATCCGTTGGTTGTTCGCTTGCCAGGGAATATGGGCGCCGGGCCGGCTGATGTCGAGCGTGGAATCCAGTTCATCATGGGGAGGAAGCTTGGACATGGGTTGACCGCCAGCACAGTCACACATATCCTGTGTTCATGAAGAACGTCACCCTCGCACTCGACGACTTAGTCGTCAGAGAAGCCCGGAAGATCGCCTCTCAGCGCTCCACCTCGCTCAACGCGATGATCCGAGAGTTCCTGGAGGAGCTCGTCGAGCAGGAGTCCCAGGCGCGGACCGCCCGAGCTCGAATCCTCGAGCTGTGCCGCGCGCCGCGGGCCGAGGTCGGCGAGCGGACCTGGACTCGGGACGAGCTCCATGACCGTTGAGTGCTTCCTCGACTCGAACGTGCTCGTGTACGCGGTCTCCTCGTCTCCCGCTGAGGCAGCCAAGAAGAACCGGGCGATGGAGATCATCGCGAGCGCGGACTTTGGTCTCTCGATCCAGGTGCTCCAGGAGTTCTATGTCACGGTCACGCGGAAGATCACAACACCTTTGGCTGCCGACACGGCCTTGGAGCTGATCGAGCAGCTGCGCGCGTTCCCGTTGGTGACGACGGATTACCCGCTCGTCATCTCCGGCATCGAGCGCTCGATACAATTCGGCCTCTCGTACTGGGACGGCGCGATCCTCGCCGCCGCTGCGAGGCTCGAAGCGCCGATCCTCTACACCGAGGACCTCGGCCATGGTCAACGCTACGGCTCGGTGCAGGCGGTGAACCCCTTCCGGCCACCGCCGCCAGCCGGCGCGGTGCACGAACCCGCTCGCAGGTTCGACGGATGAGCGACCCCACCCGAGGGACGGCCGAGCCGGGACTTCGGACGTCCATGGTCAACCTGGGTCCACACCCGTGCCTGAGCCGCTGACGGAGCTTACACTGCTGACCTGACGTGCCTATACTGCGACGGAATCGTCGTGGCCTCCGTAGAAGATATGTACCGTCGCCGCACGACCGCGTGGAACGTGACAAGGAGGATTCGAATGCGTCGTCTCATGGTCCTTCTCGCATTCATGGTTGTGGCCTCCCCGGCTTTCGCCCAGAACTCCGTGCCGGCCGCCGGGCAGCCGGCGGACTCGGTCGAGACCCGGCTCGCGCGCCTCGAGGCCCGCGTGGCCGAGCTCGAGCACGCGCTCGGTCCGGTGATGGCCAAGCTCACGACCGACGCCGCGGTCGCGCGCAACCGCACGGCAGCCAGGGCCCGGATGGAGGCGGATCTCAAGGTCTACTCCCGCGAGGACCTGCAGCAGATCGAGCAGCTCTACCAGGTTGCCAACAGGAAGTTCGGAAGCGACGAGGCGCGGACAAGCCTGCAGACGCTTCTCGAGCGCTACGACCGCGCGAACCGGACCGGATGCGCCCTGCTCTACCTCGGCCAGATGACCGAGGGAGCCGAGGGCGATGCGTATCTCAAGCGGGCGATCGAGCAGCACGGCGACTGCTACTACGGCGACGGGGTCCAGG
>CAZQYU010000452.1:0-2933 GCA_964597585.1 uncultured Thermoanaerobaculia bacterium
GACAGCGACCCGTGGCTGCGGCTCGACGCCGGACGGCCGGTCCCGAGCCGATATGTTGCGAGCCCGGATCGTCTCTACGCCCAAAAGCCCCTCGAATGCGAGCCCACCGCGGCCGCGGTCGGCGATCTCGACGAGGACGGCATGCTCGACCTGGTGGTCGCCCTCGAGTGCGGCGGCGCGGCGCGGCTGGCAATCCACCGCGGCAACGTCGACCTGCTGTTCCCAAACTCGGAGGCTGCGCGTGCTCGGAGGGCTTCCGGCGAGGGCTGTGACACGGCGTTCCTACCCGACGTGCGACTGGTCGAAAGCCCGCTCACGGCGGATTTCATCGCCGTCGGCGACATGGACGCCGACGGCCATGCCGACGTCGTTGTCGCCCGCCGCGGCGGTACTCGGATCGAGATGCTCGCCGGCGATGGAGCCGGAAACCTTCACCCTACGGGCGCTTTCGACCTCCCTGGTCGGCTGACCGCGTGGGCGAGCGGCGACCTCAACCGCCGCGACGGCTTGCCTGATCTGGCGGTGGCGGTGAGCGGACCGGCCGGTTCGCGACTGCTGGTGCTCGAGCACCCGGGCGGCGCCATGCGAGCCACCCCTGAGGCCTTCGTGCTGCCTACCGCCGCAACGGCAATCGACATCGCAGCTCTAGACGGCGACCATCTGGTGGACGTGGCGGTAGCCGCCGGGGACCGACTGCTGCTCGTCTCGGGCCGCGACCGCAAGCTTTCCCTCGACCGCCAGCTTCGCTCGCAGGTGGCGAACGCCTCGGTTGCGGAACGAGCCCTGAGCCGACCGGCCGTCGACATCGTGTCAGGTCGTTTTCGCGGCAATGTCGCCCGCGACCTGGCGCTGCTTTCCGACGACGGGAGCCTGACGGTGCTCATCGGTGAGCCGGAGCCGTTTTCAGGGTGGCGTGAGGAGGTGCTCCCCGAGGTCGCGGCCATTCCCCAGGACGGCCTGCGTCTGCTGCGCACCCGGACCTCGAGCAGGCGCCCTGACGACCTGCTGCTGATCGAGCCAGCAATGCAGACTCTCGGCCTCATCCAGCCCGATGTTTCGACCGGTGACTTCGCAGCGATCGCAGCGCGCGCTGATCTGGAGGCAGACGACACACCGGTGGCGGTGATTCCCATGCGCCTCAACGGCGACGCCCTCGAGGACTTGGTTGTGCTGCACCGCGGCGACGCGCGACCCGCGGTGGCGCTCACTACGGCAGCGCGGTCGTTCGTCGTCAACGACTCCGGCAACGACGACGATGACGACTTCAACGATGATGTCTGCGCCACCGAAGGCGGAACCTGCACGCTGCGGGCGGCGTTCACTCAGGCTCGCCATCTCGATGGGCTGAGCCAGATCACGTTTGCCGTCTCGAGCGCCGTCCTCCAGACCAATGCGACCTTCACCGCCCAGCCGGTGACCCTCGACGGCACCTCCCAGGGTCTGGTCCAGATCACCGGAGATGCCGCCGCGATCGGGCTTCGCGGCGGAAGTAGCACGGTGCGGGGCATCTCAGTGGGCTCCTTGAGTGTGAGCTTTTCCATGCCCGGTGAGCACAGCACCAACAACGTCATCGAGGGAAACCACGTCGGTCTCAACGCTACCGGCGACACCACCTACTTCTCACCGGGCATCTCGATGCGAAGCCCCGACAACCGGATCGGCGGCACCGTTGCCGCCGCCCGCAACATCATCTCCAGCCTCGGTTGGTGGGGTCTTACCGTCAGCGGCGACGAAACCACCGACATCACCATCCAGGGCAACTGGTTCGGCACCGACGCAACGGGTCAGGCGGCCTTCGCCGACTTCGGCGGCGTCTATTTCCAGAACGGCACAACGTCGAATACCTTCGGCGGCACCGCCGCGGGCGCCGGCAACGTCATCGCCGGCGTCGACGGCATGGGGCTGCAGCTTCGCTACGGCGGCACCGGAACTGTGATCCAGGGCAACCGGATCGGCACCAATCCCGACGGAACCGCGGCCCTCGGCAACCTCGAGGGAGTTGTCGTGTGGCTCAGCGCCGAGGACGTCACCATCGGCGGTACGACGCCAGCGGCGCGCAACCTGGTGTCGGGCAACCAGCGTGACGGCGTCCGACTTCTATATGAGGCCGACGGCACGACCATCCAGGGCAACTTCATCGGTGTCGATGTCAGCGGCTCGAACAAACTCGGCAACGCTTACCACGGAATCATGATCTACGGCACTCCGCGGGTCAGCGTCGGCGGCATTGCCGAGGGCGCCGGCAACGTCATCTCGGGCAACGGCTACAGCGGGGTGGTGCTGCGCCAAAACCTCAATTTCGTACCCGAGGACGTCGTCATCCAAGGCAACCTGATCGGCACCGACGCCTCGGGCACAATCGCCATCGGCAACGGCGTGCCGGGCAGCACCAGCTGGGGCGATGGGATCACCGTCGACGATGGTCTGCGGACCCGCATCGGCGGCACCGAGGACGCAGCGCGCAACGTCATCTCGGCCAACGTCAACCACGGCATCGAGATCGGCGCCCGTGGCGAGCTGACGAGCGTCGAGGGCAACCTCATCGGCACTGCCGTCGACGGCGGCTCACCCCTCGGCAACGGAGTCCACGGGGTTCGATTCGGCGGTGGCACGCCGAGCACCAACATCGGTCTCGGCCTCGAGGCGCCCAACACGATCGCCTTCAACGGCGATGCCGGCGTTTTCGTCACCACCGGCGCA
This sequence comes from uncultured Thermoanaerobaculia bacterium, assembly GCA_964597585.1. Classification (GTDB taxonomy): domain Bacteria; phylum Acidobacteriota; class Thermoanaerobaculia; order Thermoanaerobaculales; family Sulfomarinibacteraceae; genus CAVSIS01. Next base: position 2,701 of record CAZQYU010000452.1, read on the forward strand.
ACAGGGGTCGAGATCCGCTCCAACGAGATCTTCGACAACGAGGGGCTCGGCATCGCCCTCAACTTCTCGACCGTCCAGAAAAACGACCCGGGCGACACCGACGGCGCCGGCAACGACGGCCAGAACTATCCGGTTCTGACCCTGGCCACAGAGAGCGCCGTCACCGGCTCACTCGACTCGGAGGCGGACACCACCTACACGATCGACGTCTACACCAACACCGCCTGCGACCC